>NZ_JAQUWN010000047.1 GCF_028692895.1 Pseudodesulfovibrio sp.
GGAAGGGGGAGAGGCGACCCTTTTCAAAGGGTCCCTCTCCCCCTTCCCCCGGCCGCCGGAGGCAACATCCGCCTACAGCTTCGGCCGGGGCATGGGGGCCAGGTTGCGCTCCAGGCAGGCGGCCACGGAGAGCATCTGCGCCTCCTCGAAGGGGCGGCCCATGAGTTGGAGGCCCACCGGCATTCCGGAGTCCGCGCCAAGGCCCACGGGCAGGCTCATGCCCGGCAGCCCGGCCAGGTTGAGCGAGATGGTGAAGATGTCCATGAGGTACATCTGGAGCGGGTCGGCCTTGTCACCCGCCTTGAAGGCCGTGGTCGGGCAGACCGGCCCGGCGATGAGGTCGCATTGGGTGAAGGCCTTGTCGAAGTCCTGGCGCAGCAGGCGGCGGACCTTGGCGGCCTTGTTGTAGTAGGCGTCGTAGTAGCCGGAGGAGAGCACGTAGGTGCCGATGATGATCCGGCGCTGCACCTCGTCGCCGAACCCTTCGGTCCGGCTCTTGGTGTACATGTCGATGAGCTCGTCGGCATGGGCGGTGCGGTGGCCGAAGCGCACGCCGTCGAAGCGGGAGAGGTTGGAGGACGCCTCGGCCATGGCGATGATGTAATAGGTGGCGATGGCGTACTCGGTCAGGGATAGCTCCAGGGGCACGGTCTTGGCCCCCAGGGCGACCATCTTGTCCACGGCCGCGCGGCAGGCAGCCTCGACCTCCGGGTCCAGCCCCTCGCCCCAGTATTCCCTGGGCAGGCCAACGGTCACGCCGTCGAGGCTCTCACGGCCCAGCCCGGCCAGGTAGTCGGGCACGGGCTCGTCCACCGAGGTGGAGTCCTTGGGATCGTGGCCCGCGATGACCTGGAGCACGCGCGCGGCGTCCTCCACGGTGCGGGTCATGGGGCCCATCTGGTCCAGGGAGGAGCCATAGGCGATGAGTCCGAACCGGGAAACCCGGCCGTAGGTGGGCTTGAGGCCGACGATGCCGCAGAAGGAGGCGGGCAGGCGGATGGAGCCGCCGGTGTCCGTGCCCAGGGCCGCAAAGCACTGGCCCGCGGCCACGGACGCGCCGGAACCGCCCGAGGAGCCGCCGGGCACCCGCTCCGGGTCCCAGGGGTTGCCGGTCTGGAAATAGGCGGAGTTCTCGGTGGAGGAGCCCATGGCGAACTCGTCCATGTTGGCCTTGCCGATGAGGATGGCCCCGGCCTCCTTGAGCCTGGTCACGGCCGTGGCGTCGAAGAAGGGAACGAAGTTGTCCAGAATCCTGGAGGCGCAGGTGGTGCGCACGCCCTTGGTGGTCAGCAGGTCCTTGAGGACGACAGGCACGCCCCACAGGGGCTTCTTCGGGTCCGGCCCCCCGGCGTCCATGGTCTCGGCCTGTTTGAGGGCGTCCTCGCCCATGACCGTAATCAGGGCCTTGATCTTCGGCTCGGTGGCCTCGATGCGCTCCAGGCAGGCGCGCACGGCGTCCACGGCCTTGACCTCGCCGCCCTGGAGCAGCCCGGCCAGCTCGGCCAACGTCTTGGTATGCAGTTCAGACATTGAAATTCCTGAATGGGATGAAGGGATTAGACGATCCTGGGCACGATGAAGAACTGGCCGTCCCGCTCGGGCGCATTGGCCAGGATCTCCTCGCGGGCGTAGTCCTTGCGCACCTCGTCCTTGCGCAGCACGGTGGTGTGTTTGACCGGGCTGTACATGGGCTCGACGTCGGCCGTATCCAGCTCGCCCAGCTTGTCCATGTAGGCGAGAATGTCGCCGAGCTGTCCGGCGAAGAGCTCCACCTTGTCCGCGGGCAGGTCGAGACGCGCGAGCCGCGCCACCTTGGCCACTTCCTCGGGGCTGATTTTCATTTTCCTGCTCCTTGTGTCGTCGGGGGCCGGGTCCGGCCGCCGCTTCAGAATACGCTCTGTTCCTTTTTGGCCTTTTCCTCTTCCTTGCGCTTCTCGTAGGCATCCAGCCGTTTTGCGCGCCGGGCCTTGGCCTGGGCGATGCGGGCGGAGACCTTGTCGGCGTTGACCAGCTCCTTGCCGTTCTGCACCGGGCTGAAGAGGAAGAGGTCCTGGCTGGCCACGCCCCGCTCGTTCCAGGTCAGGCGGGCCATGCTGAAATCCATGGTCTGGGCGGCCTGGATGCGCTTGTTGACCAGCTCCGGCGTCCAGCCGGACGGCAGGGTGCCGATGCGCCCGGCGAACCGGATGAAGTCGTAGCCCAGCGCCACCCAGAAATCGGCCTGCCCGAGTCCCTCGTCGGTGAGGGCGCTCTGGAGGGCGTGGCCGCCGTCGCTGGCCGCCCACCACGCGCCGGGGCACACGGCCAGCCGGTAGTAATGCTCGTCGATGCCCTTGGCCCCGTCCAGGGCGCGGGACCACAGGCCGGGACCGAGGAAGACCAGTTGGTCGCCCTCGTAGAAGAAGAAGTTGGGCAGCAGGGTCTGGGCCTGGCGCCAGCCGTCGGGCAGGAAGACCGCGCCGAAATCGGGCGGCGGCAGCGGCTCGTCCTTGATGTCGCTGAAATTGGCCGGGACCTTGAGCAGCTTGCCCACGCTCTTGGCCCACTGCTTGAGGTTGTCCGCCGGATAGCCCTGCATGCCCCGGATGCGGCCGCCCAGCGGGGCCGCCTCGTCGTAGAAGATGCGGGCCATGGTCCGGCCGAACTTTTCCTCGGGATAGAAGATGGCCAGGTTCTTGATGCCCAACTGGTCCACGGCCAGGCGGACCAGGGAGCGAACCTCGTCGCTGCGGCTGGTGAAGAACCGCCACGCGTCCCTGCCCTCCTCCAGGTCGCCCAGGGAGGCCAGGAAAGTAAAGAAGGCGCGCTGGTCGAGCACGCGCTGGCCCACCGGAGCGGACTGGGCGAGGCGCTTGAAGGCCGAGACCTGGAGCGGGCCGCCCACAACGGTGTAGTGGCTCGGGAGCGCGGCCAGCCGCTTCTCCCAGCCCGGGGCCTCGGTGTTGACGACCTTGATGTCCACGTCCGTGCCGTCCTGAGCCAGCCGCCACTGGGCCAGGCCCGCGCCGCGCAGGATCTTGATGCCCACCGGGCCGTAGGGGCCTGTCAGCGGCAGGGCCAGGGCCACGCCCACGCGGGGCATGCCGTAGCGCGCCTCCAGCTCGGCCAGCCGGGTCCGGAGCGGGACGAGGTCGGCCAGGTCGCCGCTCCCGGCCACGTTGCGCAGGGTGCGCCAGTTGACGGACCACGCCTCCTTGTTCCCGGCCTGGCGGACGCCCCGCTCGAAGGCGACCAGGGCGTAGGGGAACTTGAGCTGGTCCTCGGCGGTGACGCCCTTGGCCAGGTCGTCCACACCCGTGTCGTCCAGCTTTTCCAGCCGTTCGCGGAAGGCCTGCTCCATCCCGGTCCGGGCCGTGAGGTCCGGGGCCTGGGCATAGAAGGAGCCGAGGACTTCCAGGGCGCGGGCCGCGTCGTCGCGGCCCGTGAAATAGGCGGAGTACCACAGGGCCGCGTCCTGGCGGGTGGCCCAGGGCAGATTGTCGGCCTTGAGCAGCCACTTGAGGTGGTTGTCCAGCCGCTCGCCCTTGCCCAGGGCGGCCATGGCGCCCAGGTAGGTCGTCTCCCAGGAGGCCCGGCCCAGGGCCGTGGTGTCCATGTTGGCCCAGGTCTCCAGGGCGATGCGCGCCTGGTGGTAATGGCCAAGGGCGTAGGCGGAGTCGGCGAGGTTGCCGTAAATGGCGGGCAGCTCGCTCTTCTCCAGGTCCTGGCGTTCGAGCAGCTTGGTATAGTAGAGCTCGGCGGCTTCATACCGCTTCGCCTTGAAGGCCGCGTCCGCCTCGACGAGGAGGTTGGGCGTGGAGAGCAGGTCCGTGCTCCGGATGGAGGGCCCGCGCTGGGCGCAGCCGGACAGGAACAGGGACAGGAGGGCGACCAGGGCGGCAAGGCGCAGGGCGGAGCGCAAGGCGGTCACTTTTCGGGATCGATACATGGCACGTTCCATTGCAGCAGAATTGGGCAGCCAGATAACTAAAAAAACCCGGCCCGCTTTGGCGGGCCGGGTAATGCTATACTTCGACTGAGCCGTGAAGGCAAGCCGGATTACTTGACTTCGGTGTAGTCGGCGTCGACCACGTCGTCGTCATCCTTGGGCTGCGCGCCCGGCTCCGGACCGGCGGAGGGTCCGCCGTGGGACTCGCCGCCCGGCTGACCGGCCTTCTGGGCGTAGAGCTGCTCGGCCAGATTGTGGGAGGCCTGGGCCAGCTCGTCGGTCTTGGTCTTGATCTCGTTCTCGTCGTCGCCCTCAAGCGCCTTCTTCAGGGCCGCGACCTTGGTCTCGATGTCCGCCTTGAGCGCGGAATCCACCTTGTCGCCGAGGTCGCGGATGGACTTCTCGGTGGTGTAGACCAGGGTGTCGGCATGGTTGCGGGCCTCGATGAGCGCCTGCTTCTTCTTGTCGTCCTCGGCGTGGGACTCGGCGTCCTTGACCATCTGGTTGATCTCGTCCTCGGACAGGCCGGAGGAAGCGGTGATCTGGATGGACTGCTCGCGGCCGGTGCCCATGTCCTTGGCGCCGACATGCACGATGCCGTTGGCGTCGATGTCGAAGGTGACCTCGATCTGCGGCACGCCGCGCGGCGCCGGCGGGATGCCGGAGAGCTCGAAGTTGCCGAGCAGCTTGTTGTCCGCGCTCATGGGCCGCTCGCCCTGGAAGACCCGGATGGAGACCGACGGCTGGTTGTCGGCCGCGGTGGTGAACACCTGGGACTTCTTGGTCGGGATGGTCGTGTTGCGCTCGATCAGGCGAGTCATCACGCCGCCCATGGTCTCGATGCCCAGCGACAGCGGGGTCACGTCGAGCAGCAGGACGTCCTTGACGTCGCCGGCCAGGATGCCGCCCTGGATGGCCGCGCCCATGGCCACGACCTCGTCCGGGTTCACGGAGCGGTTGGGCTCCTTGCCGAAGAAGGACTTCACCTTCTGCTGGACCAGGGGCATGCGGGTCATGCCGCCGACAAGGATGACCTCGTCGATGTCCGAAGCGGAGAGACCGGCGTCCTTGAGAGCCTTCTTGCACGGCTCCACGGTGCGGTCCACCAGGTCCTCGACCAGCTTTTCGAGCTTGCCGCGGCTGATCTTGACCATCATGTGCTTCGGGCCGTTCTGGTCGGCGGTGATGAACGGCAGGTTGACCTCGGTCTCCACGGAGCTGGAGAGCTCGTGCTTGGCCTTTTCGGCGGCTTCCTTGAGCCGCTGGAGGGCCATGCGGTCCTTGGCCAGGTCAATGCCGTTCTCCTTCTTGAACTCGTCCACCAGGTACTCGATGATCCGGTGGTCGAAGTCCTCGCCGCCGAGGAAGGTGTCGCCGTTGGTGGCGCGGACTTCCACGACGTTGTCGCCGACTTCCAGGATGGAGATATCGAACGTGCCGCCGCCGAGGTCGAAGACCGCGATCTTCTCGTTGGCCTTCCTGTCGAACCCGTAGGCCAGGGAGGCGGCCGTGGGCTCGTTGATGATGCGCTTGACCTCAAGGCCCGCGATCTTGCCCGCGTCCTTGGTGGCCTGGCGCTGGGAGTCGTTGAAGTAGGCCGGGACGGTGATGACCGCCTCGGTCACGGGCTCGCCAAGGTAGGTCTCGGCGTCCTTTTTCAGCTTCTGCAGAATCATGGCCGAGACTTCGGGCGGGCTGTACTTCTTGCCCGCGATCTCCACCCACGCGTCGTTGCCGTTGCCGGCCACGATCCGGTAGGGGCAATGCTCCTTCCACTTCGCGACCTCGGGCGCGCTCACGTTGCGGCCCATGAGCCGCTTGATGGCGAAGACGGTCTTTTCAGGGTTGGTGACGGACTGGCGTTTGGCGATGTCGCCAACCAGCCGCTCCTTGTCGGTGAAGGCGACGACGGACGGGGTGGTCCGGCCCCCTTCGGGGTTGGTGATGCATTTCGGATCCTTGCCCTCCATCACGTAGACGCAGGAGTTGGTGGTTCCGAGGTCGATCCCTATGATCTTGCCCATACTGTTTCCTCCTAAAGAATCTCTATTGCGTGCCGCGCCCCTGCGGCGTTCGTTTCGCTCTTTTTCCAATAATCACGCCACCGGGGTTGTAAAGTGGCGGACCGCAAAAAAAACCTTGCTAGGCCTTGTTGACCATGACCTTGGCCGGGCGCAGCAGACGGCCCTTGAGCAGGTAGCCGCCCTGCACCACCTGGGCGATGCGGTTGTCGTCCAGCCCCGCTTCCTCCACGGTGCCGACGGCCTCGTGAATCTCGGGGTTGAACTCCGCGCCGCGCGCGGCGTCCACCGCCACCAGGCCGTGGCCCTTGACGGCGTCCAGGAAGAGCTTGCGGGTCATCTCGACGCCGATGACGAAGTTCTTGCACGCGCCGTCCAGGTTGCCGGTGTGGGCCAGGGCGAGCTCCAGGTTGTCGAGCACGGGCAGCAGGTCGGCCAGGACCGACTCGCCCGCGTACTTCTTCATGTCCTCGCTCTCGCGCAGCAGCCGCTTCTTGACGTTCTCGGCGTCGGCCAGGGCGCGCAGGCGGACGTTTTCGGCCTCGCGGTGCACGTCGCAGCCGGGGCAGACCGACGCCTTGCACAGGGCCACCAGCTCGTCCTGGCTCAGGGAGACCTCGGCGTCGCGCCCGGCCTCGCCCTTGTCGGCGGCTTCATCCCGGCCGGCCTCGCCCTTGGCGGACGCCCCGAAAAGCGGGGATTCCTCTTCGAACAGGCCGTTGATGGGAACTTCGGTATTTTTCTTGTCGCTCATGGAATCCGTTTCCTTAACAATCTGGATTTGATCGAAAAAAGCCCCGCCCAAGCGGGGTATGCCTGACAAATAATCATGGGGGACGGGTTGTCAATAACCACAAACCCGTGAAAAGGGCGGAACGGCCAAGAAAAACGGCCGGGGATCAGATGCGGAACGACCCGTTCTCGTAGATCAGCCTCGGCTCGCCCGTCTTGAGCAGGGCCGTGACCCGCTTGGGCTGGGTGTTGACCAGGTCCCAGTGCAGGCCCGAGGCGTTGAAGCCGAGCTCATATTCCAGCTCGGGCGTGAGCAGCTCCGCCGGGCCCGTGTAGCTCTCCAGGACCGAGCCGCCCAGGGCCAGGTGGCAGTTGCCGTGCTCGCCGCCGAAGTTCTCGTCCAGCAGGGTGTGGGCCATGAACCGGTCCACGCGCGAGAAGCGCTTGTCCGTGAGCGAGAACTCGCCCACCCGGCGCGCCCCGGCGTCCAGGTAGAGCTGGCCCTGGAGGAAGGTCTCGCCCCGCGCCGCCTCCACCCGGGCCGCGATGCCGCCCGAGAAATCCAGGGACGCGCCCAGGACCAGGTGGCCGTGGCGCAGGGTCGGCTGGTCCGCGTAGTAGGTGCCCTCCACCCCGCGCGCGTCGGGCGCGAAATAGATTTCGTAGCCGGGGATGTTGGTGCCGGAGACGCCCAGGAACCGGCGGTTCTCGCCCACCGGGACCTTGAGGTTGACGTCCTCGGACTCCACGCGCAGGGAGCGGATGCCCATGGCCCCGAGCCAGTCGCAGACCTCGCCCGCCTCGCGCTCCAGCCGACGCCACTCGCGCACCGGGTCCGGCATGTTCAGCCAGCAGGCGCGGCCCAGGGCGCGGGCGTATTCCTCTATGGTCATGCCCGAGGCCTCGGCCAGGGCCGGGGTCGGATAGACGCAGGTGGTCCAGCCCAGGGAGCCGGTATAGCGGCGGCGGCGCAGGACGTCCTTGGTCGCCCCGTCGGCGCGGCCCGCCTCGGCGATGGTGCGCGGGTCCACGCCCTGAAGGTGGGTCAGGTCCTCGGGCGCGAGGATGGTGACGATGCCCGCGGCGCGGGCGTAGAGCTCGGCCAGGCCGGGCTGCTGGAACAGGAGCTGGCCGTAGCTGGCGTTGAGGTAGCGCTCGGCCTCCATGTAGGGCGTGGGCCGGGCCATGGCCACGGGCATGAAGTGGCCGTCCATGAGCCGGGAATAGACCGCCTCGGCCAGGGCCAGGCCGGGGATGTCGTAGCGGATGACCACCACGTCCTTCTTTTTGAGGGGCTCGCGGCGGGACTTGTTCAGGGCCCAGACCAGGACCTCGGCGTAATTTTCGATGTCGACGGCGTCGAAGAGCGGCACGGTTCCTCCGGTTTGCCCCCGAAGATAGGGCCGGCCGGCCGCCTTGGCAAATTCTTTCCGAGACCGACCGCCGGTTTTGACAAACATTCCGGCCGGTCGTACACCGGTCCCATGCCCGTGCTGCCCGTGCCCGACTACCGCCCCGCTCCCCCGTTCCGCCGCGCCCACCTCTCGACGCTCTATCCGACGCTGCTGCGCCCGTCCCCGCTCTTCGGGCCCATCCGCAAGGAGCGCGTGACCACCCCGGACAACGACTTCCTGACCATGGACGTCCACCCCTCCCGCGTCGGCAAAAGCCGCAAGGTGGCGATCATCTCCCACGGCCTGGAGGGCGACGCCCGGCGCAAGTACGTGGTGGGCATGGCCCGAGCGGCCACCGGCCTGGGGTTCGACGCGGCCTGCTGGAACCAGCGCGGCTGCGGCGGCGAGCCCAACCTCCTGCCCCGATCCTACCACTCGGGCGAGACCGGCGACCTGCACACCGTGGTCACCCACTGCCTGGCCTCGGGCCGCTACGACCAGGTCGTGCTCATCGGCTTCTCTATGGGCGGCAACCAGATCCTCAAGTACCTGGGCGAGGACCCGGACCGGGTTCCGGCCGGGGTCGCGGCGGCCGCCGTGTTCTCGGTGCCGTGCGACCTGGGCGGGTCGGAGCGGATGCTGGCCCGGCCTTCGCGGCGCATCTACGTGGAATATTTCATGCTCGGCCTGCGGGCCAAGGTGCGGGAAAAGGAGGCGCGCTTCCCGGACCAGGTGCCGCCCCACCTGCTGAGGGGGGTCTACACCCTGCGCGAGTTCGACAACCGCTACACCGCGCCCTACCACGGCTTCGCCGACGCGGCGGACTACTACGCCCGCGCCTCCAGCCTGCCGGTCCTCGGGGCCGTCCGGGTCCCGACCCTGCTGGTCAACGCGCGGAACGACCCCTTCCTGACGCCCGCCTGTTTTCCGGAGGAGGCGGCGCGCAACAATCCGAACCTGTTCCTGGAGACGCCGCGCTACGGCGGCCACGTGGGCTTCGTCGCCTCCGGCCTGGACAACGTCTACTGGTCGGAGCGGCGGGCGGCCGCCTTCCTGTCGGAACTGCCCGGCTAGCAGGTCCCGCGTTTTTTTGGGAAAACGGATCGGCATACCCCTCACGGGGCGTGGATTGCAACGAGAACATCAAAGCGCCGGAGGGAATGCGCCAACCAGGTCTTCCCCGGTGATCCGCGGAGCCGCCACGGACGGAAGGGCGTTGCCGATACAGGCGAACGGGCCGGAGACTACTCCGGCCCCTCCTTTTTTGCGTGCGCGGCCTCGCTATTCCAGCACGAGCCGGAAGTCCACGGAGATGAAATCGAAGACCACATGGTAGCCCAGGTGCTGGAAGAAGCGGGACGAGCCGTAGATGACGCCCCACTGGGTGCGGTCGAAATCGAGGTTGGCGATGACCGCGAGGCGACCGTCGGCCAGGTTGCGGATGTGGGCAGGAAAGGCGATCTCGTTCTCCGCGCCGCGCAGGGTGAGCACGCCCTGGAGCATGGCGTTGGGCCGGGTGGCCTCGCCCAGCTCGGCTATGCGGATGCGGGTGGTGGTGAAGGTCGCCTTGGGAAAGAGCGCGGTGAAGAAGAAGTCGTCGGACCGGAGGTGAGCTTCCAGCACCGGGTGGAGCTCGGCGCCCTCCAGGTCGAGGTTGCGCAGGGAGGCCATGTCCAGGGTGAAGGAGGCCGAGGGCTCGCCCGCGCCTTCCAGAAATCCGGAGGATACGGCGAGCAGGCCATAGTGGCCGCCGTTGTTGTTGCGCCCGGTCCAGCGGACCTCCGACTCCTGCGGCAGGACGCGGTAGGTCCTCGGCTCCAGGACCAGGGCCGGGTGCGGCGGCTCCACCTCGCCGGGGGCATCGCCCTCCAGGGCGTGCCCGGCCGCGCGCCAGGCCTCCAGGCCGCCCAGGAACACGGCCACGTCGGCGTAGCCCGCGCGCTGGAGCTTTTCGGCCGCGCACCGGCAGTCGCCGGACCTCGGCCCGGCCCCGTAGAGGACCACGGACGCGCCCTTGTCCGGCGCGAGCGCGGCCATGGCGTCCGGGAAGGCCACCTCGTACACGCAGGCGTTGACCGCGCCGGGGATGTGCCGGGCGGCGAAGTGCTCGGGCGGCAGGGTGTCCACAAGGACGCCCCCGCCCCGCTCCAGGAACCGGCGTACGCCGTCCGCGTCCAAACGCTTGACCAGGGTCTCCATGCCGCCTCCTCGGTTTCGGGGATGACTTTGGCCCCAGCCTAACACGAACCGGCCGTTGCGCAACAGGAAATTCGGACAAGGGGTGACGAAGGGGGCGGCCTGTGGCACAACGGAGGCCGGAGCGCGCCGCGCCCTGCCCGCCAACCCGGAAACCGATGGAGAAACCATGGCCCTGCACGAAAAGGACACCATCCGCCACCGCCTGCTCGACGACGTCTTCGCGGCCGACGACCTCTCGGTCCGGCTGCCCAGGTACCGCTTTCCCGACGCCGAGAGCGCGCCCCGCCACGTCTACCAGGTGGTGCACGACGAGCTGATGCTGGACGGCAACGCCCGCCAGAACCTGGCCACGTTCTGCCAGACCTGGGCCGAGCCCGAGGTGCGCCGGATCATGAACGAGTGCCTGGACAAGAACATGATCGACAAGGACGAATACCCGCAGACGGCCGAGCTGGAGGCGCGCTGCGTGCACATGCTGGCCGACCTGTGGCGCGCCCCGGACGGCCGCAACTCCACGGGCTGCTCCACCACCGGGTCCAGCGAGGCGGCCATGCTCGGCGGCCTGGCGCTGAAGTGGCGCTGGCGGGAGAAACGCCGCGCGGCCGGGCTCCCCACGGACCGGCCCAACCTGGTCTGCGGCCCGGTCCAGGTCTGCTGGCACAAGTTCGCCCGCTACTGGGACGTGGAGCTGCGCGAGGTTCCCATGGCGCGGGACCGGCTCATCCTCACGCCCGAGGAGGTGGTGGCCCGCTGCGACGAGAACACCATCGGCGTGGTGCCCACCCTGGGCGTGACCTTCACCTGCCAGTACGAGCCGGTGGCGGCCATCTGCGCCGCCCTGGACGAATTGCAGGCGCGCACGGGCCTCGACGTGCCGGTGCATGTGGACGCGGCCAGCGGGGGGTTCGTGGCCCCGTTCGCCGAGCCCGAGCTGGACTGGGATTTCCGGCAGGCGCGCGTGGTCTCCATCAACAGCTCGGGCCACAAGTACGGGCTCGCGCCGCTCGGGGTGGGCTGGGTGGTCTGGCGCGACGCGACGCACCTGCCCGAGGACCTGGTCTTCCGGGTCAACTACCTGGGCGGCGACATGCCCACCTTCGCCCTGAACTTCTCCCGCCCCGGCGGCCAGATCGCGGCCCAGTACTACAACTTCCTGCGCCTGGGGCGCGAGGGCTACCGCCGCATCCACCAGGCCTGCCGCGACACGGCCCGCGAGCTGGCCGGGGCCATCGCCGGGATGGGCCCGTTCCGGGTCATCCACGACGGCGCGGGCGGGCTCCCGGCCGTGAGCTGGTCCCTGGCCGGGGACCGGGACCACGGCTACACCCTCTACGACCTCTCGGACCGGCTGCGCACGCGCGGCTGGCAGGTGGCGGCCTATGCCATGCCGCCGGACCGCGAGGACCTGGTGGTCATGCGCGTCCTGGTGCGCCACGGTTTTTCCCGCGACCTGGGCGACCTTTTCGCTTCGGACCTGCGGCGGTGCCTGGACTACTTCGGGCGCAACCCGGTCACCGTTCCGCTGACCGAGGCCGAGGCGGGCGGCTACAGCCACTCGAAGTGACCGTCCGGCGCTATTTGCGGATGTCGAGCTCGCGCTTCTTGGTGTAGACGAAACGGACCAGTTCGTACTCGAAGGGCGACCCGGTCTTGTGGTAGCGAAAGGGGATGTTGGCGCGCATGTTCAAGGCGCGGATGGCCAGCTCGCCCAGGGTCCAGTTCCAGTTGTCGTTGATGCCCAGGGTCTTGTAGACGGTCTTCATCTCCCACCACAGCAGCATGAAGTCGCCGCCGAAGCCCACGGTGTCGCGCAGGTTGGACGGGCCGAAGAAGGGCATGACGAAATAGGGCCCGTTGCCCACGCCCCAGACGCCGAGGGTCTGGCCGAAGTCCTCCTCCTGCCGCCTCAGCTTCGGGTTGTTGGAGGCCAGGTCGAAGAGCCCGCCCAGGCCAAAGGTGGAGTTTATCAGGAACCGGCCGGTGGTGATGGCGGATTTCCTCATCTTGCCCTGAAGCAGGCAGTTGGTCAGTACGCCGACCTCGTTGAGGTTGCGGATGACGTTCTTGACCCCGGTGCGCGCGGGCGAGGGGACCACCGTGGTGTAGACGTCGGTGGCCGGGAGCATGAAATAGTCGTCGAACGCGGCGTTGAAGGAATAGATGTTGCGGTTCAGGGGCTCCCACGGGTCGTAGACGTCCATCACCGCGAAGCCGCTGGAGCCGCAGGTGTCGGGCCAGTGGTTGGCCTCGGTGCGGAACCCGCTGGGAGCCAGGGTCAGCGCCGGGTCCACCTGCCGGAGCACGGACGGGCCGCAGCCCGCCAGGGCCAGGAGCAGGACGGCCCACAGGGCCGTGAGGATCGGGAGCCTGCGCGCGGTCATGACTTCATCATCTCCAGCATGGCTTCCACGAAGGGACCGTACATCATGTTGCCGCAGTGCCCGCCCGTGGGGAAGAAACGGGCGCGCCCGCCGAACACGTCCTTCAGGAAGCGCACGTCGTTCCCGTTCAGGATGACGTCGTCGAGGTTGCCGATGAGAACCACGTTGTCCGCGTTCTTGAGCCAGGTCCGGATGGGATACAGGCTGCACTGCTGAATCATGGAATAGCGATCCATGGACGGGTCCACGTAGCGGAGGTACGGCAGGAGGTATTCGTCCATGTACTCCTCGAAGCTGATCTCGAAGGCGGCCTCGGCATAGTCCATGAGCGGGTCGCCCGTGGCCAGGGGATAGCGGTCCGGGGGCACCAGGTATCCGGCCTGGAGGCAGACGTCCGAGGAAAAGATCATGGCCGTGGACGAGAGGCGGAAGTCGACCCCGATGAGGGCGCGCAGGTCCGTGGCGTCGAAGTCCACCTGGGTGACCAGGTCATAGAGGAAATTGTCGTCGAAGTCCGTGATGTTGGTCTGCTCGTAGTAGTCGGAGAAGAGCTTGACGAACCGCTCGATCTGCTGGTGGACGGTCCGGCCGCCCAGGTTCTCGGGCCCGAGCCAGGCGTCGATGCGCTTTACCGAGTGATAGAGGCTGACCGGCGGGTTGATGAGCAGGACCTTCCTGAAATCGAAGTCGTGGCGCTCGGCGTCCATATGGGCCAGATGGGCGGCGTGCATGGCCCCGAGGCTGTAGCCGGTGACGGAGTAGCCGCTCACCTTGCACTCCCCGGCCAGTTCCTCCTTGATCCAGCGCATGGCCCGGTAGAGGTCCTTCACGTCGTAGGGCACGTAGCCGGGCACGGCGTGCTCGGACATGGAGATGATGAAATTCATGTGCGTGGGCGAGGACAGGGCCACCACATGGTATCCGGCGCTGTAGAATGCGCGGGTCAGGAAGTCCATCTTCTTGGAGTCGTGCTCCGCCCCGGTGCCCGCGATGATGAATACCAGCGGGGCCTCCTCCTTGTGCAGGGCCGTGGAGTAATACATGTCGGAGCTGTAGGAGAAGACCGAGGGCACGCGGCGGCCCTTGACGCGCAGGGCCCGCGTCTTGATCGTCACCGGCTTGAATTTACGATAGATTTCCGTTGGCGGCGTGCCGTAGACCGTGGCCTTGATCGGATCGGCGAAGGGGTAGCCGTAACCCCCGGCCGCCGAGGACGCGGCGGACAGCAGGAGGATGAGGAGTGACAAGGCGGCAATGCTTCGCATGGTACGGTCGGGAAGTTCTTACCTTCTTTTTCTGATTTTGCAAACCGTTGCAAACCGCGTGCCCTCCCCCGGACCGGATCGGGCGGACGCAAAAAAAGGGGGGAGCCCCCGCAGAGACTCCCCCCGGCCGTGACGGCCTTCCGGTTATTCAAACAGCGTGAGATACTCGCCGTACCCTTCCTTTTCCATCTCCTCCCTGGGGATGAAGCGCAGGGAGGCGGAATTGATGCAGTAGCGCAGCCCGCTCGGGCCGGGACCGTCCTCGAAGACATGCCCCAGATGGGAATCCGCTCCCCGGCTGCGCACCTCGGTGCGGGTCATGCCGAGGCTCCCGTCCCGCCGCTCGGTGACGCGCTCCTCCCCGATGGGCCGGGTGAAGCTCGGCCAGCCCGAGCCGGAGTCGAACTTGTCCCGGCTGGAAAAGAGCGGCTCGCCCGAGACCACGTCCACGTAGATGCCCTCGCGATGGTTGTCCCAATAGGCGTTGTCAAAAGGCGGCTCGGTGCCGCACGCCTGGGTGACGCGGTACTGGAGCGGGCTGAGGGCCCGGCGCACGGCCTCGTCGTCGGGCCGGGCGTATGTCTTGGCCCCGTCCGGCTTCGCGGCGGCCTCGGGCTTCGCCGCGCCGCCCCAGGTCTTCTCGATGTACCGGTCGCGGCCCGAAAAGTGACGATAGGCCTTGTAGCGCACCGGGCAGGTCCGGGCGTAATCCTGATGGTAGGCCTCCGCCGGGTAGAAAGTGGTGAAGGGCAGCACTTCTGTGGCCACCGGGCCGCCCAGGCGGCCGGACGCCTCCAGGGCCTTCCGCGAAGCCTCGGCTTCCGCGCGCTGCGCCTCGGAGTGGTAGAAGACGGCCGAGGTGTACTGGAACCCCCGGTCCCCGAAGGAGCCGCCCGCGTCCGTGGGGTCGAAGTGCTTCCAGTAGTAGTCGAGCAGCGCGCCGTAGCCGATCTCCGCCGGGTCGAAGGTGACCTGCACGGCCTCGCGGTGGCCGGTGGCGTGGGCGCTGACCTGCTCGTAGGTCGGGTCGGGCTCGGTCCCGCCCGCGTAGCCGGACACCACGTCCAGCACGCCGGGCAGTTTTTCCAGATCGGATTCAAGACACCAGAAACAGCCCCCCGCCAGGGTGGCGATCTCGGTTTTTCCTGTGGTCATATCGTCTCCCCCGAAGGCCGCACGGCCCGCGCCAAAGAGCGCGGCCAGGCAGAGCAGCAGCCCCGCGCACCACGCCATCGCCCGTTTCGCGTCCATACACGCCTCCTTTTGTTGTTAGGAATCATTCCTCGATAAATAGACATCGCCGACGGCGTGTCAAGCGCGTCCGCCGGGCGGCGGACGGATTGCCAACGGGACGGGAACCGGGTTATGGAGGAGGCAACCAAACTCATCCGTCCGCCAAGGAGTGCCCATGCCCCCTTCCCCGCTCGACGTCAGAGGCGTGAACCTGGACAAGATCCGCAACCGCAACGAGCGGCGCGTCGCCCGGTTCATGGCCGAGATCATGGACGACTATTACGAGGACTATCTTTTCGAGCAGCTCGACATCGAGGACGTCTACGCCCTGACCCTGAACCTGCTCCCCTCCCGCTACGTGCAGAAGGGGACCATCGTGCTCCAGGACCGGCTCTCGGATTTCGAGATCAAGAGCAAGATCCGCGAGGCCATCGAGCGCGTGCTGGAGAATCCCACCCGGTCGGAATGACCCGGCCGCCAATACGACGGGAAGCGCCCCGGTCTCCCTTGGGAGGCCGGGGCGCGTTGCGTTCCGCTTCGTGCGGGGGGCTAGGACGCCTGGCCGCCCCGCTTCTCCATGCCGATGACGAACATGAGCAGCGCGGGGATGACGAAGATGGTGAAGACCGTGGACAGGGCCAGGCCGCCCAGCACCACCGCGCCCAGGCCGCGATACAGCTCCGAGCCGGGGCCGGGGGCGATGGCCAGGGGCAACATGCCGAACACCGAGGTGGCGGCCGACATGTAGATGGGCCGCAGCCGGGTCCGCGTGGCCTCGACCACGGCCGCCTTGTGTTCCATGCCGTGCTCGCGGATGTTGTTGAGCGACTGGTGGACGATGAGGATGGCGTTGTTGACCACCACGCCGATGAGGATGACGAAGCCGAGCATGGTCAGGATGTCCAGCGGCTGCGGGGCGATGAACCAGTTCTCCAGCTTGAGGCCCAGGAACCCGCCCGCCCCGGCCAGGGGCACGGTGAACAGGATGATGAGCGGATAGATGAAGTTGCCGAAGAGCGCGGACATGAGCAGGTAGGTGATGACCACGGCCAGCAGGAAGTTCCACTGCAGGGCCTGGCGGGTCACGGTCAGCTTGTCCGCCGCGCCGGAGAGGCGCACCGAGACGTCGTCCAGCAGCCCCATCTGGCGCACGCCGGGGACCAGCTTGTTCTGAATGATCTCCATGGCCTCCTCAAGGGGCATGGACATGGGCGGCGTCACCTGAAGCGAGACGGTGCGCTTGCGTTCCAGATGGCGGATTTCGTTCATGGAGTTGGTACGCCGCATGTCCGCCAGCGAGCTGACGGGCACGGCCCAGCCGTTGGGCACGGCGATGAGCGAGCCGTAGAGCTCCTCGGGCGTGGTCACGTCCTGGGGCGAGCCCTTGAGGATCAGGTCGATCTTCTTTTTGCCCTCTTCCTTGAAGTCGCCGATGTTGCGGCCGTCGAGGATGACGTCGATGGCCGTGCCGAGCCCCTGAGTGGTCATGCCCGCCGCGCGCACGCGGTCCCGCTCGGGAACGAAGCGCACCTCGGGATAGAGCAGCTCCAGCGACGGCACGGGCCGGATCTGCGAGCCCGGAATCTCCTTCATGGCCATGCCGAACATGGTCCCGGCGGCGGCCACGATCTTCTCCAGGTCCGTGCCCGAAAAGTCCACCTCCACCACGCGCCCCTTGCCCAGCCCGAGCTCGAAAATGGAGGCCTGGAGCGACACGCCGTACATGCCGGGGATGGAGTTGATGATCCGGCTGAACAGCGGGGTCAGCTCGCCGCCGCGCTGCTCGTCCGTGGAGATGGCCCCGAACAGGTTGATGGTCGGCGCGGACACGTAGAAGATGTCGGCCACGCCCGGAAACCCGCCCACGTCCTTGTGCATGTGCGGGACCGTCTGGTCGTAGACGTAGTGGCCGATGTCCAGCCGCTCCTCGTAGGAGAGGCCGGGCGGCGGGATCAGGATGTTGATGATCAGGTTGCGGTTGCCCTGGGGCAGGTATTCCATCTTGGGAAAGAAAATCCAGACCAGGAGCACCGAGGCGAGCGTCAGGCTGCCCACGGTGACGATCCGGTTCAGCGGCCTGTCGATGGCCAGGTTCAGCAGGGCCGTGATCCGGTCCGCCAGCCGGGAGCCGATGCGCGTCACCGGCACCATGGCCCGCTTGACCAGCGAGAGGGTGGCGGGCTTGCGCGGCCCGCCCTGGGCCTCGGCCGCAGCCCGCCGCTTTGCGGCCATGCCCAGGAACTGGCGGGCCAGCATGGGGATGACCAGCAGGGACACGACCATTGACAGGATGATGGCGCAGGTGACGGCGATGGCGATGTCCTTGAAGAGCTGGCCCGCCTCCTGCTGCATGAAGACCACGGGCAGGAACACGGCCACGGTGGTCAGGGTGGAGGCCAGGACCGCGCCCCAGACCTCGCGGGCCCCGTCGTAGGCCGCGTCCAGCGGCCCCTTGCCCATGCCCCGGTGCCGATCGATGTTCTCCAGCACCACGATGGCGTTGTCCACCAACATGCCCACGGCGAACGAGATGCCCGCCATGGACACGACGTTGAGGGTCCGCCCGGCGGCCGCGAACATGATGAACGAGCCGACGATGGACACCGGGATGGACACGGCCACGATGATGGTGGCGGAAAACGACTGGAGAAAGACGAACAGGACGATGATGGCCAGAATCGAGCCGATCAGGATGTTCTGCTTGACCAGGTCGATGGCGCCGTTGATGTACGGCCGCTGGTCGTAGACCCACTCAAGGGTGATGCCGTTGTCCTTCATCACCCCGTCGTTGAGCGCCTGGACCACCTTGTGGACGTCGTCGGTCATGGACAGGACGTTGACGCCCGGCTCGGGCTTCACGCCCACGGCCATGCCGGGAATGCCGTTGTGCAGCATGGCCACGGTGGCCTTCTGGTGCCCGCGCCGGACCTCGGCCACGTCCGCGACCCGGACCCGGGTCGCGCCCGAGGAGTTGATGACGATGGACTCGATGTCCTCCGCGGAGCGGAAGTTGGCCGGGGTGCGCACGCGGTAGTCGCGTCGCCCCACGCCCATGTTGCCCGCCGAGATGGAGACGTTCTCGCTCTTGAGCACGGCCACCAGGTCGGGGATGGTCAGGTTGTAGGCCGCCAGCCGGACGGGATCGACAACGATCTGCATCTCGTCCTCCCGGCCGCCGCCCACGAAGAGCTCGGCCACGCCCTTGACGCGCTCCAGGTACTGGCGGACCTCGTTCTCGAAAAAGGTGCGGTAGGTGTTCACGTCCCGCTCGTTGCCCGGCAGGGTCCGGATCATCATCCAGATGACCGGCGAGGTGGACGCGCCCGTGGCCGAGACGATGGGCCGGTCCGCGCTGTCGGGATACTCGGGCACCTCGTCCAGCTTGTTGGTCGTGCGCAGGAGCGCGGTGTCGATGTCCGTGCCGATCTCGAACTTGAGGGAGAGCTCGGCGGTGCCGTTGTAGCTGGAGCTGTCCATCTCGATGAGGCCGGGGATGCCCTTGAGGACCTTCTCCTGCTCCTCGATGATGTCGCGCTCGATCTCGTAGGGGGTCGCGCCCTGCCAGTCGGTCTTGACCGTGATGATCGGCTCGGTGACGTTGGGCGAGAGCTGGTAGGGCAGCGTGAACAGGGCGATGGCCCCGAACATGACCACGAGGATCACGCCCACCAGCACGGCCACCGGCTTGTCTATGGCGGATTTGATGATCTGCATGGCGCTCCCCTATTGCGCGGGCCGCGCCGCCGGCTGCGGGGCCACGGGCTGGCCGGGCCGGAGCCGCTCGTTGCCCTTGACCACCACGTCCATGCCCTCCGCGAGCTTGGGCGACTTCACGCCCGCCAGGAGCCCCCGGTAGCCGACCACGTAGACCGGCGCGGGCACGGCCTTGCCGTCCAGCACCACCCAGACCACCTGGTCGCCGCCCGCCGAGATAACGGCGTCGCGCGGGACGATCATGGTCTTGCCGCCCAGCCCCTTGGGCAGGTGGACGCGCGCCTCCATGCCCTCGGCCAGGGAACCGTCGTTGCGCACCCTGATCTTGACCGGGAAGGTGCGGGTGGCCACGTCGCCACGCGGGATGACCGCGAAGACCTCGCCGGGATACTTGGCCCCGGCCGCGCCCACCTCGACCTTGAGCCCGGGCTTGACCACGCCGAAGGCCTCCCTCGGCGCGTTGACCACCACCTCGAACTGGTCGTCGCGGGCGGTGACCACCACCGTGGAGCCGCCGGAAACCCACTCGCCGCGCGTCACCGGCGTGTCGATGACCACGCCGTCGTAGGGGGCGCGGATGTTCTTCAGGGCCGCCTCCTCCAGCAGCCTGGCCAGGTCGGCCTGGACCGCCTCGTACTTGTGCAGCAGGGCCTCGGCGCCCAGCCGCTTGGAGTCGAACTCGCCCTCGGCCACGGACCGGCTCTTGAAGAGCGCGGCCACGCGGTCGTTCTCCAGCCTGGCGGACTCGTACTCGGCCTTGGCCTGCCGGGCCAGTGCCGAGGCGTTGCGGATGGACTTGTCCAGCAGGGAGGAGGACAGGACCACCAGGACGTCCCCTTCCCTGACCCGCTGGCCGTCCGTGACCTTGATGTCGAGGACCTTGCCCTCGACCTCGGAGGCCACGTTGGAGATCTCGGAAAAATAGACCGTGCCGATGAACTCGGACTGGGGAGCCATGTCCCCGGAGGTCACCTTGGCCACGGCCACGGGCGAGCCCTGCGCCTTGGCGGCGTCCTGTGCAAGGGCGAAGGCGGGCAGGGCCGCCAGGCTAAAGACGAGAACGATGAGCAGACGTCGAAACATGAATCAACCCTTGCGTTTTCCTAAGTTTTTCCACGGTTTGAAAATCGAGATGAAGACCACGGCCATGAGCAGGACCACCTGGGCCGCTCCCCAGGTCAGGTTCAGCCACTCGTCGCGCAGGTAGGCCGGGTCGCCCAGGGCGGCCATGCCCATCCGGCCGGAGATGTCCATCATGCCCCGCTCCCACGGCCCGAGGCAGACCGTGCCGAAAGCGATGGCCCCCAGCGTGACCGCCCATTTGAGGGCGATCCAGCCGTGGCGGAGGAATCCCCAGCCGGTGAACAGCGAGTAGGCCAGCCCGGTGAGCAGGCATCCGAAGGCTCCGGGAATCACCACCACCCAGGTGTCGACGTGGTGGGCGGCCTGGTTGACGCCGTAGAGCACGCCGTCGTTCGGCCCGGCTCCCGGCTTGAGAAAATACAGCAGCACCAGCGCCACCCCGCCGCCGATCCAGCACGCCACGGCGATGAGGTGCAGTCCCTTGAGACACTTCTGCCCCGTGGTCCCGAGCCTGAACATGCTACTCCTCCAGGTTGCAGCCGCACTCCTTCTTGAACACCGGCAGCAGGATCTGCCACAGCACGCGCTTGCAGACCGCCAGGTCCTCCGGGGCCACCCCTTCGACCAGGGCCTCCCGGCCCGCATGGACCAGGTCCATGGTGGAGTCGATGAGCGCGCGCCCGGCCTCGGTGATGAAGAGGCGCTTGACCCGCCGGTCGTTCTCCCCGCACCTGCGCCGGACCAGGCCGCGCTTCTCCAGCCCGGCCACCAGCCGGCTGACGCCTGTTTTTTCCTGGGTCATGATCTCGCACAGCCGCCCCTGTGTCATGCCGTCGCATTTGTAGAGGGGAATGAGCGCGCGCCACTGCTCCACCGTCACGCCGATACCGGCCGCGGCGAAACGGGCCGCGAGGTCGTTGGCGGCGATCCGCGACACCTTCCAGGTCAGGAATCCCAAGGATTCTTTGGGGTCGAGCTGATTTCCTTGCACGGAGAAGGTTGTATGTGCAACAAAACTCGGAGTCAACCACTTTCTTGAACCCGGCGGGTTGCATTAACCACGGGTTCGCTTTACTGTCCGCCCATGGAACGATTCACCGCCGACCTGCACATCCACTCCCGTTTTTCCAGGGCCACCAGCAAGAACCTGACCATCCGCAACCTGGCCGCCTGGGGCCGTCTCAAGGGGTTGGGCGTCCTGGGAACGGGCGACTTCACCCACCCGGAATGGCTGGCCGAGATCGAGGAGCAGTTGGAGGACAACGGCAAGGGCCTCTTCGTCCTGCGCGAGCCCGCCGGGCTGGAGCGGGAGATTCCCGAATTCGAAGGCGAGATCCCCGGCCGGACCCGGTTCATGCTCCAGACGGAGATCAGCTCCATCTACAAGCGCGGCGGCAAGGTGCGCAAGGTCCACAACCTTGTCTACATGCCCAACCTGGACGCGGTCCGGCGCTTCAACGAAAAGCTCTCCCAGGTGGGCAACCTGGCCAGCGACGGCCGCCCCATCCTCGGGCTGGACAGCCGCGACCTCCTGGACATGGTCCTGGATTGCCACCCCCAGGCCTTCCTGGTCCCGGCCCACATCTGGACGCCGTGGTTCTCCCTGTTCGGCTCCAAGTCCGGATTCGACTCCATCAAGGAATGCTTCGGCGACTACGCGGGCGAGATTTTCGCCATGGAGACCGGCCTCTCGTCCGACCCGGAGATGAACTGGACCTGGTCCGAACTGGACCGCATCAAGCTCATCTCCAACTCCGACGCCCACTCCGGCGAGAAGCTGGGCCGCGAGGCCAACCTCTTCCGGGGCGAGATGTCCTACGAGGGCATCTACCGGGCGCTCCGGGGCGAAGGACTGGGCCACAAGTTCCTGGGGACCATCGAGTTCTTCCCCGAGGAAGGCAAGTACCACATGGACGGCCACCGCAAGTGCGGCGTCTCCATGGACCCGCACGAGACCATGGCGCGCGGCGGCATCTGCCCGGTCTGCGGCAAGCCGGTCACCGTGGGCGTGTACAACCGCATCCTGACCCTGGCCGACCGCCAGGAACCGGTCAAGCCGCAGGGCGCGGCGGACTTCACCTCCCTGATCCCCCTGCGCGAGGTCATCTCCGAGGTGGTGGGGGCGGGCCCGGCCAGCAAGAAGGCCACAGCCCTGTACATGCCGCTCCTGCGCGAGTTCGGCAACGAGCTGGACGTGCTCCGGCGCGTGCCCGTGGAGGACCTGGCCAAGTACTCCCGCCACCTGGCCGAGGGCATCGCCCGTATGCGCGACGGCAACGTCATCCGCAAGCCCGGCTTTGACGGCGAATACGGCGTCATCCACGTCTTCACCGACCGCGAACGGGCCCAGATGAAGAGCGGCGCGACCCTGACGGGCATCGAATTTTCCACCGGCGAGGAGGCCGCCGAGGCCCCGGCCGAGCCCGTCGCCGCCCCCCCGGCCCCGGCCGCCCCGGTCTTCGAGGCCGTGACCTACAACCCGGCCCAGCAGGCCGCCATCGACGCGGGCCCCGGTCCGGTGCTCGTCCTGGCGGGACCGGGCACGGGCAAGACCCAGACCCTCATGGGCCGCGTCAACCGGCTGCTGGAGGAGGGCGTCAGCCCCCGCCGCATCCTGGCCCTGACCTTCACCCGCCGCGCGGCCCAGGAGCTGCGCGACCGGCTGCGCGCCCTGCGCGGGGAAGAGACCGAGGCCCCCCAGGCCGGGACCCTCCACTCCCTGTGCTTCGACTACTGGAAGCACGCCTATTCCGAGACGCCCATCGTCCTGCCCGAGGCGTCGGCCAAGAAACTCTTCGCCGAGGTCAACCCGCAGTTCGCGGGCAAGGACCTCGACTACTACTGGGACAAGTACAACCTGGGCCGCGAACGGCTCCAGGACGTGCCCGACGAGCTGGTCGAGGCCCACATCGCCTACGGCAACCAAAAGAACCACTGGGACCTGGTGGACTACACCGACCTGCTGGAATTCATGCTCGAACAGTCCGGCGCGCCCACCTTCCGAATGCCCTACCTGCACGTCCTGGTGGACGAGGTCCAGGACCTGACCGCGCTCCAGTTGGCGGTCATCCGGGGACTGGCGGGCGAGTCGGGCGAGGGCGTGTTCTGCATCGGCGACCCCAAGCAGTCCATCTACGGCTTCCGGGGCGCGGTGGACGACGCCGAGCTGCGCCTGAGGGACATCTGGCCCGCCATGCGGACCGTGACCCTGTCCGAGAACTACCGCTCGGGCCAGAAAATTCTGGACTGCTCGGGCGCGCTCTTCCCGGAGTCCCCGCGGCTGGTGGCCAGGCGGGACATCGAGGCCGCCATCCATCTTTTCGAATGCCCGGACGGCGGCCGAGAGGCCGGGTGGATCAGCGACCGCATCCGCGGGCTCATCGGGGCCACCAGCCACTCCCTGGCCGACGCCGGGGAAAACGGAGGCCTGGCCCCCGGCGACATCGCGGTCCTGGTCCGGTTCAAGGCGCTCATCCCGGCCATCGAGAAGGCGCTGAAACGGGCGGGCATCCCCTGCTCCACCCCGGAGCTGGAGGGATTCTGGCAGGAGCCGCGCATCGCCTCCATCCTGAATGCGGCCCAGCGCTTCCTGGGCATGGCGCTCGACACCGCCGAGGACGTGGTGGAGGCGCCGGACCACATCCTGGCCATGGGCCCGCTGGGGCTGGCGGCCTACCTGAGCGACACCCCGCCCTTCGACCAGTTCTTCTGGGAGAGCCGCCAGTTCAAGGAGCTGAAAAAGGAATTCGAGACGCGCGGCGGCTGGCAGAACCTGGTCAACTGGGTCAGCCTCCAGACCGAGCTGGAGCTGGTCCGGCGCACGGCCGAAAAGGTCCAGATCATGACCCTGCACGCGGCCAAGGGGCTGGAGTTCGAGGCGGTCTTCATGCCCGCCTGCGAGGAGGGCATCCTGCCCTTTGCGGGCATGGACCTGCTCACGGCCAAGGTAACCCTGACGCCGGGCCGGGGCCAGCGCTTCCACGAGGAGCGCCGGTTGATGTATGTGGGGATGACGCGCGCGAAACGCAGTCTCTACCTGAGCCGGGCGGAGCAGCGCCAGCTCTTCGGCCGCACCCTGAGCCTGCCGCGCTCCCGCTACCTGCGCGAGCTGCCGCAGGATCTCCTGAACCGCTCCACCCTGGCCGCCCGCAAGGTGACCAAGGCCAAGCAGCTCGGCCTGCTCGACTAGCCCAGCAGATGCCGGTACACGCCCCGCTCGTACGCCCGGCAGACGCCGAGCGCCACCCGGCCGGACACGCCCGCCTGGCGCAACCGGCAGAAGAGATGGAGCGGGTTGAAGAAATGCTGGCACAAACGGCGAAACGACTGCATACGGCCTCCGGCCCATTGCATTAATCGATTGCGCGTTTTCTTGCAACCGCCATGCCCGGAATCGATAGATCAACCATCACCGCCGGTTTCCTCGACGGATCTCGCTCCGACCCGGCAAATCCGGCCGGTCCGCGTCACCTTTCCGTCCGCGAGGCCGAAAAGATGCACGGCATCCGTTTCCCCTACGCCGTGGCCGCGCCCTCCTTCGTGCTCAAGGCCGGAGTGGCCGAGAACGCCCGCTTCCTGGCCGGACGCTTCCCGGAGGTCGGCCTGCTCCTGTTCGAGGGCGAGGCCTGCCTGGCCTACACCGAGCGCGACCTGCCGCCCGACCTGGCGGCGCTGGACGTGGCCTGGCACGCCCACCTGCCCCTGGACCTGCCGTGGGGCCGGGGGCTGGACGCGGCCTGGTCCGTGCTGGACCGGCTCCTGGACAAGGTCGCCTTCCTGCGCCCGCACGCCTTTGTCCTCCACCCGCCCGCCGGGCCGGGACTGCTGGTCCCGCTGGCCCGCCGCCTGCGCGACCGGGGCGTCGACCCGGCCGACGTCCTGCTGGAGAACGTGGAGGAATCCGACCTGTGCGCCCGCTGGGAAGAGGCGCGCGAGGGCGGCTTTTCCGCCTGCCTGGACCTGGGGCACATCCTGGCCTATGGTCAGCACGCGGTGCTCGACCTGCCCGGGCTGAAGGACGCGGTGCGCATGGCCCACGTCTACGGGCCGGAGGGCGGCCGCCACCGGAGCCTCGCCCGCCTGGACCAGACCGGGCGCGAACTGCTGCGTTACATTCTGGAAACTTTTTCACCCCGGACCGTGGTGGTCGAGGTTTTTGAAGAGATGGGAATTTTCGAATCAATCGAGTTGCTTGCAAAATGGACGGCCCGGTGGGGAGCGCCCGAATGATCACCCTGGTCCTCGGCGGCAACAAAAGCGGAAAATCCGACTTTGCGCTCGATCAGCTTGCTTCGGCGCAGGGTCCTGCCCTTTTTATCGCCACGGGCAAGGCCCGGGACCTCGAATTCCGGGAACAGATCCGCCAGCACCGAGTATCCCGCGCCCCGGGCCTGGAAGTCGTGGAGGTGGCCGAGGACTTGCCTCAATCGCTCGGAAGGGCTAAAAAGGACTTTCGTGCCGTGGTTGTGGACAGCCTGGACTATTGGCTCTTCTCCTGCCGAGAGGCGGGGTGCGAGGAGGACAAGGTCAAGGAATTCCTTGATGTTCTGGACGACTGGAACGATACGGCGCTGATTCTGGTCTCCTGTGAGGCCGGACTCGGACCGCTGCCGGGGGGGAGCGAAGTCCGGGCGTTCATACGGAGCCTTGGCGCGCTGAACAGGCGCGCGGCCGAGGCGGCGGACCGAGTCTACCTGGTCGCGGCCGGGCTGCCGTTAACCCTGAAACAGGACTAGAGCGTGGCACTGTTCAAACAGCTGGATGAGCAGGTCGAGCGATTGCTCGCCCTCTTCAAGAAAGAGGACAACTGGCTCATCATCATCAACGCGGACCCGGACGCTCTGGGTTCGGCCATGGCGCTTCGGCGCATCATGGCCCGGAAGGTGGGGAACATCGGCATCGCCCAGATCAACGAGATCAAACGGCCCGACAACCTGTCCATGATCCGCTACCTGCGCATCCCGACCCACAAGCTCATTCCCAACCTGGCCGCCCAGTACGACAAGTTCGCAATGGTCGACTCGCAGCCTCATCACAATCCGGAATTCGCCCCGTTCAAGTTCTCGGTGGTCATCGACCACCACCCCCTCCTCAAGGAGAACCCGGTGGAGGCCGACTTCGTGGACATCCGTCCCAAGTACGGCGCGGTGAGCACCATGATGACGGAATACCTTTACAACATGGACATCCGCCCGGCCAAGCTGCTCGCCACCGCACTCATGTACGGCATCCGGTGCGACACCAAGACCTTCGAGCGCGAGTTCATCGACGCGGACATGGCCGCCTTCAAGTACCTCTCCAAGTTCGCGGACTCCAAGCTGATGAACCGCATCAGCCGCAGCGAGTTCCACCTGGACTGGATGCGCTATTTCTCCCGCGCCTTCTACAACCTGCGGCGCATCGGCCACGGCCTGTACGCCCACTGCGGCAAGGTGGCCAACCCGGACATCCTGGTCATCGTGGCCGACTTCTTCACCAGGGTCCACAACGTGCCCTGGGTGGTGGTCTCGGGCACGGCCGACGACAGGCTCGTGGTCATCCTGCGCGGCGACGGCCTGCGCCGGGACATGGGCAAGATGGCCCAGTCGCTGATGAACGGCCTGGGCAGCGCGGGCGGGCACAAGCAGGCGGCCCGCGCCGAGGTGGACGTCGCGGACCTGGACGGCGAGGACCCGGAAATCTTCATGCTCAAGCGGCTCGGCCAGGGCAAGGCCACCATCCGCCGCATCTAGGCCCCGTCGGCCGCCGGTTGCATCCGCGCCGCATATAATATACCTATCCGGCCCATGAATCAGCGCAACGACGCCACCCTCCGTCCGGACCTCATCGCTCTGGCCATCATCGGACTGTCCCTGGCCGTGCGCTGGTGGTTCGTGGCCTCCGGCCAGCTCAACCTGATCCAGGACGAGGCCCAGTACTGGGACTGGACCCGCCGCCTCCAGCTCTCCTACTACTCCAAGGGCCCGCTCATCGCCTGGGTCATCACCGCCGGATGCAAGCTCTTCGGCTCCACCGAGCTGGGCGTGCGCGCAGGGTCGCTGATCGGCATGACCGGCATCCAGGCCGTCCTCTATTTCGGCGTCTCCCGGGTCTGGCGCGAACATCGCCTGGCCCTCTTCGCCCTGGCCGTGGCCGCCACCATGCCCATGTTCAACGCCCTCGGCATCCTGATGACCACGGACAACCCGCTCATCCTGTGCTGGACCGCTGGCTTCTTCGCCCTCTCGGCCGCCACCCGGCACCGGCCCGACGAGACCGTGGGCAACGCGCCCTTCGTCATCCTGGGCGCGGCAGTGGCCCTGGGCACCCTGGCCAAGTACATGATGCTCGTCTTCGTGATCCTGGCCGTTATCCACGCGCTGATCCTCCATTTTCGCGGCCA
>NZ_JAQUWN010000048.1 GCF_028692895.1 Pseudodesulfovibrio sp.
CGATCCGAAAAAGAGATGAACCCTGGAAGTGGGGCGCCCTGGTCATATTCCTGGGCGCCCTGCTCTTTTCCCTGGGCGTCAGCGCGCTGCTCCTCAAGGGGCAGGGCAAGGACGCCCTGCCCGGGCTGGCCATCCTTTGGGACGGCAGCTTCGGCCACTTATGGGCCCTTGAGGGGGCGCTGCTCAAGGCCATTCCCCTGTTCCTCTGCTCCCTGGGCGTGGCCGTGGCCTTCCGCATGCAGATCTGGAACATCGGCGCGGAAGGGCAGTTCGCCCTGGGGGCCATCGGCGCGACCTGGGCGGCCCTGACCTTTCCCGGTCTGCCCCGGGCGGTCCTGCTGCCCCTCATGTTCCTCATGGCATTTCTCTGTGGCGCGGTCTGGGCGCTCATCCCGGCCGTGCTCAAGCTGAGGCTCAGGGTCAACGAGATCATCTCCACCCTGATGCTCAACTACATCGCCATCCTGCTCCTCGAATACCTGGTCTTCGGCGTGTGGAAGGACCCGACCAGCTTCGGTTTCCCCATGACCCGCGAGTTTCCCGAGGCCGCGATCATCCCCCACATCGGGGGCTCCAAGGTCCACTGGGGCCTCGCCTTCTGCGCGGCCGTGGGTGTGGGGCTGTGGGCCTTCATGCGCTACACCCGGCTCGGGTTCGAGCTCAAGGCCAGCGGCGAGGGCGCGCGCGTGGCCCGCTACGCCAAGATCCGCTACGGTTTCCTGGTCATGTTCGTCATGTGCCTGTCCGGCGGGTTCGCCGGGTGGGCCGGGTGCATCGAGACCTCGGCCGTGCTCAACCGCTTGCAGCCGAGCCTGATGGTCGGCTACGGCTACACGGCCATCGTGGTGGCCTGGCTGGCGCGGCTGGAGCCGCTCAACATCGCCTTCGCCTCCTTCCTCCTGGCCGCCCTGCGGGTCGGGGTCGAGAACCTTCAACTGGAACTTCAGATTCCGGCGGCCTTCGGTTCGATCATGGAGGCCCTGATCCTGCTCACGGTCCTGGCCGGGCAGTTCTTCCTGACCTATACCATCGAACGCAAGCGCGGGGCATAGCCGACCATGTGGGAATTCCTGATACCGCTCTTCGCCGCCACCGTGCAGTCCGGCACCCCCGTGCTCTACGCCACCCTGGGCGAGATGATGACCGAGAAGGGCGGGGTCCTGAACCTCGGCGTGGAAGGCATGATGGCCGTCTCCGCCCTGGCGGCCTTCGTGGTCAGCCAGGCCACGGGCTCGCCCTGGCTCGGCTTCCTGGCCGGGGGCGCGGCGGGCATGGCCATGGGCGCGCTGCACGGCTTCGTCTGCATCACCTGCCTGGGCAACCAGGTGGTCTCGGGCCTGGCCCTGACCATCCTCGGCCTGGGGCTGACCAATTTCCTGGGCGTGCCCTACGTCGGCCTGCGCGCGCCCGGCTTCGACCCGGTGGCCGTGCCGCTCCTTTCGTCCGTTCCCGGCCTGGGCCAGGTCTTCTTCGACCACGACGTCCTGATCTACATTTCCTTTGTCCTGCCCGTGCTGTTCTGGTTCTTCTTCCGCCGCACGCGGCTCGGGCTGCACGTCACGGCCACGGGCGAGATGCCCGGCGCGGCGGCCGCCGCCGGGCTGCGGCCCATCGCCCTGCGCTATTTCGCCGTGATCGCGGGCGGCTTTCTCATCGGCCTGGGCGGGGCGTACCTCTCGCTGGCCTACACCCACCTGTGGACCAACGGGCTCTCGGGCGGGCGGGGCTGGATCGCCGTGGCCCTGGTCATCTTCGCCTTCTGGCGGCCGGGCAGGGCTGTGGCGGGAGCCTATCTCTTCGGCGGGGTCATGGCTTTCCAGCTCCGGCTCCAGGCCATGGGCACCAACCTGCCGTCGTCGCTGCTGCTGATGCTGCCCTACGCGCTGACCATCCTGGTCCTGATCCTTTCCGCCTGGCGCGGCCGCAGGGTGGAAGGCCCGGCGGCGCTCGGCACCAACATCGAGCCGGAGGGCTAGGCCGTGGCGGAATTCTCCTTCGCCCGCCCCTCCGGGTTCCGGCCCCTGCCCGAGGGCGCGAAGCCCGTGGTCTCCCTGCGCGGCGTGACCAAGCGGTTCGGCAAGGTGGTGGCCAACGACGGCATTGAGCTCGACATCTACCCCGGCCGGATCAAGGCCCTGCTGGGCGAGAACGGCGCGGGCAAGTCCACCATGATGTCCATGCTCGCCGGGCGGTACAAGCCCGACGAGGGGGCCATCGAGGTGGACGGCGTCCCCGTGACCTTCGGCTCCTCCAAGGACGCCATCCGGGCGGGCATCGGCATGGTCTACCAGCACTTCATGCTCGTGGAGTCCATGACCGTGGCCGAGAACGTCCTGCTGGGCCAGGAGGGGGGCTTCTTCGTCAAGCCGCGCGAGATGGAGCGGCGCGTGGGCGAGCTGGCCGGGACCTACGGCATGGAGATCGACCCGGCCGCAAGGGTCTGCGACCTGTCCATGGGCGAGAAGCAGGTGGTGGAGATCCTCAAGCTGCTCTACCGCGAGAGCCGCATCCTGATTTTCGACGAGCCCACGGCCGTGCTCACCCCGGACGAGACCAACCGGCTCTTCAAGGCGCTGTGGCGCATGACCGAGCAGGGCAAGGCCATCATCTTCATCAGCCACAAGCTGGAGGAGGTCATCGCCCTGGCCGACGAGATCGCCATCCTGCGGCGCGGCCGCATCGAGGGCGAGCTGGACCCGTCGTGCATCGAGTCCAAGGCGGACCTCGCCTCGCGCATGGTGGGCAAGGAGGTGCTGCTGGAGGTGGACCGCGAGCCCGCCGAGATCGGCGACCCGGTCCTGGAGGTGCGCAACCTGACCGGCCTGGGGCTCACGGACGTGAATTTCGAGGTGCGCAAGGGCGAGGTCGTGGCCATGGTCGGCGTGGCTGGCAACGGCCAGAAGGCGCTGGTGGAGGCCGTCACCGGCCTGGTCAAGCCGCCGCTCGACACCGTGTTCATCATGGGCCAGCCGTGGCGCAAGTTCTTTGCCGAATCCACCTGGAACCGATCCATGTGCTACATCCCCGAGGACCGGCTGGGACTGGCCACGCTGCGCAACCTGAACCTGGTGGACAACCTGCTCCTGACCACGCGCAAGGGGTTCACGCGCAAGGGCGTGCTCCTGGACAAGAAACGGGCCGAGCGCAACACCCGCCGCCTGGTGGAGGAGTACGACATCCGGCCGGGCCGCATCCACGCCCTGGCCTGGCAGCTTTCGGGCGGCAACCTGCAAAAGGCCGTGCTGGCGCGTGAGCTCTACCGCCAGCCGCGCTTCATCGTGGCCGAGCAGCCCACCCAGGGGCTCGATGTCTCGGCCACCGAGGAGGTCTGGCGTCGGCTGCTGGCCGCGCGCGAGATGGCGGGCGTGCTCCTGGTCACCGGCGATCTGAACGAGGCCCTGCAACTGGCCGACCGCATCGCGGTCATCTACCGGGGCCGCATCCTGGGCATGCTGCCCACGGCCGACGACGACACGCCGGGCCGCATCGGGCCGCTCATGGCCGGAGTCGTGGAATGAAGAACGAGTTCTACACCGATTTCGACATGGAGCCCTTCGGGGCCGGGCAGTTGCGCCATGAAAAGGGGCGCACCCCCTTTGAGCAGGACCGGGACCGGATCATCTATTCCCCCGCGTTCCGGCGGCTCCAGTCCAAGACCCAGGTCTTCCTCTCCGGCGAGTTCGACTTCTACCGGACCCGGCTGACCCATTCCATCGAGGTCTCACAGATCGGCCGGTCCATCGTCAACCACCTGAACCGCACCTCGGACGCACTGAACGACGGCTTCCACATCGACCAGGACCTGGTGGAGTCCGTGTGCCTGGCCCACGACATCGGCCATCCCTCCTTCGGCCATGCGGGCGAGCAGGTGCTGAACAAGCTGATGCGGGGCCCGGCGGGAGGGTTCGAGGGCAACGCCCAGAACCTGCGGATTCTGGTGGACCTCTTCTACCGCGATCAGGCGACGTGGTCGGGCATGAAGCCCACCCGCGCCTTCCTGGACGGCATGCTCAAGTACAAGGTGCTGTACGCGGATTCCGCCAAGAAAAAAAACCACTTTCTCTACGATTCCCAACGGCCCATCCTGGATTTCGTCAGCCCGGACACGCCGTTCGCCGACGCGTTCCCCGACGAGGACGCGCTCAACGGTTTCAAGTCCCTTGAATGCCGGATCATGGACTGGGCCGACGACATCGCCTACTCGGTGCACGACCTGGACGACGGCATCCGCGCCGGGTTCATCACGGTCAAGAAGCTGAGCAACTGGCTGGACGGGCAGGGCGACGGCCTGGAGCCGGTCCAGCGCGCCTTTGTCGGGGAGCTGCGCGCGGCCATCCTGAACGACGGCTTCAGCAAGTTCCTGGCGCAACTCATCGGGGAGTTCATTCACGCCACAAGCCTGGCCGGCCGCGAGAACTTCCTGAGCGCGCGGAGCAACCGTTACCTTTACGACATCGCGGTGGAGCCGGAAATGAAGGCGAAGTGCGCCGTGATGCAGCGCGTGGCCGTCGATCTGGTATTCCGCACGCCGCAGGTGCAGCAGTTGGAATTCAAGGGCGGCCGCATCCTGCGCGGCCTCTTCGAATTGCTGGAAGGGGAGTACGTGGGCGTGGACAGGTTCGCGCACCAGCTCCTGCCCGCCCATTACCACGCCCGGCTGGCCGGGCTGGGCGACGACGGGCGTCGCCGCGTGCTTTGCGACTATCTATCCGGCATGACCGACGGGTTCGTGGTCCGTACCTACAAGCGGCTTTTCGACCCGGATTTCGGCTCCATCATCGACCTGATCTGACGGCTTCCGTCCCTCCCCGCCCGTGAGCAGCCGGACGGCGTTGCCGCCCAGGATGCGCTCCATGGTCGCGTCCGGCAGGTTCAGGGTGCGTTCCAGCCGTTCGCGCTCGACCGCCGGGTCATAGAGCGGGTAGTCGCTGCCGAAGAGCAGCCGTTCGGTGCCGAAGGCGTTGACCAGCTTTCGGAACATATCCGCGTCCATGAAGTCCATGGAGCTCGACGAGTCGATGTAGACCTCGGTGTCGGCCAGGTGCTCCAGGGCGAAGTCCCACTGGTGCAGTCCGCCCATGTGGGCCGCGATCATCGGGGTATCGGGAAAGGCCTTGTGCAGGGCCGCCATCTTGCGCGGGCAGGAGGGGTTCTGGTCGGGCGGCAGCTCGTCGCCGACGTGAAACAGGCAGATGAAGCGGTTTCTGGCCATCTCCAGCATGTCGAACATGCCGGGATCATCCATGCGGAATCCCTGAAAATCCGGGTGAAATTTGAGACCCTTGACGCCCTCGCGCTCCAGGCGGTCGAACTCGGCTTCCAGCCGGTCGAATCCGGGGTGGGCCGTGCCGAAGGGGATGCAGTTGGGGCAGGTCTTCTTGATCTGGACAGCCCAGTTGTTGGCCGGGATGACCTGGGACGGGTCGGTGGCCGCGGTGAGGACCACGGCGCGGTCGAGCCCGGCGCGGGCGATGCGGTTTTGCAGATCCTCAAGCTCGCCCGTGCCCACCGGGGCGATGGAATAGTGGTTTTCCAGCTGGGCCACGGCCTTGTGCGCGATCTTGGGATGGAACGCATGCGTGTGAATGTCGATGAACATGCGTTTGAGTCTGCCAGAACAAACACCACGTGTAAACAGATGTTCGATTGACAAAAAAAATTAGTTGGACTATTCTATACAGTTTTAATCGGCTTCAAAAAGGGACTTGAGCCAGTCTGGGACGCGGACGGGTTTGCCGTCCGGGCCCACCGAGGCGTGTTCGGTCATGCCGGTGGCGTGCAGGACGGTGCGGTCCTTGTTCCAGACCTCGTAGGCGAAGCGGATGGAGACGCGTTTCCATTCGCTGATGCCGGTCAGGACGTGGATTTCGTCGTCGAACCGGACCGGGGCGCGATAGCGGCAGGACGCCTCGCGCACGGGCAGGATGATGCCGCGCCGCTCCACCTCGGCGTAGCTCATGCCGTGCCCGCGGATGAAGAAACTGCGCGCCCGCTCGAAGATATGCAGGTATTCCGCATAGTAGAGCACTCCCATGGTGTCCGTCTCGCCATAAGAGACGAAGTGGTCGTAGCAGGAGGTGTGGGCGGGCAGTTCGGAGCGCGGGGCCATTACTTGAGCCCCAGGAGCTTGAGGGCGTGGGGGAGCAGTTCGAAGCCGTTGTCCAGCGCGAGGCCGGTGGACGCGGCCGTGGCCTCGGTGAAGGCGGCCAGGCCGGACGGCGCGCAGCCGGGCCCGTTGATCAGGAAGGGCACGGCGTCCCGGGTGTGGGTCCGTTCCTTGATGGGCGTGAAATGGTCGCAGGTGACGAGGAAGGCCGCGTCCCTGCCCTCCATGGCCTTGCGCAGCGGGGCCACGATGCGGGCGTCGAACCGGGAGATGGCCTCGGCCTTCTGGGCCGCGTCGCCGCCGTGGCCGCACTCGTCCGGCCCCTCCAGGTGGACGAAGACGAAGTCGTGGTCCTCCAGGTAGTTGACGGCGGCCTCGACCTTGCCCTCGTAGTTGGTCTCGATGAGCCCGGTGGCTCCCTCCACGTTGATGACGTCCATGCCCGAGGCGTTGCCCAGCCCCTTGATGAGGTCCACGGCCGATATGACCGCGCCCCGCAACCCGAAGGTTTCGCGAAAGTCGGGCAGGATGAGCGGACGGCCCTGGCCCCAGGGCCAGATGGAGTTGGCCTTGCTCGGGTTGACGTCCCGGTTGTCCAGGACCTCCTTGGCTTCGAAGAGCAGGTCCCATAGCGGGGTGCTCTTCGAATAGGCGCGCAGGTCGAGCTTGATGGGCTTGTCCGTGATGTCGTGGGGAGGATTGATGTGCAGCCGCGCCTCGTCGCTCTCGGCCCCGTGCCGCTGCACCAGCAGGTGGCGGTACTGCACGCCGGGCACGAAGGTGAATTCGTCGTTGCCGAGCCGCTGCTGGAGGGTTTCGACGATGGGCCGGGAGACCTCGGTGGGGATGTGGCCCGACGAATAGTCGCGCATGTACCCGTCGATGTTCAACTGGGAGACCGTGACCAGGTTGAGCCGCCAGACCAGGTCGTCCGGGTCGAGCTCAAGCCCTTGTGCCGCTGCCTCGATGGGCCCGCGCCCGGTGTGGTATCTGGCCGGGTCGAAGCCGAGCAGGGCCATGTTGGCCACGTCCGAGCCGGGCGGCATGGTGTCGGGCACGGTGCGGGCCAGGCCCGCGACGCCGGTGCGCGCCAGTTCGTCCATGTTCGGGGTCGTGGCGGCCTCCATGCAGGTCCGGCCTTCCAGTTCGCCGGGCCAGCCGCCCATGCCGTCGGCAATGAGATAGAGTATTTTCATCCGGGATTTCCGGTTAGAGGATTCGGAACTGCACGCAGGGCTTGACCGCGAAGTCCATGGCGTTGACTTCCGCGATCATGGCCTCCATGTCCTTGGCCCGTGTCTCGTGGCTGATCATGACCAGGGGGATGCCCTCGGCCCCGGCTTCTCCCTTCTGAACGGCCTGGGCGATGGAGATGCCGTGATCGGCCATGGACCGGGTGATGGCGGCCATGACGCCGGTGCGGTCGGCCACGGTGAAGCGGAGATAGTAGCTCGACTTGGACTGCTCCGGCGGCACGATGTCCGCCCGGCCAAGCGGCCGGTTGCCGAAGCCGGTGTTGTCCGGCGCCTCGCAGGAGCCCAGGCGGCGGCCAAGGTTCATGATGTCCGCCAGCACGGCGCTGCCCGTGGGCAGGTCGCCCGCGCCCTGGCCGTGGAGCATGATCGGTCCCACCGCGTTGCCCTCCAGGCGGACGGCGTTGTAGTTGCCGCCAACCCGGGCCAGCAGGTAGGTGTAGGGCACCAGGGCGGGGTGCACCCCGGCCTCCAGCCGCCCGTCTTTTTCGACCACGTGGGCCAGCAGCTTGATGCGGTAGCCGAACTCGCGGGCGAACTCGATGTCCATGGGCGTCACCGACGTGATGCCCTGAACCGGGATTTCGGACAGGGGATAGTCCACGCCGTAGGCCATGCGGATGAGCACGCACAGCTTGTGGGCCGTGTCCAGCCCCTCGATGTCGAAGGTCGGGTCGGCCTCGGCGTAGCCGAGCTCCTGGGCGGCCTTGAGCGCCGAGGCGAAGTCCATGCCCTTGGTGGTCATTTCGGACAGGATGTAGTTGGCCGTGCCGTTCATGATCCCGAGCAGGTTGGTGATGCGGTCACCGGCCAGGCTCTCCTTGAGGGTCTGGACCACCGGGATGCCGCCCGCGCAACTGGCCTCGAACATGAGCCCAACGCCGCTTGCGGAGGCCGCCTCGAACAGTTCCAGGCCGTGTTCGGCCAGGAGGTGCTTGTTGGCGGTGACCACATGCTTGCCCGCCTTGAAGGCGTCGAGGATGAGCCGTCGGGCCGTATCCAGCCCGCCCATGAGCTCCACCACGATGTCGACGTCCGGGTCGTTAACCAGGGCTGCCGGGTCGTCGGTGAAGGTCGCGGCCGGGCCGGGATCGAAGGCCCGCTTCTTTTGCAGGTCGCGGACGAGCACGGACCGGATCTCGATGGACCGGCCGAGGCGGGCCTCGATGCGGTCCGCGTTCATGGCGAGGATTTTCGCCAGGCCCGAGCCGACGGTGCCGAAACCGGCGAGTCCGAGTCTGATGGCGTTCATTCCTACCCCTTGGCGAAGAATTTTCGCAGGTTGCGCACGGCCTGGTTCGTGCGGTGGCGGTTTTCCACGAAGCTGAAGCGGACGTGGTCGTCGCCGTATTCGCCGAATCCCAGGCCGGGGGAGACGGCCACTTCGGCCTCCTGGAGGAGCATCTTGGCGAATTCCACCGAGCCCATCTGCCTGAACTGCTCGGGGATGGGAGCCCAGAGGAACATGGTCGCCTTGGGCGGGGTCACTTCCCAGCCGATGCGGTTCAGGCCTTCGCACAGGGCGTCGCGCCGGTCGCAGTATACGGCCATGATGTCCTTGACCGCCTGGTCCATGTCGTCCTTGGTGAACTTGGGCTCGGGGTCGAGGTCGCCGTTCAGTGCGCAGGCGGCCGCGATCTGGATGGGCTGGTAGATGCCGTAGTCCAGGTAGCTCTTGATGCGGGTCAGGGCCTGGACGATCTCCGGGTTGCCCACGCAGAAGCCCACGCGCATGCCCGCCATGGAGTAGCTCTTGGTCATGGAGAAGAACTCCACGCCTACTTCCTTGGCGCCGTCGGCCTGCATGAAGCTCGGGGCCTGGTAGCCGTCGAAGACGAAGTCCGCGTAGGCGAAGTCGTGCAGGACGTAGAGGCCGTGCTCCTTGGCGAAGTCCACGATGCGCTGGAAGAACTCGATGTCCACCACCTGGGTGGTCGGGTTGTGCGGAAAGTTGATGATCAGGACCTTGGGCTTGGGCCAGGTGTGCCGGATGGCGGTCTCCAGGTTCTGGAAGAAGTCCTGGCCCGGCCCGATGGGCACGCGGCGCACATCGGCCCCCGCGATGATGGAGGCGTAAGGGTGGATGGGGTAGGCCGGGTCCGGGGCGAGGACGACGTCGCCGGGGCTGAGCATGGCCAGGGCCAGGTGGGCCAGGCCTTCCTTCGCGCCCATGGTCACGCAGACCTCCTGGTCCATGTCCAGGGAGACGTCGTAGCGGCGGTAGTACCAGTCGCGCACGGCCTTGCGCAGGCCCTTGATGCCCTTGGATGCCGAATACTTGGAGTTGCCTGCCTTGTAGACTGCGTCCGCCAGCTTGTCGAGGATGGGCTTGGGGGTGGGCACATCGGGGTTGCCCATGCCCAGGTCGATGATGTCCGCGCCCGCGTGGCGCATCTTCATCTTGAGCTCGTTTACCTGGGCGAAAACGTAGGGGGGCAGTCTATCAACTCTCGCAAATTTCGACATGATCAAAACTCCTAAGTATTATGAGTGCAAGCCCAATTTTCTTACGCGCGCGTCTGTCCGGTGTCAAAATGAATTTGGTGCCCGGCAAGGGCCGCACGGGTCTTTGAGGCGAGGAGTCGATCCGTCTTGACCTTGCCGGATGTTTTTCATAGCGTCCTTTATTCAAGGAACAAGAAGGGACGGCTGCGGCCGTATAAATATGTAAGGAGACATTCTCATGGTTCAGAAATCCGAAACCATCTGGTTCGACGGCAAACAGGTTCCCTGGGACGAGGCCAACGTGCACGTCCTGACACACGCCCTGCATTACGCAACGGCGGTTTTCGAGGGGATTCGCGCCTACGCGTGCGCAGATGGTTCCTCCGAGGTCTTCCGGCTCCAGGAGCACATGGTCCGCCTGGTCGATTCGGCCAAGATTCTCGGCATCAAGATGCCCTACACCGCCGACGAGATGGTCGACGCCACCATCGAAACCCTCAAGCGCAACAAGTTGCCGGGCGCGTACGTCCGTCCGCTGGTCTTCGTGGGCGACGGCGCCATGGGCGTCTATCCCGGCAACAACCCGACCCGCGTCATCATCGCCTGCTGGCCCTGGGGCGCCTATCTGGGCGAGGAAGCCCTGGAGAAGGGCATCAACGTCCGGTGCAGCAGCTTCAGCCGCCACCACGTCAACGTCATGATGGTCAAGGCCAAGGCCTCGGGCAACTACGTCAACTCCGTGCTGGCCAAGAACGAGGCCATCGCCGACGGCTACGACGAGGCCGTCCTGCTCGACACCACCGGCCACGTTTCCGAGGGCACCGGCGAGAACATCTTCCTGGTGCGCAACGACGTCATCTACACCCCGCACTTGGACGGCGTCCTGGGCGGCCTGACCCGCGACTCCATCATCACCCTGGCGGGCGACCTGGGATACGAGGTGCGCGAGGAGCCCATCGCCCGCGACATGCTCTACATCGCCGACGAGGTCTTCTTCACCGGCACCGCCGCCGAGCTGACGCCCATCAGCTCCGTGGACCGGCGTCCCATCGGAACCGGCCAGGCCGGCCCGGTGGCCAAGACCCTCCAGGCCGAGTTCTTCAAGATCGTCAAGGGCGAGAACCCGGATTACGAGCACTGGCTCCACCGCTATCACGTTTAATGAAAGTCTAGAAAGTCTCGGCATCATCTGCTACGAATGGGGAAATCCGGCGCGGACCGTCGGATTTCCCCTTTTTTCATCAGGCATGGCGGGGAACGGTCGTCCGCGCCCCAGCTTCAGGTGTACCCATGAGCACATCCAATCTCACGGCGAAATACCGGCCGCAGACCTTTGCCGACGTGGCCGGGCAGGACGCCATCAAGTCGATCCTCTCCCGGGCCGCCGCCCAGGACAAGGTGGCTCCGGCCTACCTCTTCTCCGGCACTCGGGGCGTGGGCAAGACGACCATCGCCCGCATCTTCGCCAAGGCGCTCAACTGTGTGAACGCCCCCACGGCCGAACCGTGCAACCAGTGCCCCAACTGCCGACAGATCACGGCGGGCGTGGCCGTGGACGTCATCGAGATCGACGGCGCGTCCAACCGCGGCATCGACGACGCGCGCCGGCTCAAGGAGGACATCGGCTACGCCCCTGTGGAGTGCCGCTACAAGGTGTTCATCATCGACGAGGCGCACATGCTCACCAAGGAGGCGTTCAACGCGCTGCTCAAGACCCTGGAGGAGCCGCCGCCGCGCGCCACGTTCATCATGGCCACCACCGAGCCGCACAAGTTCCCGCCCACCATCATCAGCCGCTGCCAGCATTACATCTTCAAGATGCTGCCCCAGGCCGAGCTGGTGGCGCACCTGGAAAACATCATGAACCGCGAGGGGCTCGCCTTCGAGCCGGGCGCGCTCCAGATCATCGCCAAGCGCGGCGCGGGCAGCGTGCGCGACTCCATGTCGCTCCTGGGCCAGGCCCTGGCCATGGGTTCGGAGACGCTGAAGGAGGCGGACGTCCGTTCCTTCCTGGGGCTGGCGGGCCAGGACGTGTTCTTCCACCTGATGGAAGCCATGCACGACCGCAAGCTGGTTGAGGTCGGCAAGGTCCTGCGCCAGGTGCTGGACCAGGGGCTGGACCTCGGCTTTTTCCTGCGCGAGCTGACGAGCTGCTGGCGCAATATGTTCCTGCTCCGGCAGGCGGGAGAGGAGGCGCTGCCCCTGCTCGGCCTGTCCGGCGAGGAGGCCAGGGGGTGGATGGACTGGGCCGGAAAGTTCGATCCGGCGCATATCCACGCCTGCTGGCAGATGACCCTGGACGGCCAGAAAAAGGTCATGACCAGCCTGGAGCCCGCGTTGGCCCTGGAGCTGCTCCTGCTCAACCTGACCAGCCTGCCGGACCTCATCAGCCTGGAGAAGGTGGGGCAGGGGAGCGCCCCGGCCGCACCGTCGCGCCAGGCTCCGCCCCGCCAGGCGCCGCCCCGTCCGGGCGGATCGGGCCAGGGAGGGCAGGGGGCCCCGCCCCGATCGGGCGGCGGCCCGTCCGCGCCTCCCGGCGGCGGATACAGCCCGCCGGGCGGACGCCGTTTCGCCCCGCCCAGGCCGTCGGCCCAGGCCGCGCAGCCGGACCCCCCGTCCGCGCCCGCCGACGACGCTCCGCCGCCTTGGGACGAACGCCCCGAACCCGTTTCCCTGAGGGAGGAGCCGCCGGTCCCTTTCGATGAACCCGGCGCGGACCGACCCATGCCCGCCGCGTCGGTGGAGAACGTGGGCCCGTCCGAGGCCACGCCCGTGGCCGAGAGCCGGATCGACGCGCCGGAACCGGCCGAAGCCCGGACCTCCGGGCCAGGCGATGCGGCTTTCCCCGCCCCCGAACCCGACGCGCCGGAAACCGCCGGGCCGGCCCCCGAGGCGTCCGCGCCGGCCGCCTCTGTTCCCGTCGGCCCCCGCGACTGGCCGGGGTTTCTCGATTTCGTGGCCGAGCGCAACGGGCAGTCCGGCGTCAACTCGACGCGGCTGCGCACCAACTCGGGCGAGTTCGCCGAAAACACGCTCACGATCACCTGCGCCGCCCGGGTGCAATGCCAGTATCTCACCGGAGACGCGGTGAATTCCTCGCTCAAGCGGCTGGCCAGGGAATACTTCGGCCCGACGGTTGATGTTGCCGTGGAAACAGGCGATATTGCCGTGCTCAAATCGGGCAGGCAGTTGCAGGCGGAGGCCGAGAACCATCCGGGCGTGCAGAAGGTCATCGAGATCTTCGGAGCGCAGTTGACCTCGGTCAATTCCCGCAATTCGTAACAAAAACAATAAGCAGACCCAGGAGATACGACATGAAAGGCATGAACGAGATGCTGCGCCAGGCGCAGGTCATGCAGCGCAAGATGACCCAGAAGCAGGAAGAACTGAAGGGCATGGAGGTCGAGGCCTCCAGCGGCGGCGGCATGGTCACGGTCAAGGCCACCGGCGCGCAGGAGATCGTCTCCGTGGTCATCGAGCCGTCCGTGATGGAGTCCGGCGACGTGGAGATGTTGCAGGACCTGGTCCTGACCGCGGCCAACGAGGCCCTCAAGAAGGCCAAGGAGCTGATGGAGAAAGAGCTCGCCTCGGTCACCGGCGGACTGAACATCCCCGGCCTGTTCTAGGAGCCGTCCTTGCAGAACCTTCCCGGCCCCTTGAAGGACGTGGTCGAGCAGCTTTCCGCGCTGCCCGGCATCGGCCCCAAGTCCGCCCTGCGCATGGCCCTGACCCTGCTCAAGATGACCAGGGAGCGGGCCAACGCGGTGGGCCAGTCCATCCTCGACCTGCGCGAGAACCTCTGCCTGTGCGAGGAATGCGCCTGTCTGGCCGAATCCAGCCCCTGCGCCATCTGCGCCGACCCCGGCCGCGAGGCGGACCAGCTCTGCCTGGTGCCCGAGTGGGACGCGCTCCTGGCCATGGAGGACATGGGCGTGTACCGGGGGCGCTATCTGGTGCTCGGCGGGCTGCTCTCGCCCCTGGAGGGCGTCCAGCCCGGCCACCTGGAGATCGACCGGCTGCGCCGCCATCTCGGCTCCGGCCGGGTGCGCGAGCTGATCCTGGCCCTGGGCGCGACGCTGGACGCCGAGTCCACGGCCTCCTACGTCAAGAATCTGGTGGAGTCCGAGTTCCCCGAGGTCGCCGTCACCCGGCTGGCCCAGGGCATCCCCATCGGCGCGGAAGTGAAGTTCATGGACCGGGAGACCCTCAAGCAGTCCCTGGTCCATCGGCAAAAGGTCTGATCCGGGCCGCATCCAAGGCATGAACGACGAACTGTCCCATCTCAACGGCGCGGAAGTCCTCTCCCTCATCTATCACAACAAGGAGAACGGCTACGCCATCGCCCGCGTGCGGGTGAAGGACGAGCCGGGCCAGATTTCCATTGTCGGCACCCTTGGCGAGCTGGTGGCCGGGTCCACCCTGGACCTGACCGGGCGGTGGACCGTGCATCCCAAGTTCGGGCGGCAGTTCGAGGTCTCCACCTTCGAGGAGGCCAGGCCCGCCACGGAAAACGGGGTCATCCGCTTCCTCCAGTCGTCCATCAAGGGAGTGGGGGAGAAGACCGCCACCGTCCTGGTGGAGCGGTTCGGCGTGGGCGTCCTGGACATCCTGGACGACGACCCCGAGCAGCTCCTCTCGGTCAAGGGCATCTCCCCGAAGAAGCTCGTGGACATCGTGGAGTCCTGGGGCCGCCAGCGGGAGATCAAGAACCTGCTGGTCTTCCTCCAGACCCATGGCGTGCCCACCACCTTCGCCGGGAAAATCTTCCACCTTTACGGCGCGCAGGCCGAGAAGAAGTTGCGCGACAACCCCTACGACCTGGCCTACGAGATCCGGGGCGTGGGTTTCCGCACGGCCGACGCCATGGCCATGAAGCTCGGCTTCGCCCCGGACTGCGCCCAGCGACTGGAGGCGGCCCTGGCCTACCAGCTCTTCAGCGACTGCGAGCGGGCCGGGCACCTCTTTGTGCCCAAGGACGTCCTGCTCGGCGAAGTGGCCCGCATGCTCGACACCACGGACTACGACAAGCTGGAGCTGGCCCTGTTCTCGCTGGAGGAGAAGAAGCGCGTCCGCATGGAGGACCTGCCGGAGCAGGGCGTGGACGCCGCCGTCTACCTGATCCATTTCTACCATTTCGAAAACGAGATTTCCCAGCGGCTCTACCAGTTGGTCAGCCATCCCTCGCCCGTGAGCCGCAAGAAGATCGACAAGACCCTGCCCCTGGTGGAGGACAAGCTCGGCTTCAAGCTCTCGGACGAGCAGCGCGAGGCCGTGTTCAACGCGTGCAGCAACAAGATGTTCATCATCACCGGCGGGCCGGGCACGGGCAAGACCACCATCACCAAGGCCATCACCCTGACGCTGCGCGAGCTGGGCCTCAAGATCAAGCAGGCCGCGCCCACGGGCCGGGCGGCCAAACGGCTGGCCGAGGCCACCGGCTTCTCCGCCCAGACCGTGCACCGGCTCCTCCAGTTCCAGCCCGACGGCGGGTTCAACTACTGCGAGGACCAGAAGCTCAAGGCCGACGTGCTGGTCATCGACGAGGCGAGCATGGTGGACGCCCACCTCTTCGTCTCCATCCTGCGCGCCCTGCCCCACACCTGCCGCCTCATCCTGGTGGGCGACGTCAACCAACTGCCCAGCGTGGGCCCCGGCAACATTCTGGGCGACCTCCTGGACTCCCACCGCATCCCCTGCGCCGTGCTCACCCGCATCTTCCGCCAGGCCCAGGAGAGCTTCATCGTGGTCAACGCCCACCGCATCAACAGCGGCCAGTTCCCGCGTCAGCACCCGTGCCCGCCGCCCGAGGCCGACTTCTACTGGATTCCCCAGGACGACACCTCCAAGGTGCAGAAGCTCATCCTCGACAGCGTGTGCGAGCGCATTCCCGAGCGCTACAACCTCGACCCCCTGCGCGACATCCAGGTCCTGACCCCCATGCACAAGGGCGAGGTGGGCACCCAGGCCCTCAACGTCGCCCTCCAGGATCGGCTCAATCCGTCCCGGCCGGGCGTGCGCGAGATCAAACGAAAGTTCAACACCTTCCGCGAGGGCGACCGGGTCATCCAGATGAAGAACAACTACGACAAGGAAGTCTTCAACGGCGACCTGGGCTGGATCGTGGAGGCGGACCCGGCCGAGGCCGAGCTCATGGTGGAGTTCGACGGCAACCTCGTCCACTTCGAGGCGGCCGAGATGGACGAGCTGGCCCTGGCCTACGCCGTGAGCGTGCATAAATCCCAGGGCAGCGAGTATCCGGCCGTGGTCATGCCCATCGTCACCCAGCACTTTCTGCTCCTTCAGCGCAACCTGCTCTACACCGGCCTGACCCGCGCCCGAGAGCTGGCCGTGCTCATCGGCAGCGACCGCGCCTTCCGCCTCGGGCTGGAGAACGTCACGGCGGGCAAGCGCCGCACTCACCTGGCCCACCGGCTCCGGGCCATGTTCGACCAGCCCCGTCTTGTTTGATTCCCGCCCCTTGCCAAGCCGGCGGGAGTGGTTATCCTTGATACTTGCCGATCGGGGCGAACGTGTTGGATGGTTTCCACCCCGAAAGCGAATACCGGCCACAGGCTTCATAGCCGACCGAAGGAGACATCATGCTGAGCAAGAAAATGGAAGAAGCGCTCAATGAGCAACTGAACTGGGAGATCTACTCCGCGCATATCTATCTTTCCATGGCTTCCCATTTCACCCAGGTGGGGCTGAGCGGCTTCGCCAACTGGATGAACGTCCAGTATCAGGAGGAGATGTTCCACGCCATGCGGTTCTTCAATTTCATCAACAGCGCGGGCGGCCACGCCAAGCTGGGGCAGATCGATCAGCCGCAGCACGAGTGGAAAACCCCGCTGGCCGCCTTCGAGGACGCCCTGGAGCACGAGCGGGGCGTCACCGCGCGCATCAACAAGATCGCCGACCTGGCGGTCAAGGAGCGCGACCACGCCATCGGCATCTTCCTGCAGTGGTTCATCACCGAGCAGGTGGAGGAAGAGGAAAACGTGGGAGACATCGTCGGCAAGTTGAAGTTGGTCGGTGACGGCGGCGGGCTGTTCATGCTCGACCGCGACCTGGCCACCCGCGTGTTCACGCCCCCGACCATTGCGTAAGCGGAGGAGCAGGATGAATGCAAAGGCCGAAACCCCGGGTTTCGGCCTTTTTTCATGCCCGCCGTTGGTCGCCCCGGGGGAAACCGTTTTGTCGCTTTACAAAATGCAGCTTCTCTGCAATAGCCGGGCACAAGGATGAACCTTTGCGAGGTAGAAACGAGATATGAGCAATGATTCGGAAAAGATAATTTATTCCATGTACCAGGTGACCAAGCGTCACGGGCAGAAGGAAGTGCTCAAAAACATTTCCCTGTCCTACTTCTATGGCGCCAAGATCGGCGTGCTCGGCCTGAACGGCTCGGGCAAGAGCTCCCTGCTCAAGATCCTGGCGGGCGTGGACACCGGCTTCGAGGGCGAAATCCAGGTCAAGGCCGGGTACACCATCGGCTACCTGGAGCAGGAGCCCCTGGCCGACGAGAAGCGCACCGTGCGCGAGGTGGTCGAGGAGGGGCTGGGCGAGATCATGGAGATCGTCCGCGAATACAACGCCATCAACGAGAAGTTCGCCGAGCCCATGGAGCCCGAGGAGATGGACGCCCTGATCGAGCGCCAGGGCCAGGTCCAGGAGCTCATGGACGCCAAGGGCGGCTGGGACATCGACTCCAAGCTTGAGATGGCCATGGACTCCCTGCGCTGCCCGCCGGGCGACTCGCCCGTGCCGGTCATCTCCGGCGGCGAGCGCCGCCGCGTGGCCCTGTGCCGGTTGCTGCTCCAGGCCCCGGACATCCTGCTGCTGGACGAGCCCACCAACCACCTGGACGCGGACTCCGTGGCCTGGCTGGAAAAATTCCTGTCCACCTTCCCCGGCACGGTCATCGCCGTGACCCACGACCGCTACTTCCTGGATAACGTGGCCGGGTGGATTCTGGAGCTGGACCGCGGCCGGGGCATTCCCTGGAAGGGCAACTACTCCTCCTGGCTCGAACAAAAGGAGCAGCGGCTCAGCCGCGAGGGCAAGGCCGAGGCTGAGCGCCAGAAGACCCTGCAACGCGAGCTGGAGTGGATTCACATGTCGCCCAAGGGCCGCCGGGCCAAGGGCAAGGCGCGCATCAACGCCTACGAGGCCATGGTCAGCCACGAAAGCGAGCGCCTGGCGGACGATCTGCAAATCTACATTCCGCCGGGGCCGCACCTCGGCAAGCAGGTCGTGGTGGCCGAGAACGTCTCCAAGTCCATGGGCGACAAATTGCTCATGGAGAACATGAACTTCATCCTGCCGCCCAACGCCATCGTGGGCATCGTCGGCCCCAACGGAGCGGGCAAGTCCACGCTCTTCAAGATGATCGTGGGCGAGGAAACGCCCGACTCGGGCGCCGTGACCCTGGGCCAGACCGTCAAGCTGGCCTACGCGGACCAGAACCGCGCCTCCCTGGTGCCGGGCAAGACCGTGTACGAGGTCGTCAGCGGCGGAGCGGACTTCGTCAAGCTGGGCGACCGCGAGGTCAACGCCCGGGCCTACTGCTCGCGCTTCAACTTCGCGGGGCAGGACCAGCAGAAGCCGGTGGACGTCCTCTCCGGCGGCGAGCGCAACCGCGTGCACATGGCCCAGATGCTCAAGTCCGGGGCCAACGTGCTCCTGCTCGACGAGCCGACCAACGACCTGGACGTCAACACCATGCGCGCCCTGGAGGACGGCCTGGAGAACTTCGCGGGCTGCGTCCTGGTCATCAGCCACGACCGCTGGTTCCTGGACCGCATCGCCACCCACATCATCGCCTTCGAGGGCGACTCCGAGGTGGTCTTCCTGGAGGGCAACTACAGCGACTACGTGGACGATCGCAAGAAGCGGCTCGGCGTGGACGCGGAGCAGCCGCACCGGATCAAGTTCCGGCGGTTGACCCGGTAGGGACCTAAAATGTAAAGAGAAAGGCCCCGCGGCGTTCGTCGTGGGGCCTTTTTTCGTCTAGCAGGCCGCAGCCTCGGTTTCCTCTGAGCCAAGAGGTGGCCGCCGGTCCACGGCCACGGCGTTGCCGGGCTTGGACTTGGCGTACTTCTTGATGTGGGCGGCGCGTTCGCCGATCTCCATGAGCGAGCACTGGCCGCAGATGGAGATGACCCCAAGGGAGATGGAGACCAGCGGGTAGTAGCCCTCCTTGCCGTCCCGGCCGCGCGCCATGATCCAGCCGCTCTCGCGGTCCTCGGGGCAGTAGCAGTTCCGGACCAGTCGGCCGAAGCAGCGGATGACCGCCTTGGTGATGCGAGCCGTGGATTCCGGCGAGGTGATGAGCACGAAGTCGTCGCCGCCGATGTGGCAGAGGCGGGCGTCCTGGGGACCGTACTTGCGGGTGGCCCAGGACAGGATGTCGGCTGCCAGCTTGATGATGCCATCGCCGTTCTTGAATCCGTAGGTGTCGTTGTAGACCTTGAAGTTGTCCAGGTCGGCGTAGATGATGCTGAATATCCGCTTCTGCTGGATGCGGCTCTCCACCTCGCGCTCGATGGCCACGTTGCCGGGCAGGCCGGTGAGCGGATTGGTCCCCTTGGCCATTTCCACCTGGATCTTGGCCATGGCGTTGAGCAGACTTTGGACCGAAACCACGCCGTAGAGGTAGCCCTTGCGGGTGATGATGATGTCGTCGTAGGCCTTGAGCGGCTCGCGCTTCATGGCTTTGCGCGCGGCCTGCTCCACCGGGGTATCCACCTCGACGATGAGCGGGGCTGCGTCCATGACCGTCTCCACCGGCCGCTTGTAGAACAGGGCGATGCCGTATTGGGAGGAGAGTTGACGGTTCAGGTGGTACTCCATGACCAGCCCGCACGGGATTTCGTTGTCCGCGACCACTATGCAGGAGAACCTGCTGTTGTTCTTGAAGAACTCCTGGGCATCGGAGACCATGAAGTCCTTGGTGACGGCGTGTGGCGGCTGGGCCAGGTCGCCGATGGGCAGGGAACAGGTCACGGACCGGGAGGTGATGTCGGTCACGGATTGGAGCTCCCGGCACTCCTTGGTCAGGTCAGGCTTGGGCCGGGCCGGGCGCGCCAGGAAGAACCCCTGGCCGCAGTGCACGCCGATCTCCTTCAGGCAGATGGCCTGGGCCTTGCTTTCGATGCCCTCGGCGATAATCTGGGAGCCGATCTTGTCGGCGAAGGTTGTTGTCGTCTCCACCAGGGCGCGCTTGACCGGGTCCTTGTGGATGCCGGTGATCAGTGATTGGTCGAGCTTGATGTATTCCGGCCGCAGTTCGGCGATGGTGGTCAGGCCCGAGTATCCGGCCCCGGCGTCGTCCACCGCGATCTTGAAGCCCTGGCTGCGGTAGTGGTCCAGGGTGCGGTAGAAGAGGTCGAACTCCTGCACGCTGTGCCGCTCGGTGATTTCGAAGACGATGTTGTCCGGCGTGAGCCCGGCGCTCTCCATCAGTTGGAGCGTGTTGCCGGGGGTGAATTCGGGGTCGGCCATGGTCTTGGGGTTGATGTTCAGGAAGAGCTTCTGGTCATCCTGGATGGGCCCGAGGTTGCGGATGGCCGATTCGCGACAGATTTTTTCCAGGGCAAAGAGGCGGCCGAGCTGCTCGGCGGTGTCGAAGAGGATGATGGGCGAGCGAAAGGAGGATTCCCTCGGACCGCGGGCCAGGGCCTCCCAGCCGAGAATCTTGCCGGAGCGGAAGTCGAGGATGGGCTGGTAGTGGGTGGAGACCCTGTTCTGGTTGAGGATGGCGTTGAACCGCTCGGCGATGGAAAGCCGCTTCATGTCCAGCGGCATTCGGGTCATGCGCCGCGCCTCGTCCATGAAGGAGTCCAGGTAGTCGCCGCCGGAGGGGCGGCCGTCGCTCGGGATGGTGGCGTAGCCCATGCCCAGGTCGATGCCCAGGCCTGTCTGGCGGTACATGGTCTGCTTGAGCCCGTTCTGGGCCTTGATCTTGAATTCATAGGCCAGGTCGGCCGGGGAGGTTGTCTGCGGGGTGATGAAGGCGACCTCGCCGGGGCTGGTGACGAACACGTCCTTTTCCTTGGAATCGATGTCGCTGCTGACAGACTGCCGCAGGATTTCGCGCAGCTCGTGGACGAGTTGTTCGCTGAATCCCTGGCCGTACATCTCGCGCAGGATGTGGAAATCCTTGATGGAGATGAGAATCAGCGTGTAGTCGCAGGTCGGAATTCGGACGTCGTCCCTTCGCCTGGGGGACACTTCCATGTGCATGGGAGCCTCTTGGTGGTTGAAGATCCAATCTCGAATGTGACGGGCGAGTAGCGATCCGGTCATGCTGCGTTCCATGGTTATGAAGACGAGATAGTCCGTTTGTTGCTTCCCCTGGGTCTATGTACTCCGCGGATTTCCTGGGTTGTTACGGCCGTGCGACGGCAAGGTGGTAATTGGGTTGAGATGAAAAAAAGGGGGGCGGCCACCGAAGTGGCCGCCCCCCGCGTATCACCCCTGGGGTGATGGTTTAGCGATAGTAAAGGTTGCGCCCGCCGATGGTCAGCAGGGCGTGGTGCAGGTTCTTGCGGATGTCCTTGCGACTCCATACTCCCTGGATGTGCCCGCGCGACAGCGCCTTGAAGCAGTTGTGATAGTCCGGCGGAATCTCCAGGCCGGTGGTCTCCTTGATGACGCCGGGACCGGCGAAGCCCAGGCGGGAGGAGCGGACCGCGTACTGGTAGGGGGAGCACCCCAGGAACGAGGCCACGGGACCGGCGTAGGAGTTGGTGTCGTAAAGCACGATGTAGAGCCCGCCTTCCTCGATGTAGCGGCGCACGGCCATGGTGCAGCGGGGCATCTGGATCAGGCCGTTGACGCCCTCCTGGATGCGGATGCCCGCCGTGCCGTGGACGTAGGCCAGGAAGGGCTGGTGCTTGGTCTGGGCCAGCTCCAGGGCGCGGATGAACTTTTCGCCCTCGGCCGCTCCCACGCTGCCGCCCCGGAAGTTGGCCACCAGGGTGGCGCAGGTCAGGCGGATGCCCTCCAGGCTGGCGTTGAAGGTCAGGCAACTGCTCTGGAGGCCGGTCTTTTCCTTGGCGGCCGCCACGCGCTGCTCGAAGTTGGGGAATCCGGTGGGGTTGCCCGAGGCGATGTCGCGGTTGAACTCCCGCACCGAGTCCTTGTCGAAGATGTGGTGCAGATACCACTGGTATTCCATGGGGAAGTTGTAGCCGCAGTTGGGGCAGACCCCGGCGAAGTCGGTGTAGAGGTCGCGGGCCCAGATGTCCAGGCAGCCGCGCTTGTCCGCGTGGGGGCAGGTCACCTCGCGGTCGGCCAGGGCCTGCGGACTGACGTAGCCGGTGTCGCTCTCGATGACGTGCTTGTCCTCCTCGGCGCGCGAGAGGCCGGTCAGCTCCATCTCCTTGAGGCGGTCGCAGTTGGACTTGACCCCGAATTTCTTGAGGGTGCAGCGAAAGAGGGAGTCCACCTTGCCGGTGACCACATGGATCTCGTCCGTAGTCTCCTCGATGACCCTGGCGATGCCCTGCTTGAACGGCTTGATGAGCCCGTACTGGATCAGGGAGGCGGTGGAGGAGACGATGCCGGTGCTGGTGGCGGTCAGCTTGTCGAGGACGGTGCGGTTGTCCTTGTAGGCGTTCTGGGCCAGGCGGCGGTACTTGCGGTAGCGGCGGTTGACCAGCCGCTCTCGGGCCTTTTCGCTCAGGGACCAGCGGACGATGATGTCCGCGTTCTTGCTGAACAGGCGCAGGGCGGCCTTGCGCAGGAAGCGGATGCTGCGCACCGAGAGCGTGACCTCGTCGGTGGCGCGGACGACCTGGTCGCGCACCTGCTTGTAGAAGTCGAAGTGGTCGGCGCGCGCCCCCAGGGCCGGCTCCTGGATGATTTCGTCGATGTAGCCGTTCTTGAGGTTGTCCTGGGCGGTGATGCGCTGGGCCAGGGCGCAGGACTCGATGAGCTCGGCCGGGGCGCGCTCGCTGCCCTTGATGCGGCCCTCGATGGCGGCCGCGCCCTCGGGGGAGATGACCGAATAGTAGCCGTGGGAGAGCATGAGCCGCTTGTCGGCCATGCCGATGGCCTCGGCGCCGCCGGACCCGCCCTCGGAGAAGATGGCGATGATGGGCACGTCGAGCCCGGCCATCTCGTAGATGTTCTCGGCGATCTGCTGGGCCGCGCCGGGGAAATCCTCGATGGGATATGAGCCGGGCGTGTTCACGTAGGTGTGGATGGGAATCTGCTCCCTGGCCGCAACCTTCATGTATTTCAACGCCTTGCTGTTGCCCCAGGGCTTGATGGAGCCGCCGTTGCGGAACTCCTGGCCATGGCCCTTTTCCTGGCCCACGACCATGACCGGCTGGTTGATGATCCGCTTGCCCTTGCGCCGGGTGATGTAGGCGCGGGCAATGAGCATGCCGGGGTCGAGAGAGTGCTCGTCCTGGCCGCCGATCTCGGTGTAGTTGTCGTAGACGTTTTCCAGGATGTCCTTGAGGCAGACGCGCTGGGGGTGGCGGACGATGCGCACCTTGTCCATGGCCGTGAGCTGGGCGTCCATGGCCGTCTCCAGGGTGGAGAGGCGCTGGTCCAGGGACTCGATGGCCCGGATGGCCCGGTCCTCGCCCGCGTCCCGGTACTTTTCCGGAAAATCGGCGATCTCGTTGGCGAAGGCCTCCAGCTCGGGGCGGGGCTTGTTGCCGAAGATGTCGCGCGTATACTGGATGCGCGTCGACAGGGCGGAGAGTTTCTTTTCTATATTCATGTTACCGTCGGTTAGAATTCAAGCAACTTGGCCGTCTTTTCCACGAGGAACGGCACGTTGGACTTCATGGAGGCCCCGGATGAATCCGTGCCGTCCAGCTTCAGCTCCCGCAGGAATTGCAGGCCGCGCTCCTTGGCTTCGGAGAGGTCCTTGCCCCAGATGATGGCCAGGGCCAGGTTGGGGTCGTATTCGGTGGGAATCTGGTAGGCCCGGTCGCGCGGGACATGGGTGTGCACCTTGAGCCAGTCGTGGTCGGTCCAGCCCAGGGTCTCGATGCGGCCCACCCAGGGGGTGAAGCCGTTCTGCGTGTCCTCGGCGATGAGCCGGTATTCGATGCTGGTTCCGGCGAAGGTCACGTCTTCCTGGGTGTAGCCCAGCGGGTCGCCGAGGCCGATGCGGATCTGCTCCCGGATCAGGTTCACGCCCGTGTCGCCCCTGACGGCGGCGATGTCGGCCGAGACGCCGTTCTCCACCTGGATGCGGGTGTTGACCTCCATGAGGAACGGTTTGCCGTCCGGGGTGACGATCCACTCCCAGGTGCCCACGTTGTCGTAGCCGATCTCGCGGGCGATGGAGAGGGAGTATTCGGTGATGTTTTCGAGCAGCGCCTCGGAATCGAAGGCGTAGCGCAGACCGCTGGGCCAGAAGCCGGGCGCGACCTCGATGCGCTTTTGCAGGCCGGGGCTCTGGACCGAGCAGTTGCGGGTGCCGAAGTGGACCGGGTTGTTGCCGGACCGGTCGGACACGATCTGCACTTCCAGGTGGTTGAAGTCGAAGACGCGCTGCTCAATGAGCACGCCCTCGTCGTTGAAGGTGCGCAGGGAGTAGTTGCGGATGCGGCGGTAGGTCTGGCGGAAGCGGGCCATGTCCTCGCATTCGTCGATGCCCATGCCGCCGCCGCCCGCCGAGGCCTTGACCAGGACCACCGGCCGCTTGATGCCGAGCTTGTCCTGGAACTCGAAGAGGCTTTCGGCGATGGCCTCGGCCTCCATCTCGTCATAGATGGCGCGGTCCGAGCCGGGCACCGTGGGCACCTCCAGCTTGCGGGCCAGCCGCTTGGTGTTGATCTTGTCGCCCAGGTCGCGGATGACGCGCCAGGACGGGCCGATGAACTGCATGGGCCGGTCCCGCTCGGTCACGCGGCGGGCGAAACGGTAGTTTTCGGAAAAGAAACCGTAGCCGGGATGGATGGCCGTGGCCCCGGCCTGGGCGGCCACGGAGAGGATGTCCCCGGCGTCGAGGTAGTTCTGGATGCGGAACAGGGAGCTCTCGCCGCCGAGCTGGCGGGCCACGTCAACGTGGCCGGACTCCCTGTCCTCATGGGTGTAGAGGGCGACGAAGGGCAGGCCGAGCTCCGCACAGGCCTGCATGATGCGCACGGCGATCTCGCCCCGGTTGGCGATCAGTACTTTGTTTCCGTCTATGCTCACGGTGATTTCCGTCTCCTGGATTGCGATTTGAAGCTGATTTAAATAGCCCTTATTGCCCCGGAGCGCAAATTCTTTGGGGTGACGTTTTGTTGAACTATTTTGACATATTATCATTAAACTATCGTTTGAATTGATAGTTGTGGATTTTTGACGGGAAAATGGGTAGGTAATCACTCCCGTTTTCCAAAAGGGAAAGATGTTTTCAATATTGGCAACCGGCCAAATTTCGACTCGGGAGAGCTTGCTATGGATTACGTAATTGTCGGAAACGGCGTGTCCGCCATCGGCGCCATCGAGGGAATTCGCCAACACGACCGGGAAGGGCGCATCCTGGTCGTCAGCGACGAGGCCGTGCCCACCTACGGGCGGCCGCTGATCTCCTACTATCTTTCGGACAAGATCAAATTCGACACCCTGCCGTTCAGGCCGGAGTCCTTCTACAAGAAGAACAACGTCGAGATGCGGCTGGGCTCGCGCGTGCTCTCCGTGAACGCGGAGAAAAAGGCCATCACCCTGGACTGCGGGGACACCATCTCCTACGACAAGCTGCTCCTGGCCACGGGTGGCGCGCCGGTCAGGCCCGCCCTGCCGGGCATCGACGGCCCCGGCGTGCACAACTTCACCACCGTGGCCCATGCCGAGGCGCTCAAGGAGCTGGTGGACCGCGTGCAGCACGTCGTGGTCATCGGCGCGGGCCTCATCGCCCTCAAGGCGGCCGAGGGCTTTGCCGAGAAGGGCGTGCACGTCACGGTCGTGGTCCGCTCGCGCATCATGCGCGCCTATTTCGACGAGACGGCGGGCGACCTCATCGTCAGCCACCTGGAAAAGAACGGAATCCGCTTCATGCAGGGGACCAGCACCGAGGCCATCGTGCGCCACGGCGACGGGTCCATCAAGGGCGTGGAGACCGACCGGGGCTTCGTGGAGGCCGACGTGGTCATCGTGGCCGCGGGCGTGCGGCCCAACATGGGCCTGGCCGCCCAGGCCGGGCTGACCACCAACAAGGGCATCCGCGTGGACGACTACATGGCCACGAGCAATCCCGACATCTTCGCGGCGGGCGACGTGGCCGAGGCCAAGGATCTGCTCACCGGCGAATACACCGTCAGGCCCATCTGGCCCAACGCCTATTCCCAGGGCCGCTACGCCGGCCTGAACATGGCCGGGACGAACACCCCGTACACCGGCGGCCTGTCCATGAACTCCATCACCTACTACGGACTGCCCACCATCTCCGTGGGCGAGACATCCCAGGCGGACGAGGCGGGCGCGCAGACAGACATCTTCCTGGACGAGGAAAAGAGCGTCTACCGCAAGCTCATCTTCAAGGACGACAAGCTGGCCGGGTGCATCCTGATCGGCGACATCGACGGGGCCGGATTCTACACCAGCTTCATCAAGAACGGCTTCATTCTCGACGCCGAGGCCAGGAAGCGGCTCATGGAAGGGGACCCGTCCCCGGCCCTGTGGCCCGACGAGTTCATCGAGGCCATGCTCAACAATCCCTAGAGCTCGGCAGCAAACGACGGCATGGCGGGGCCGCTCCATCGGAGCGGCCCCGCTTTTTTTGCGCTCGCCCGGCGGATCGCCTCCCCCCCGAAAAAATATCGAACCATTTCGCAAGGAGGCTCATGACAAATGGATCATATTCGGATTATATGTCGCGGGACTGCAAACCCAAAG
>NZ_JAQUWN010000049.1 GCF_028692895.1 Pseudodesulfovibrio sp.
CGCGTAAGGCCTTTTCCTTTTCGCGCGGCACCCGCAAGTGTCATTTTTCCGGGATCAGCTTCCGACCGCATCGGCCAGGCCTTCCTTTCGGACCGGGCATCCGCCAAGGCGACATCCGGGGCATCCACAGCCCCGGCGGTCTTCTTCACGCAAAGGTTGTTCCACCGGGGCGTGGCGATGGATTTCGCGTCACTCTCCATGAAGGTCGCACGCAGTCGACGCCCCCCCCCCGGGCTGCGGCAAGGTTCTTGCGATCCTCGCTCTCCAATTCCCGGACACAGCCACATATTTCGATCCGGCTTCGGGGGATGGCCCCATTCGGAACAAAACTTTCAATAATTGTCAGTTTGAAGACCCATGTGTTACTGTCGGGCCATCAAGTCTGGAATCTGTTTGATATCGGATTAAATCCGACCGGCCCGTCTTCCGGCGAAAACGCGCCGGATCAATCACGGCAAGGCGTTTTCACAATGACAAGCACCGATCAAATTGCACCGGGCCTCAACGTCCTCATCGTTGACGACGTGGCCAACATCAGAAAGACCATGTCTTACTGCCTGACGGCGGAGGGGCATACCGTCATTGCCGTCAGCAATCCGGCCGACGCGATCGAAGAAGTCCGCCGGAAAGCCTTCGACCTCGCCTTCGTGGATCTCAGGCTGGGTGACGAGGACGGCATGGAACTCCTGCCGCGGCTGACGACGGAGTCCCCCTGGACCAAGATCGTCGTCATCACAGGTCACGCTTCCATAGAAAGCGTCGTGGAGGCCATGCAGCGCGGGGCGACGGACTACATCGTCAAACCGTTTTCAACGGATCAGCTCAAGATCATCTCTCGCAGGGTGGGCCGGATCAGGGAACTGGAGAACGAGGTCGCCACCCTCAAGGAAGGACTGCGGCGCCTTGGCCCGGAAGAGAGCCTTCAAAGCGCCTGCGCCGGGATGCAACGAGCCATTGAAACCGCCAGGAAGGCTGCGCCGTCCGAAGCCATCGTGTTGATACTCGGCGAAAGCGGGGTCGGCAAGTCGGTGTTCGCCAGGGCGGTCCATCATTGGAGCCTCCGCTCCTTGCGACCCATGTCGGTCGTCTCCTGTCCGGCCATTCCCCCCGACCTTCTGGAGAGCGAACTATTCGGGCATGCCAAGGGGGCGTTCACCGGGGCCGTCCGGGACTATCCGGGACGCATCGCCGCGTGTGAAGGCGGCACGCTCTTCCTGGACGAGATAGCCGACATCACCGCGCCCGTTCAAGCCAAACTGCTCCGGTTCATCCAGGACAAGGAGTACGAGCGCCTCGGCGAATCCGTCTCCCGCCGCGCCGACGTGCGGATAGTCGCCGCCACCAATGCGGATTTGGAACGTCTGGTCAGTGAAGGCCGGTTCCGGGAAGACCTCTTTTACCGTCTCAACGTCATCAGCCTGACCGTTCCCCCGCTGCGTGAACGAGGTGAGGACATTCCCGCCATGGCAAAGGATTTCCTGGCCTACTTCAGCAAAGCCAACCACAAGCGGATTTCCGGCTTCACGCAAGAAGCGCTCCGGGCCCTTCAGGAACACGCCTGGCCGGGCAACGTCCGGGAACTCCGCAACGCCGTCGAGCGGGCGGTAATCCTCAGTTCCGGCGAAACCATCGACACGAACGACATCCTGGAAAGCCCCCACAGCTCCCCCACAAGCATATCCCTCGGGGACAGGGTTCCCCTGGCCGCCATAGAGGAGCAGCATATCCGCCGCGTCCTGGCCAAGGCGTCCTCCCTGCAGGAAGCGGCGGACATACTCGGCATCGATCAAACCACCCTCTGGCGCCGCCGCAAAACCTACGGGATCTAGATCGGAATCGCATAGCATTTTGCAATGCCCGTTCGCCCCGCCCTTGCATATTGCAAGGCGCGCATTCCTCCCCATTCAGCAACATGCAGAAATAACATGTATTAATATTGGCACTGGCTTTGCTAGGTTGAATCTGACTCCGGAATGACGGGAGCCGTGAACAATGACACTGAAGAAAAAAATCCTGATCGGCTATGGCGTGGTCTTCGCGTTGCTGGGAATGGTGGTGGCCTGGTCCGTCACCAACCTTGTCTCGTTGGGGAAAGCCTCGGACGCCATCCTGAGCGAGAACTACCGCAGCATCCTGGCGGCTGAGAACATGATCGACGCCCTGGAACGCCAGGACAGCGGCATCCTACTCCTCTTCCTGGGCGATGCGGCGAAGGGCGTCTCCCAGTTCCGCGACAACGAAGCCCTCTTCCTGGAATGGTTCGCAAGGGCCAAGGACAACATCACCATCCCCGAAGAAAAGGGACTGATCCAGGCGATCGAAAAGGACTTTTCCACCTACCGGCGGCAATTCTCCTCACTGACGGACCAGCGTTCCTCACAGGCGGCCATCCCCTCATTGTCCATGTACCAAAACGACGTTCATCCTTTCTTCCTGAAGGTAAGGGAGGACTGCGTGAACCTCCGCCACCTCAACGAGGAAACCATGTATACGGCCAGCCTCAAGGCCGGACGGCTGGCGAGCTACGCCTTCTGGTCCACGGTGTTGGTGGCTTCGGCGGCCTTCATCATCGCCCTCGCCTTCAGCCTGATGCTCTCAAAGCGCATTACCCGCCCCTTGGACAGGTTCGTGGATGCGGCGAGGCGGATTTCGTCAGGGGATTACGCCGTCAAAGTGCCGGTGGAAAGCGGCGATGAACTCGGCGTGCTTGCCGAGGAGTTCAACCGGATGGCCATCCAGCTAGGACGCTTCCGCGAAATGAACATCGACCAGATCATCTCGGAGAAGAACAAGGGCGAAGCCATCCTGGCAAGCATCGAAGACGGGCTCGTCGTCTTCGATACGGCCCTGCGGGCGACGAGCCTCAACACGGCCGCCCGCAGGATACTCGGGCTGGGCCTTTCCGAATCTGGCGCAGCGCCCGCATGTGCGGAAATCCTTCCCGAAGGACAGGTCCGCGACCTGGTTCGCCAAGCCGTCGAGACCGGGCGGACCCCGGACATCCCCAACGAGCACCGCGTCGTCACTTTTGAAAAAGGGGACCGGCCCAGCCATTACCTCTTTTCGGTCACCGTCATCCGGGGCAGGGAGAGGACGCTCTCCGGCGTCGTGCTGCTGCTCCGCGACATTACCCGCATGAAGGAGATAGAACGGCTGAAGAACGACTTCGTCATGGCCGCCTCGCATGAATTGAGGACGCCATTGACCAGCCTGGGCATGAGCATCGACCTGCTTCTCGAACACGTCGCCCAGAAGCTGGAGGAGAAGGACAGGGATTTGCTTCAGGCCGCCCATGAGGAAGTGCAGCGCATGAAGGCGCTCGTCAGCGACCTGCTCGACTTGTCGAGGATCGAGGCGGGGAGGATTGAGTTGGAGTTCGAGCGGGTTCCGGTTTCCACCTTGTTCGAGCACGTTCAGGCGGTCTTCAAGGGGCAGTTGGAGAGGAAGGCGATCCGCCTTGTCCTGAACGCGCCCCGGATCAACGTGCGCGCCGACGCCAACAAGGTCACCTGGGTGTTGAGCAACCTGGTCTCCAATGCCATGCGGTATGTGAACGAAGGCGGCGCCATAACCCTCACGGCCAGCACGGCCGGCCCGTATGCCCATCTGTCCGTCAAGGACGACGGACCGGGGATTCCGCAGGAATACCAGACTAAAATCTTTCAGAAATTCATCCAGGTGAAAGGCCAGGATGCCGGAGGCACTGGACTGGGCCTTGCAATTTGCAAGGAGATCGTTCGCGCCCACGGCGGCTCCATCTGGGTGGAATCCGCCGCAGGCAGCGGAAGCACCTTCACCTTCACCCTGCCGGTGGCGCAATAGGAGAACCCATGAACAACCTGCCGATTCTCGTTGTGGATGATGAGAAGAACATCCGGATGACCATGAGCCAGTCCTTGGAGCCGCTTGGGCTTCCAGTGGAGACGGCCGTGAACGGGGAGGAGGCCCTTTCCCGGCTGCAGTCCGGCTCCTTCGGGCTGATCTTCCTGGACCTGAAAATGCCCGGGCTGGATGGGATGGAGGTCCTCCGCATCATCCGGCAGAAGTGGCCCAGGTTGCGGGTGGTCATCATAACGGCCCACGGCACCATCGATTCGGCCGTGGAGGCCATGAAGCTCGGGGCCGTCGATTTCTTGCAGAAGCCGTTTTCGCCCGGTGAAATACGGGAGCTGGCGCAACGCGTTTTCAACCGTGAGGCCCTGGATGCGGACGCCGTCGCCGAGTACGGGGCGTTGATCGAGCTCGCCAAGCGGCACATCACGGACGGCATGTTCGCTGACGCACGGGCCGTGGTGAAAAAGGCAATCGCCGAAGCCCCCGGGCATCCCGAAGCATACAACCTTTTGGGCGCGCTGAACGAAATCAGGGGCGACCATCTCGAAGCGGTCAAGTTCTACCACATGGCTGTGGACATCGACCCGACCTACAAGACGGCAATGGCGAATCTGGAACGCGTTACGTCCTGGCGCAAATACGGGGTGATCGACCTTGGCCCGGACGCGGCCGCCTCCGAGGAAGAGACGGGAGGCGGCAACGATGACCAATGACCATTACGTCGTGATCGTCGGCTGCGGAAGGGTTGGGTCGATTCTGGCCAACAAGTTGAGCGCCGCGGGCAACTCGCTGGTTGTCATCGACATCGACGAATCGACATTCGACGACCTGTCATCCGAATTCAGCGGATTCCGGCTCGCAGGCGACGCGACGCAGATCGCCCTGCTCCGGGAGGCCAAGCTCCAGAAGGCCGACACGCTCATCGCCACGACGCACGACGACAACGTCAACCTGATGGTCGCCCAGGTGGCAAGGAACATCTTCAAGACCCCCCTCGTCATGGCCCGCGTCTACGATCCCAAACGGGAACAGGTGTATCAGCGGCTTGGCATCAGGACCATCTGCCCCACGGCCGTGGCCGCGTCGCTGTTCATGGAGGCCCTTGCAGGCGAGACGGACCGGGACAAGGAGTCGGCATTATGAGAGTGATCATTGTCGGAGGCGGCAAGGCGCTGTACTTCCTGGGCCGCAACTTCGCCTCGAAAGGATATGAGGTGGCCATCGTCAACAAGGACCCCGAGGAATGCCGCAGGTTGTCCCGCGAGCTGACCGTCGAGGTGATCTGCGGCGACGGCGGCGACGAGCATATCCTGGCGCAGGCCGGAGCCAGGCGTGCGGACGCCGTGCTCGCCATCGCCCCGAGGGACCAGGACAACCTGGTCATCTGCCAGCTCGCCTCGCTCCAGTTCGGCGTGCCCCGGACCGTGGCCCTGGCCAACGATCCCGACAACGTCGAGGTGTTCGAGCAGCTCGGGGTGTCGGCCTTTTCCACCACGAACATCGTGGGGAGCCTGATCGAACAACGCGCGGCCCTTGAAGAGATAACGAACCTGCTCCCGGTGGGCGAAGGTCGGGTCAACGTCACGGAAATCCTTTTGCCCGAGGACGCCCCCGTTGCGGGCAAGCAGCTCAAGGACATCGTGTTGCCAGAAAACACCCTGGTCGCAGTGGTGATTCGCGACGGCGACCCCATCGTGCCGCGCGGCGACAACGACCTCCGGACGGGGGACACCGTGGTGCTGATAACGCTGCCCGAAAACCACGGCGCGGCCCTGAAGATCATCACGGGCGAGGGTAGATAGACCCGCCATGAGAGAAAAAACCTATCTCCGGCAGCGATATGCCGCCATTCTCTGCTCCGTGGGGCTGGTCTGCCTCATCTGCGGAGCGGCCATGCTCTCTCCGTTGCTGGCGCTTTGGGCTTGGCCGGAGGAAGCCGCCAATGCCATGGCGTACGTCTTCCCGGCAGCGGCGCTGTGCGGATTGGGGGGGCTGCTGCTCTCCCTCCGCCGTCATGCCACGCAGGAACACCTGTCCATGCAGGAAGGCGGCGTGATCGTGTGCCTGAGCTGGCTGCTGGTGGTCGTTTTTTCCGCCTGGCCTTTCATCGCCACGGAGGGACTCACCTTTTCCCAGGCAATCTTCGAGTCCATAAGCGGCTGGACGACCACGGGATTGTCGGTAGTGGACGTGGAAAACGCGGCCCACACCACCCTGCTGTGGCGCAGCGTGATCCAGCTCCTCGGAGGAGCCGGGTTGGCGATCATCATGATGTCGGCCATCCTCGGTCCAGCCGGGGTGGGGGTGTCCAACGCCGAGGGACGCGGCGACCAACTGGTCCCCAACGTCAAGCGCTCGGCACGGCTCGTCCTGGTCATATATGTGGGTTACGCCGCGGCCGGGACGCTCGGGTACCGGATAGCCGGCATGACCTGGTTCGACGCCGTCAACCATTCCTTCGCCGCCATCTCCACCGGAGGCTTTTCCACACGGGCCGAGAGCATCGGCTACTGGAATTCGCCGGCCATCGAGGCCGTGACCATCCCGCTGATGATTCTGGGCAACCTGAGCTTTGTCACCGCATGGTTCCTCTGGCGCGGCCATCTTCGCACCGTGGCCCGCAACGGCGAGGTGCGCCTGTTCGCGCTTATGGTCCCGCTGGCTTCCGCCGCGCTGTTTTTCCTCACCAGCGCGTCCCTGTATCCGCATCTGGGGAAATCCCTGCGCGTCGCCGTGTTCGAGACCGTCTCGGCCCTCACCACCACGGGGTTCTCCACGGTGGGCTATGGCGACTGGAACGGGGTCGGCTTGGCCGTCCTGCTCGGATTGATGCTCATCGGCGGCGGGACATGCTCGACGGCGGGCGGCATCAAGCAATTCCGCATCCATCTCCTGTGGCGCGCCCTCGTTTTCGAGGTCCGGCGGCTGACGGCCCCCCGCAATGCGGTGCTGGAAAACGTCCTGTGGGAAGGGGAACATCGGATCTTCCTGGATGACGGGCAGGTGCGGCAGGTCTCGGTCTTCGTCTTTCTCTACCTGGCCCTTTTCGCCATCGGCGTCCTGCTGCTGTGTTCCTGCGGTTTCAGCCTGGAGCATTCCCTGTTCGAATTCGCGTCCGCGCTGGGAACCGTGGGGCTCAGCATCGGAGTGACCTCGCCGGGGATGCCGAATTCGGGGCTGTGGGCCGAAAGCCTGGCCATGTTCCTCGGCCGCCTGGAATTCCTGGTCGTCATAGCGAGCCTGTTCAAACTCGGCGGAGATGCGCGCAACTATTTGAAGAAAGAGGCCAAGGGGAAGGCCCATGAATGATGCAATGCGCACAACGCCACACTTCCTGGTCTGCGATGCATCGTGCGACCCCGGAACCGGCCGCGACGGGCTCTGGACCTGAAGTCCCCTGAGCTGCCTGGAGGCGGCCATTGCGACCGTACCGGGAATGATACTGATCCGGTTCCCAGATCCGATCGACCCCACCCTGGAGATGTACGTGGAGCTGTGCGAAACACTGAAGCGCAACAGGCGCACGCGGGGTTGCGCCGTCACCGTCCTGTTGCCCGGCAAGGACAGGGCCCTGATGGACAGGCTGTACGCGGCAGGGGTCGACTATGCAGCGACCGCAACCGGCGGCGGACTGGATGACCGGAAGGCGCTTGATATTCTCGGCTCTCTCGGCGAAGGACAACGCGCAGGCCATTTCCGGGCCGCCCTTTGTCCGTACCTGGGCAGCGTCGCCCCCGATGGGGCCGGGGCCATGGCCGTCTGCGGGGCCTATCTGAACCGCATGGTGCTCGGCGGACGCCGACGGCGCGAATCGTGCGAGACGGAAAACCATGCGAGGTGCGAATACTTCCAAACCCCCAGGGTTCGTTCATGACCTTCGGCGGCAAGGTTCTCAAAATCCACCCCGCCGGGCTCGTCCTGTCCAGCTTTCTCCTGGCGATCTTGGCGGGAGCCTCCCTGCTTTCTCTCCCCTGGGCAACCCGCCAGGGAACCATCCCCTTGATCGACGCCCTGTTCACGGCCACGTCCGCCGTGTGCGTGACGGGGCTGGCGGTGGTGGACACCGGCGGTTTCTTCACCCTTTTCGGCCAACTCGTGATCCTGGCGCTCATCCAGATCGGCGGGCTCGGAGTGATGACCATCTCCGTTTTCCTGTTCCGCTGGATGGGCCGGGGCATCTCCATCCGACACAGAATGGCCATGCAGGACGTTTTCGCACATACACCCCGCGAAGACATTCTCGGCCTGGTCCGAAGCATCATCTACTTCACGCTGACGGCGGAGCTGCTCGGGGCCGTCGCGCTGACCATCCAATGGGTCGACGATTTCGGCCTGCGCGACGCGCTCTATTATGGCGTCTTCCACGCCGTTTCGGCGTTCTGCAACGCCGGTTTTTCCACCTTTCCGGACAGCATGACGAAGTTCGGCGACGGAGCGGCCCTCAACCTGACCGTTTGCGGACTGATCGTCGCCGGAGGCCTGGGATTCCCCGTCATCCACGAACTGCGCTTCCGGCTGAGAAAAAGGGACGGCAGGCGCCCGAGACTCTCGGTGCAAACCAAGACCGTCTTGTGGACGACGCTCCTGCTCATTGTCGCCGGGGGGCTATTATTCCTTTTTCTGGAAAACCCCAATTCGCTGCATGGGACTTCCCTTCGGCACAAGATGCTGGCCTCGCTGTTCCAGTCCGTCACCTGTCGAACGGCAGGTTTCAACACGGTCGACATCGGGTCACTCAAGGACGCCACGCTGGCCCTGATAATCTTCCTCATGTTCTTCGGCGCATCGCCGGGGTCCTGCGGCGGAGGAGTCAAGACAACCACCCTCGCGCTGCTGACGGCGTTCACCTGGAGCAGGATCAAACGGCGTCAGCGCGTGAACCTGTTCAAGAAAAGCATCCCGCCGGAAACCGTAACCAGGACCATGTCCCTCATGCTCGTATCCATCGGGATCATAGGCGTTGTCCTGTTCCTTCTCCTTCTGGGAGACACGGCTATCGGTCACGAAGCGAGCGCGCCGCGCGGCGCCTTCCTGACCTACCTTTTCGAAACCGTGTCGGCGTTCGGCACGGTGGGACTGTCCATGGGCGTCACCCCGCAACTCGGCACCTGGGGCAAGCTCTGGATCATCCTGATGATGATCGTCGGCCGGGTCGGCGTCCTGACGTTCGCCTACATAGTGGTCGGCGCGGGGACCTCGGGCGGCATCGAATATTCCGAAGAAAACGTAATGGTCGGTTAGGAGATATTGGTTATGAAACGATTTGCGGTTATCGGCCTCGGCAATTTCGGTTTTTACGCGGCGAAAGCCCTGTTCGAAGACGGCAACGAGGTCGTCGCCATGGATTCCGACAAGGCGCGGGTCCAGGCCATCGACGCCTTCGCCACCGAGGCCATCGTTATCGACGCCACCAACCGGGAGTCGCTGAAGGCGCTCGGCCTGGAACACATGGACGGAGTCATCGTCTCCACGGGAACGCGGATCAGCATCAGCATCCTGATTTGCCTGTACCTCAATGAAATCGGCGCGAAGGAGATACTGGTCAAGGCCCTGGACGACGACCACGCCAAGATACTGCGCCGCGTGGGCGCGACCCAGATAATCCATCCGGAACGGGATTCCGCCGTCCGCGTCTCCCGCAGCCTGTCACGGCCGAACATCCTCGACTTCATCCCCCTCGCCGAAGAATACGACCTGGCCCAGGTCGAAACGCCCAGGGAGTTCGTCAACAAGAACCTCAAGGAATTGAATCTCCGGGCCAAGCACAACGTCCACATCATCGCGATCAAGGAGCGTTCCCCGGAGAACTTCATGCTCGTCCCGCCCGCAGATTTCACCATCAAGGCCGACGACATCCTGATCCTTCTCGGCAAGACCGACAACATCAAGAAGATCAAGGCGCTCAAGCAGTAGCCGCAGGCAGTCCCATTCCCGCTTTCTTTCCGGCAGGCATTGCGCCTCACCCAGGCGTCGTTTCCACGGCGGCTCGGCTTCTTTGCGGCTTGGAACTATCAACCTATTGAAACAACTAATATAAGCAGTCAGCCTGGCCGCGATTCTCCCATTCCGGCATTCGTTGAAAGCCCCCCTCCCGCGCAACCGTCGCGGCCCTTGGTGGACGGCCGTAACGGCTCCTGCGAACGGGCATGGATCAAATCCCCGGCCAATGCATTCTCTGTGATCGACCACCTTGACTCAGCGTGGCACCTCTTGTTATTTCATATGCATCATAAACATATTACTTTTATAAAGAGGCATCACATGAACCGACGTATCGCTCTGTTGTGCGCAGCCATGTTCCTCGTGGCCGCATCGGCAATATCCGCATCGGCCCACGAATTCGTCCTGGTTCCGCAAAGCTGGAAGACCTATTCCCCCGGCCAGGAAACGCCCTTCTCCCTGGTCTCGTCGCACGTGTTCATGAAGAGCGAGGAGCTGGAAAACCCGGCCAACGTGAAGGCCGACTATCTGGGCAAGGCCATCCCCCTGGCCGCGGACGATGCGTTCAAGACGTTCACCGGCGCGGTCAAGCTGGGCCAGCCGGGGGCGGCCCTGCTGCACGGCCACCGGCTGGGCGAGGTCTGGAGCAAGACGCCCAAGGGCGTGCTCAAGGGCGACCGCAACACCCTCAAGGGCGTGGTCTGGTCGCGCAAGTATGAAAAATTCTGCAAGACCCTCATTCCCGTGGGCGGCAAGACCCAGGGATGGGACGTGAAGACCGGCGACGCCCTGGAGATCGTGCCCCTGAACAACCCGCTCGCGCTGAAGGTGGGCGACACGCTGACCGTGCAGATCCTGCACGACGGCAAGCCCGTGTCCCCGGACGCCGTGACCGCCACCTACGACGGCTTCACGGACACCCCCAACGCCTACGCGTACTTCACCGAGCCCTACGGCGAGGGAAAGGCCGACATCACCATCTCCGCGCCGGGCTTCTGGATGGTGCGCGTGCAGTACGTCGTGGACAGGAAGGGCGACAACTACGAGCAGCACGCCATGCGCAGCGTCCTGGCCTTCCCGGTGAAGTAGCATGGGCAGAGCGATGCTCGCGGCGCTGTGCATCACGGCGCTCTTCACATCCCTGGCCTATGGCCACGGCGTGACCTACGGCGTCATCGCCGACCGCGCCGTGGCCGTGCGGTTCGGTTATGCGGGCGGGGAGCCCATGTCCTACGCGGAGTGCAAGGTTTTCGGCCCGGGCAGCTCCCCGGACCTGGAATTCCAGAACGGCCGCACCGACGCGCGCGGCATAGTCAGCTTCGTGCCCGACAAGCCGGGCGACTGGACCGTGACCGCGTGGGACGAGATGGGCCACAAGGGGACGCTGGAAGTGCTCGTGTCGGGCTCGAAGGCCGACCTTGCGGGCGCGGCCGCGCCAGTCCCGCAGGCGGGGCCCACCCCCATCTCGGTCGCCCTGGGTCTGAGCGTTCTGGCCAACCTCGCCCTGCTGGGCATGGCCTGGCGCAGCCGGAAACGACATTAGGCCCACACACTGTTTCCCGGTGACGCTACGCCACTGGGGAACACCGAAAGCAAAAGGGCTGCGGTTCACGCCGCGGCCCTTTCCCTTTGCCGTCATTTCGGCCGCCCGCCCCTCGTAGGGGCGTCCTGCCACACTGCGGGACGATTCCGAAACGATGTCAGGACAATTGCTCCCGACCGACGATGCGCCCGCCGTCCATATGCAGGACGCAGTCGCTGACGTCGCGGAGCCAGGACATGTCGTGGCTGGCCGTCACCAGGCCCGCGCCCAGTTCGTTGCGCGCGAAAAGGGCCGCCTCCCGGACGAGCCGGGAGCTTTTTTCGTCAAGGCTGGCCGTGGGTTCGTCCATCAGCAGCAGCCGGGGCTTGAGCACCAGGCGTGCGGCCAGGGCGACGCGCTGGCATTCCCCGCCCGAGAGCTCGAACCACTGCCGCCTGGCGAACTGGTCCGGGGCGAGGCCCACCAGCTCCATGGCCCGGCGCACCTTGGCCGGGATGTCGTTCTTGCCCCGCACCTTGAGGCCATAGGCGATGTTGGCGAAGACGGTCCGCTTGAGCAGGTAGGGCTCCTGCACGAGCAGGGTCACGTCGCGATGCGCCGCACCGGGCCGGATCGAAGCGGGCCGCCCCCGAAACAGGATTTCGCCCGACGCCGGGGCTTCGAGGAAGGCGATCAGCCGGAGCATCGTGGATTTGCCAGAGCCGTTCGGCCCGGCCAGCCCGAGAATGGCCCCGGGCATGACGTCCAGCGCGTCCACGGACAGCACGGTGCGCCCGGAGTAGGACTGGGTGACGTTTTTCAGGCTCACGAGGGGCTGGATCATTGCACCGCCTTCTTCTTCATCCCGGCGGCGGCCACGTTGACGGCCAGGGCCACGGCCAGCAGGACCATGCCCAGCGCGACGCCCATGGCGAATTCGCCCTTGCCGGTTTCCAGGGCGATGGCCGTGGTGATGGTTCGCGTGTGCCACTTGATGTTGCCGCCGACCATCATGGAGATGCCGATTTCGGAGACGATGCGGCCATAGGCGGCCATGGCGGCGAGGATGATCGAAAAGCGCGCCTCCGTCACCGTGGCCCACAGTATCTGGCGTCGGCTCGCGCCCAGGGTTATCAACGTCATGGGCAGCCGCTTGTCCAGCCCCTCCACCGCGTTGGCGGTCAGGGCGACGATGATGGGCAGGCCGAGCAGGGTCTGGCCCACGGCCACGCCGGGAATGGTGAAGAGCAGCCCGGTGCCGCCCAGGGGGCCGTTCCGGGTCAGGAGGGCGTAGACGACCAGGCCGATGACCACGGTGGGAAAGGAGAGCAGCGTGTCCACCGTGGTCCGGACCGCCCCTTTGCCGGGAAAGGTCGTGTAGCCGAGCAGGAACCCGAGCGGGACACCGATGAGCAGGCTGCACGCCATGGACAGCGAGGACGCGTAGACCGTGGCCCATATCGCCGAATAGGTCTCGGCGTCCCCGTTGAACAGCAGCACGAACCCCTGCATGAAACCTTGCAACAGATAATCCACTGGCGAGCTCCGGTTGCGTTGTTGGTGGTGTCCGCTCAAAACCTAACAGATTTTCGGGAAGATGGAATACGCATACATCCCTCCGGGAAAACAGCTCCCGGCCGCATCCGCCTGAAGTGTCCGCATTCCGTGTTGCCCGGTCCGTCCGGCGGGTGTAATGCACGCCCCATGAACATATACCTCGGCTTTGACGACACCGACGACCTGGACGCTCCCATGGGGACCGGGCGACTGGTCAGGGGATTCATCCGCTCCCTTCCGGAAGAATACCGCGCCGTGGGCGTGGTGCGCCACCAGCACCCCCGCCTCGAAGGCATCCCCTTCACCTCGAACAACAGTTCCGCCTGCGCCATCATCGAGATGGACCCCGACGGTTCGATGGACGCGTTGCGCGACCTGGCGGTTGCGCATCTGCGCGCGCACTGCGCCCCCGGGAGCGATCCCGGCCTGTGCGTGGCGCGCGAAGCGGACGTGGATGCGGCGATGATCCGCTTCGGACAGGAAGCCACCGGCCGCCGCACGACCCAGAAGGCGGCCATGGCAGTCGCCCGCGGCGTCGAGCTCCTTGGGCTGGGCGGCTCCAACGACGGCGTCATCGGGGCCTGCGCGGCCGTGGGGCTGACGCGGTACGGCTGGTGCGGCAGGTTCATCGAGTACGGAGCGCTCCGCTCGCTCGGGCCCGAACTGTGCGTCGAGGACCTGACCGGCGCGGGCATCCGGGTGGTTTCAACGGACCGCGACCCTGCGGTTCCACTGCCCACGGACCGGATGGTCGACACGCACTGGATGCGCCCCTCCCTCTGGGCGGGCGGGCCGGTCCTGCAGGTCAGGCAGGTCGAGCCGGGAGTCTGGCAACCCGCCCACGGCAAGCCGGGCAAAAAGCACACCCCCCGGCAAGGCGGAGCCGTCACTCCCCCTTGTACCGCCGGATGAAGGCGTCCAGCCGGTCGCGCTGGCGCTCCATGTGAAGAATCCAGGCCTCAAGCACCTCGCGCCCCTCGGGGGTGATGGCGTAGACCCGCTTGGCCGGGCCGTCGCCCTCGGCCTCCCAGCCGGAGGTCACCAGCCCGTCCTCGTCCATCTGGCGCAGATGCCGGTAGATCATGCCCGGAGGCGCGTCACCGCGCAGGAAACCATACTCCCCGATATCCTGAATCAGTTGATATCCATAGGATTCCCCCTGGCTGAGGGCCATCAGGAGCGAGGCCTGCACGTATCGCTGCGGCTTGTTGCCGCCCACATCCTTCGACATTTTCCACCCCTTCCTTCTTGACTATATATTCTTAGAGGATATATGTATATTAAACACAATGATCCTCAGGGACACAACATCAGGGAGGCAACCATGAAGATTTTCGTCAGAGAACGCAACAGGGCCGAGGAAGGGACCAAGCGTCCCAGGTTCCGCGTGGTCGGCGTTGAGGGCGGGGACCTGAAGGTCTACGCCAAGCGCATCCGCCAGTGCGAACTCAAGGAGATGGCGCTGCACACCGGCGCTGAAATCGTCTACCTGAGCCGCGACGGCGAAGGGACCGAAGGCAGGCGGGCCTGATCCGCAGGCGACAGGCCGGGAGCGCGATGCTCCCGGCCTTTTTTGGCGCGCTTTCCCCCGTCAGTCCTTGTAGATGATGGTCCCGACGTGCTCGCCCTCCAGGGCGGCGTGCAGGTGCTCGGGATGGCGCAGCACGTCGATGATCTGGAAGGACTTGAGCGTCTTGGCGTTCTTGAGGAAGGTCAGGACCGGGCGCTCCACGATGAGGTCCTCGAGGTCCATGGCGATGAGCTCGTCCACGTGGATCTTGTCGATGAATTTCATGGTGTCGCGGTCGCCCTTCTTCGGGTCGTTCTCGTACATCCCCTTTTCGTCCTTGAGATAGATGAGCGACCGGGCCCCGATGTTCTCCGCCAGCAGGAACGCGCCCGAGTCGGTCCGGTGCGGCGGGATGGACCCCACCTCCGCGGGCTGCTCGAACCAGCCGTAGGGCGGGATGCCGGTGGTGATGGGCAGGTAGCCGAGCTGGCAGTACATATGGAGCTGCTCCATGTGCGCGCCGTGCCCGATCATGGCTCCGCCGTGCTTGGCCAGCAGGACCGTCAGCATCTCCGCGTTCTGCGCCGAGACCTTGTCGCCCAGCTTGGAGAGCACGCCGGTGGGCATGCCGAGGTCGATGCCGATGTTGTAGACGTGCCGGGCTCGGGTGCCGCCGCCGCACATGAGCAGGATCTTGTGCTTTTCCTTGGCCTTGATAAGCTCGTCGAGGATCGGGAACAACGCCTTGGCGCCTCGGTCCATGATGGACTGGCCGCCGATCTTCAGCACGTTCACGTCCGGCTGCATACGGAAATATTCGTCCGCCTCGGTGCTCCGAAGCAGGCTCTTCGCCACCAGGGACTCGCCCAGCAGCGGCGTGTCGATGTGCAGTCTCCCCTTATCGCCCTTCTCCTTTATCAGCTTGCCCATCCGTCAACCTCCGAGGCCTGTGTTGGTGATTTGAGCCAGCATACAGCATGCGGGTGAAATGGCAATGCGATTAGACAGACTCGGGCTCCGGGGCGGCTGCGCCGGGCGGGGGGAGACGGTCCTTCGGGAGCCCGGCCTATTCCGAGCGGAGGGCGTCGATGGGGCTGAGACGGGCGGCCTGGCGGGCCGGGTAGTAGCCGAAGAAGATGCCCACGGCCGCCGAAACGCCCACGCCCAGGAGCACGGACAGGAAGGAGACGAAGAACTCCCAGCCCGTGAAGCGGCAGATCACGGCCACCGCGCCCACGCCCAGGAGCAGGCCCAGGATTCCGCCCACAAAGGAAAGGACCACGGACTCGACCAGGAACTGGAGCTGAATGTCCTTCCGCTCCGCCCCAAGGGCCCGGCGGATGCCGATCTCCCGACGCCGCTCGGACACGGACACGAGCATGACGTTCATCACCCCCACCCCGCCCACGATCAGGGCGATGGAGCCGATGGCCCCGAGCATCAGGGTGAACATGCGCATCTGCCGCTCCATCTGCGCCACCAGGTCCTCGGCGCCGACCACGTCAACGTTCATCCGGTTCGTGTAGCGAAAGAACGCCTTGACCTGGCGCGTGGCCTCCCCGGTCTCCCCGCTGCCGGTCATGCGCGCGGCGAAGGCCCCGATCCGAGGCCGGTCCGGCAGCCGCAGGGCCAGCCGGATGGGCACCATGATCCCCTCGTTGATCTCGTAGGGCCGAAACGAGCCCGAGAGCACCGGCCCGGCCACGCCGACCACGGTATAGAGCCTGCCGCCGAAGAGCACATCGGAACCCACGAGGGCGCCCGCGCCCTGCGCCCGCAGCCACTCGGCCTTGGTGTGGCCCAGGACGCAGAAACTCTCGTACCCGTCCAGGTCGGAGATGAACCGCCCCTCGGCCATGGGCACCTTGAACATATCCCGGAAGCCTCCGGTCACGCCCAGGCCGGGACAGGGGACGCGCCTGCCGTCGCGGGTCAGCCGGGAATAGAGGTTGACGTAGGGCGCCACCGTCCGGATGGCGGGACACTGCCCGGGCACCTTGGCGACGTCGGCCAGTGACATGCCCGCGCTGCCGCCGCGTTTGCCGTGCTTGCCGGGCAGGACGTTCTCCCGGACCATGCAGACGTCGGTGCCCATCTCGCGGAACTGCCGGATGGACTCGTTCTCCACGATCTGCCCCACGGCGACCATGGCGATGACCGAACCGATGCCGATGACGATGCCGATCAGGGCCAGCAGGGAGCGCTGCTTGGCCCCCCACAGCGAATTGAGTGATTCCTGTATGTTTTCGCTCAGGATCATACCGTCTCCACCAGCCCGTCGACCATGCAGACCGAGCGGGCGCACCGTTTCGCCAGGCCGGGGTCGTGGGTAATCAGGACCACGGTGATGCCCTCGTCCCGGTTCAGGGAGGCGAAGAGGTCCATGATGTCGCGGCTCGTGGCCGTGTCCAGGGCCCCGGTGGGCTCGTCCGCCAGGATGATCGAGGGCTGGCCGCACAGGGCGCGGGCGATGGCCACCCGCTGCTGCTGGCCGCCGGAAAGCTCGCCGGGCCGGTGGCGCCACCGCTCGCCCATGCCGACCCTGTCCAGCATCTCCCGCCCCCGCTCGCGCCGCTCCTTGACGGGCACTCCGCGATAGACCAGGGGCAGGCCGACGTTGTCCAGGGCGGTCAGCCGGGACAGCAGGTTGAACTGCTGGAAGACGAAACCGATGTCGGTGTTGCGGATGTGGGAGAGCTCTTCGTCCGAGAGCCCCTGGGCCGAGCGCCCTCGGAAGAGGTATTCGCCGGAGCTGGGCACGTCCAGGAAACCCATGATGTTCATGAGGGTGCTCTTGCCGCAGCCCGAGGCCCCGACCACGGCCAGCATCTCGCCCCGGTCCACGTGCAGGTCCACGCCCTTGAGGATCTCCACCTCGACCGTGCCCAGCAGGTAGGACTTACGGATGTTTTTCAGATCCAGCATTCCCGCCTCCCGCAGGGGCCCCGGTCAGGACGGTCTCGCCCGGCTTGAGCCCGGTCCGGACCTCCACCTCGGTCAGGGTCGTGTAGCCGGTGGTGACGGCCCGCTCCTCCACCTTGCCGTCCTTGTCCTTGACGCGCACGACGCTGCGGCCGCCCGTCGTGGCCACGGCGGACAGGGGCACGAGCAGCGCCTGGGGGTTGGAATAGGTCTCCACCTGCATGCTGGCCGTCATGCCGAGCCGGACCTTGTCGCCGACGTCGGCGGGCAGTTCGGTGAGCCGGATGGTGGCGGTGAAGGTCGGCACCTGGCCGTCGTTGGCCTGGGAGGAAATCTGGTCGATGCGCCCCTTGAGCGTGATGCCGGGGAAGGCGTCGCCCGAGACCTTGACCGGCTGCCCCTTTTTCAGGCTGTTGATGTCGAGCTCGTCCACCTCGGCGACGATGGAGAGACCCGCCAGGCTGCCGACGGAAACCAGCGGCTGCCCTTCGTTGACCACGATGCCCACGGCCAGCTTGCTCTGGTCCGCGGTCACGGCCGAAGGACGGATGGCCACCCCGGCCACGGGGGCCGTGATCCTGGCCCCGGCCAATTGCTCCTCGGCGGCCTTGAGCTTGGCCTCGGCGTTATCCAGCTCCATCCGGGCGATCTCGACGTACTCGGCGTCGCCCTTGTCCATGACGGAACGCAGGGTCTCGCGGCTGGCGGCGTACTGCATCTTCTTGGTCCGCAGCTCCTGCATGGAGCTGTCGTACTCGCTCTTGGGGATGATGCCCTGGTCGAGGAGCTTCCTGTCCTCTTCCGCCTTGCCCTCGGCCATGGCCATTTGGCTATGGGCCTGGCTCACGTCGCGCCGGGCCCGGGACACGTCCACGGCCTTGTCCCAGTGCACCATCTCCATCATCTGCTTGCGGGCCTTGATGTACTCGGTCCGCGCGTCGCGCACCCTGCTCTCCATGGAGGAGGCCTCCAGCACCACCAGCTCCTGGCCCTCCTTCACATGGTCGCCGTAGTGGAAGGGCAGCCGTTTTATCATGCCCTGGAACGGGGCGGTGAAAACCACCTCCTCCAGCGGGGCCACGGTCCCGGACAGGGAGATGGAACGGGTCAGGAGGCGCGGGGCCACGGTCAGGACGCCGCTGTCCTTGTCCGAGACGACGACCGTCTCCGCATGCCGCCCCTCCGGCCCGGAAAACCAGTGATAGGCCCCCAGCCCCACAAACAGGACGACGACGCCCACGGCCAGCCACAGCCGGAACCGCTGCCCGTGCAACAGGGCGGACTCCAGTTCCCGGGTCTTTTCATCGGCCACCCGCAGCGCCTTTTTCAGTTCCTCGTTGAGCGCCTCCCCGCTCTGCCGGAGCGACTCCACCTCGGTCATGTCCCTGAGCACAATGAACGAGCCCCGGACCTTGCCGCCCGCGTCGCGCAGGTGGGAGGCGGTCACGCCCAGGCTCCGCTCCTCCCCGTCGGGCCGGACGAAGCGCGTGACCCGGTCGTGAATGGTCACGCCGTCGTAGACCGAATCGAGCAGGACCTGTAAAAATCCGTCGTTGCCGCCGCCGAACTCCAGGAGCCGGGCCAGGACGAAGTCCTTCTCCATGGCGTCCATGCCCAGAATGGCGCAGGCGGCGGCGTTGGCCACGGCCACCCGGCCGTCGGCGCGCAGGACGAGGACCCCGTCCCCCATGCTCTCGAGGATGCCGCCGGAAAGCGCGTTGTCGAAATGCGATGCGTCCATGGCTACCACCAACTCCATACGAGCGGCCTGACTTCGTCATTGAGCTCTTTTTCCAGTCGCGTGTCGTCCGGCCGGAACTCCACCTTCCATGTCTTCATGGTCGTGCCCAGAAGCTGGTCCAGCTCCAGTAGGGCCTGGAGGTAGGAGATGATGCTGGCCACCTCCGCCTGCTGGGCCGAGACCAACTGGCCCTGGTAGGTCACCACCTGGAAGTTGGTGGTGCGTCCGGCCATGAGCTTGGCGTTCTCGTTGTCCAACTGTTCTTTCTGCAGCTCGGTGTTCCGCTTGGCCAGCCCGATGAACTTGAGGCGCATGTTCACGTTGCGCACCGTGTTGGCCACGTTGGTCTGGAGGTCCGTCTCCGCCTTTTGCAGCGCGACCTTGGCCTTGCGCCGGCCGGTGGCGGCCGAGAGCAGCGCCTGCTTGCGGTCCATGTAGTCCGCGCCCCAGAGGTTGACGGGCGCGTCCAGGGTCACGCCCACGTGGGTCTCGGTGTCGGTGTAGGCGCGGCCGGGGTTGTCCTTGCCGTTGGTCCGGCCCGCCCCGGCCTTGACCGAGACGTCCCACTGGCGCTCGTTTTCGGCCATCATGTAGTTGATTTCGGCCACGTCCACGTCGAAAATCTTGTCCAGGTAGGTCTGGTTGCGCCGCCGGGCCACGGCCAGGCACTCGTCCATCTCGGGGTGCAGCTCCCGATACCCCTCCATGGCCGGTTCGATTTGCAGGTCCGGGTCCATGTCAAGGTGGTTCAGCAGGTTCCGGCGGGCCTCGTCATAGTAGTTGATAGCCTGTTCCAGCGAGAGTTCCTGGGAGGCCTCGTCCGCCTCGGCCTGGGTCACGTCGCTGCGGGACATGCGGCCCAGGCTCATCTTGAACCGGTTGATCTCCAGCAGCCGCCTGGAGCGGTCCAGCGCCTGCCGCTGGATGTCCAGGTTCTCCTTGGCCTGCACGAAGGTGAAAAAATAGTTCACGCCCTCGTTGATAAGGGCGCTCAGGGTGTCCCGCAGGTTCAGGACGTTCCGCTCCTCCTGGATGTGGGCGATCCGGACCGAGGCCGTGTTGTAGTCGATGCCCGCGCCCTTGAGCAGGGGCTGGGACAGCTCCGCCGACAGAGTGGACGCGACGCCGTCGGACCGGGTATTGGACCGCGTCATCCGTCCCGTGGCCGAGCTGTAGCCAAGGTCGGTGCTGGCGTCGTTGGCGTAGGTGTTCTCCCAGCCGAAGGTGAGGGTCGCGCCGGTGGGGATGTTCTGTTCCACGGTGGTGTTCAGCGTCGCCTCCTGGGTGGACTCCGTGCCGGACTTGGCATGGCCGCTGACCCGCCGGTTCCGGTTCACGGCCTCCAGGTTGACCGTGCCGTCGATGTTCACGGTGGGTTCGAACTTGACGTCGGCCTGCTCCAGGTCGAACTTCTCCATCACCCGGTCCAGATAGCTGGTCCTGACGCTCAGGTTGTTGCGCAGGGTCAGGCTCACCACGTCTCCCATACTCATGCGGACGGTCTTGGCGTCCGCCCCGGCAGCCGGACCGGCGGCGGGCTTGTCAGGAACCTCCTGGGCCGAGGCGGCGGAGAACAGCGCCGGGACCGCCAGCAGGCACAGAAGGAGGACCGCACGCGACAGCCGCATCCGGCTACCCCTCGCTCCGAAGCCCGCCCGGCAGGGGCGATACGGCCCGTACAGGCCGACACGCTTTGCAGAACACCAATTCCCACCCGATCGAAATGCCCGCCCCGCCCGCGTGCTCCGGGGGGCGGTCGTTCAACGTTCCCACGCCGCTGTCCCGCGGCGCGGGACGAAGCCCGGCAGCGAACTCTGCCGAGGCTTCCTTGCCCACAACGTCATGCCGAACCAACGGGACACCTCATGACGTCTTCAATAACACAATAATCTCAATAGGCAAAACCATCATGCGGACCCGGCCGCCCGGAAGCGCGGCGCCGCGCGATGCGGCGCCCACGCCCGGTTCGGGTCTTTGCCGACAGGCTATTTGGTGATCCACAGCGCGCACTCGCCGGGACCGTAGTCCCTGTATTCCAAGCCGTCGCCGATCTCGCCGGGCGTGAACGTCCCGCCCGAGAAGAGGATGGTGCCCTGGGTCATGAGCGAGCCGTCGGGATTGTTGACCTGGAAAACCAGGGTGCAGTCCGGGGGCGGCTGGGGGCCTTCATACGACACGCTTATGCTTTCACCGGGAGTAAGGGAAAAGGGCTGGGTGCCGCTTCCTTCGCTGCTGGTGACCACCACGTTGCCCGCGCGGGGCTCGGTGGTGTCGTCGTACAGGGCCATCGACGGCTCGGAATTGGAGGCGGTCTTTCCTACGGTGAAACCGGCGTACACGACCGAGGAGGAAAGAACCACAGCCAGCACGGCCAGCAACATCAACATTCTTTTCATCGCACTTCTCCTTGCATGGTTGGTATCGTCATGCCCGCAACCGGGCTTCTGCACACTTCGCCTTCAGGCCGCGCTACTTGGTGATCGTCAGCTTGAGCTCCGTGTCGCTGAAGGAATCGTACGTGATGCCCTCATCGATCGTCCGGAGCGAGAACTTGCCCCCGGAGTAGGCGAACCGGGCTTCGCCGATCTTGGTCCCCATGGGGCTCGAAACCTTGAAGGTCCAGTCCTGGTCCTCCGAATCATGCCCCCGGAATTCCACGTAGTTGTCTCCTCCGACGGGCACGGTGGAGCTTGGCATGGCCCCGGCCCCGGAGCTGCAGGTGATCTGGATGTCGACCTGGCGCACCTCGTCGGCCTGGTTGAAGAGGTAGGCGCTCAGGCCGTCCCCGGCGAACGCTGCGGATACGGACAGGAGCAGAAGCGCGACAGCCGACAGCACCTTTTTTTTCATTGCGTTCTCCTCATGTTTTCCCCGGCGTTCCCGGTCCATGGCGCGCCCCTGAGCGCGGCGTTCAAACAACCGTTACTCCTCAGGACGTCCCGGCAAGGAGGTTGGTTTCACTCCACGTGCCTATTTTCGCAAAAAAAATGCTTACCGCCCCGTCCGGCGACCCCGTTCCCTGCGATTTTCCACTCCTTTTCCCACTTGTAGGGCGTCCCCCCTATCACTCCGGCAATACGCGGCATCCGCGGCGCGCTTACGTGATTTTTCCCCCGCCGCCGGGGAGCGGGCCGCAAAAAAGAGATGGCCCCGCGCCGTCGGCGCGGGGCCATCTCCCTGCCCGCATCATGGAGCGCGCGCCCCGCAGCCTACTTCGCCACGTCCAGGGCCTCCCACAGGACGACGTCGGACGGCCCGGCGACCAGATCCGCCGTGGCCGCGCGCATGGCGGCCAGGTGGGCCGACCGGGCATGGGCCTCCAGGTGGGCCGGGCTCTCCCATATCTCGTAAAACAGGAAGCGGACGCCGTCGTCCGCGCGGTGCAGGTCGTAGCGCAGGCAGCCCGCCTCGCGTCGGACCTCGGCCACCACGGCGGCCAGCTCCCGTCCCAGCTCTTCTCCCCTGCCTTCCCTGGCCGTGACCACGGCCGACACGTATACCGCCATCTTCTACTCCTCGGACGTCGCGTTGGACGCCCCGGTTGCATTCGCGTCGAGGTAGGGGCGCGCCCAGCTCATGTCGATGACCTCGGGCGGCGCGCTCCCGCCGGGCGGGCCCATGCCCAGGCGCACGTTCACGTCCGCCAGCACCGGGGCCCAAAGGACGAGGTTCAGCAGGATCGCTCCCGCGAGCCGCAGCCATCGACATTGCAACATGCCCCCTCCCAAAATGTGATCGGTCCACTGCATTTCAGTTTAGTCTATTGGGGGCTGGATCTCAACCTTTCAAGGAGACAGCGCCATGCCCGGCAGAATGAACCTGAAGGGGAAAGTGGTCCTGTTCGACGCAACCTTGCACCCCGGCGGGCGGGGGCTGCCAATGGTCCGACAGCCGGGGCCGGCTCTGATTTTCGCGCCCGAAGCGTAACCGCCGGGCCGCGTCGAACGATATACTTCTTGTACCGGACTTTCCGGCCGCGCTTCCGCCTCTGGGGAGAGGGGACTCGGCTGCTGCGTCCCGGGGTGCGGTCCCGGAGGGTCCACGGTTCAAGGAGATTGGCTATGGAAATCAGTTCCGTCAGCGGACTGCACGCGGGAATGAGCCTGGGCGGCATGCGCCCGTCGGCCGCCGGAGACTCGGAGGATTTCGCCGAAAAGATGTCGGCGACCGTCCTTGAGGACAACGACGCCGACGGCGACGGCCTTGTCAGTGCCGACGAATTCTCCGGCGACGAAGACTTCTTCACCAGCATCGACGAAGACGGCGACGGCTTCCTCACCGAGGAAGAGTTGCTGAACGACGCCAAGGCCAAGCTGGCCGAGATGCAGGCGAACTTCGGAACCGGCGAAATGAGCGGCATGGCGCCTCCCCAGCCCCCTTCGGGTGACGAAGGCGGCATGTCGACCGGGTCCATGGAACAGCAGGGTGAAAGCGGCGACGGCCAGGCGGCCAGCGGATCTTCCGGCGATTCGACGACGGATGAAATCGACACCAACGGTGACGGCGTCATCTCGCAGGAAGAGCTCATGGCCTACCTGAAGTCCACCATGGGGGCCATGGTGTCGGACGCCGCCGCGACCACATCGTCAAACACCGGCCAGGAACTCCTGGAGCGGACGAACGCCCGGACCGATTCCCTCTCGGGAATCCGGAGCCGAGCGGCCGACGCGTACGGGTCGATGCAACAAGCCATGTTCGGGGAAAGTCCGGGCGCATCGTCCTATATGGCCGGCCGGACGTTCCAGGAGGGGCTCAGCATGACGGTGTAGCCCCGCAGGGTCACCCCACGGACCGTCTCCTATCAACGGTCCGTTCCAGACACGAGAAGGAGTCAATCTCCGGGCCGCGCCCCTCGGGGCGCGGCCCCCTTGAGCAGGCCGACGCTCCCCCTTGTCCGCGCGCCCGGAATCAGGCACGCTTGCGGGAGGACGTCAACGATAAGGGAACCAATGGCCGGTCAACCGGACGACATGTCGATCATCGCCGCCGTCGTCGGCGGTGACGTGGATGCCTTCGGGCAGTTGCTCGCGCGCTATGAGACGGCCGTGGGCAACCTGGTGGCCGCGCATGTGCCGGGCGAGGACGTGGCCGAAGTGGCACACGACGCCTTTGTCCGGGCCTTCAAGGCCCTGCCCGGCTACCGGCCGACGGCCCCGTTTCTCAACTGGCTGACCACCATCGCCCTCAGATCCTGCCACGACTTCTGGCGGGACCGCTACCGGCGGCGGGAGGCCCCGGCCAGCGACCTGAGCGACGACGGCCAACGGTTCCTGGAGGCCGCCCTGGCCGCGAACTCCCGCGAGGAGTTCGACCGGCTGGCCCGCGCACGGGAGGCGCGCGAAGTGCTCGCCCTCGTCCTGGACCAGCTCGCCCCGCTCGACCGGCTGGTCCTCACGCTGACCAGCCTGGAGGAGCGGACGGTCGGGGAGACGGCGGAGATGCTCGGCATCAGCGTGCCCAACGTCAAGATCAGGGCGTACCGGGCGCGGCTGAAGCTCAGGCATTTCCTGAAACGCTACGGCATTCAAGGAGGAGACAATGCGTAAGGGGAGGGAGACCCTGAACAATCTGTTGCGGACGGCGCATCGGGACCGGGAGACCCCGACGCTGCCCCGCGACTGGCACGATTCGGTCATGGCCGACGTGTCGCGGCTGGGCCCGGCAGGGACCGTCGGCGAACTGGAGCGGCTCGCGCCCCGTTTCGCCCTGACGGCCGCCGCCGTGCTGGTCACCTTCGCGCTGGCCGGCTACTGGGCCCTGGGGACGCTGCCCGGCGACATCCGGGCGGCCTATTCGACCTCGGAGTTTTCCGTGGTCATGAGCCAGCCCTGGCAAAACCTGTAGGCGGGACGGACATGCAACGCTGGAAGATATGGACCGCGTTCCTGACCGTTTTCGCGGCGGGCGTCATCGTCGGCGTGGCCGGGCTGGGCCTGGTGCTCAAGCACCACTTCGCCCCGCCGAGGAACCCGGCGGAATTCCACCAGAAGATGCGACGGCACATGGTCGATGACTTCATGGAATCCGTGCGGCCGGACGCCGCCAAGGCCCCGGCCATCCGCCGGGAGATCGAATCGGTCTTCGACCGGCTGGACGCGCTCCGGGAGGACACCCGCCCGCGCATCGAAGCCATCCTCAAGGACGGCGAGGCCAGGATCAAGGCGCAACTCACCCGCGAGCAGGCCGAACGGTTCGACCGGCTAATCAAGGACAAGCGGCGCGGGCCGGGACTGCTGGAACTGCCGCCGCCTCCGCCGCCCGGCCCCAGGGGCTAGCGGCAGAACGGGACCTGGTCCGGCTTGGCCGTGGCCAGGTAGTGGGCCGCTTCGGTCGCCTGCGCGGACGAAAGCTTGGCGCCCTTGGCGACCATCCGCTTGACGAGGATTCGCCAGGCGGTCTCGTCCCTGGTCCCGATTCCCCGGCAGATGGGCTTGGTGGAATGGCAGGCGGAGCACGCCTGTCCGACGGTGTCGCCCATGTCGGCTGCCCCGGCCGCCACGGCCAGCAGGCAGGCCATGGCCATGGCGCCCGAAATCAGCAAGCGCTTCATGTTCCCTCCCTCGGTCCGAACCGGACCATGCATCCTACCGGCCTACGGCAACCCGCGAGGAAAGTACAGCGCCCTCCGCGCGCCCTCGGCCCTGCTCCTGCGCAGTGCCGCACCAAGGGCAAAAATCCGCCCCTTGTCCCGCCGCTCCAAAGCTGCTAGGTTCCGAAGCCGCCCCACCCGCGCCTGCCGCGTCCGGGGCTTGCGTCCCAGGGGAAGCGTGTCGTCACCGGTGTGGCGCTTGGTCTTCAAAACCAATGTGTGGCAGTGATGTCACGGGCAGGTTCGACTCCTGTACGCTTCCGCCATTGCTAACAAAAATGCCGGTCAGCAATGATCGGCATTTTTCGTTTTCAAGCTTTCCCCAGCACTATCCCCAGCATGCGGAATGCAAAATGGTGCAAACAGATGTGTAACTTTGAAGCATTCTACTTACCCTTATAAGAACATTTGGGTAGTATTTGGTTATGTCTGATAGAATCTTTTGTAAACCTCAAGTCGCTTTGGAGAGCCTGAATCGTGCGAGCTAAGGCCTCACCATGAAGGTTATCTTCCCATGACCCTTTGCGCCCTTGTTGGGCAACCTCTGATTTGCCACAAGCTTCCTTCCATACATGCGTACAACGAAACCATGGTTCATCAAGAATCATTTGAAAAACAGATGATGACGGTTTGTCCAGACACCCCTTCTGCAAAGCTGTATCCCACAGCCACAACCCAATGAGACGATCCTCATC
>NZ_JAQUWN010000003.1:0-13333 GCF_028692895.1 Pseudodesulfovibrio sp.
CTGAATCGGTCGGCGGCCCTGACTGCGGGGAGGTGTAGATCGCGTCTGTCGCGGAGGGAAAAAAGTTACTCCAACTCGTCCTTCATGCGGTTGAAGGTTTCGCGGTCGATCTCGCCTGCGGCGTAGCGGCGCTTCAGCACGTCCCGGGGCGAGGGCGCTCCCGTGTCGGTGGCCGGGGTGCGCATGGTGCGGGCGATGAAGTAGACGATCAGGCCGATGAGCAGCAGCGGGATGATTCCGCCGATATGGAAGGGGAAGAAGCCCATTGCGCCGCCGCCGAAGCCGTGCCAGAAGCCGGGGCCGCCGCAACCGAAGTTGAACGCGCTGGTGAAGTCCATGATCGTCTCCTTTGCCTTGGGGAAAGCATAGGGCGTGCCAAACTTTAAATCTTTATATTTCAGTATGTTATGTGATCGGCTTGATCGGAGGGATGTGCAAACGTGCAAAACGTTGCCCGGTGGCGGACAATGTTTTGCACAAATCAGTGCACCGGCAGTTCGAAGATGAAGGAGGAGCCCTTGCCGAGCTCGGATTCGACCCAGATGGTGCCCTGGTGGTGGAGGACGATCTCGCGGCAGATGGCCAGGCCGAGGCCCGCGCCCTGGGGCTTGTCGTCGGCCGGGTCGCGCTTGCCCACCTGATGGAAGATGTCGAAGACGCGCTCCCGTTCCTCCGGGGGGATGCCCGGCCCTGTGTCCGTGACCTGGAACCGGACCAGCCCGGCGGCCGGGGAGGAGGCGGCCAGGGTGACCGTGCCGCTCCCGGTGAACTTGGCCGCGTTGGTCAGCAGGTTGAGCAGGACCTGGAGCATACGGTCCGGGTCCACGACGATGTCCGGGAGGCCGTCGTCCACGCGGGTCGCGAGGGAGAGGTCCCGGTTGCCGTCGAACTGGCCGGACACGGCGTTGGCCGCCCGCCTGACCAGGTCGCCGGGCTGGATGCGCTCCATGTGCCACTCGGTGTAGCCCATCTCGATCTTGTTCAGGTCCAGGACGTCGTTGATCAGCCGGGAGAGGCGCTCCCCCTCGTGGAGCAGGATGTTCAGGTTCTCCACGATCTGCGATCCCTTGGTCAGCAACTGGTGGTTGCCCTTGGCCAGAGGCCAGAAATGCTTGGAGAAGTTCTTGAGGATGAGCTTGGAGAAGCCGAGCAGTGAGGTCAGCGGGGTGCGCAGTTCGTGGGAGACCGAGGAGACCAGGGTGGACTTGGTCCGGTCCAGCTCGCGCAGCCGCTGGTTCATCCGCTCCACCTCCTCCTTGGACTGGATCATCCGCTTCTCCATCTCCTTGCGGTAGGTGATGTCGCGGGCCACCCAGACCACGGTGCCGTCCTCGCCGTCCTCGTCGCCCACGCGCGAGGTGCGGCCGTCGAACCAGACCAGGCCGTTCTCGCTTTGCAGGGTGTATTCCAGGTTCTGGCTCTGGCCGGTGGTGATGGTCCGGCGCACCAGGGTGAGGATATTTCCGGCAAGCTCCGGCTCGTAGAGATCATGGGGCTTCCGCCCCTGCATGGCCTCGGGTTTGAGGAGCAGGTCGTCGCGGTCGCCGGGGTGGATGTCCAGGAGCCTCCCGTGCCAGTCGGTGAGGATGATCCGGTCCGGGTGGGCGTCGATGAGGGCCTGGAGCCGCCCCTCCCGGTCCTTGAGGGCGAGGTTGGCCAACTGGAGTTCGCGGATGTTCGCCTTGATGGCGTGGCGCATGGTGTCGAGGCTCTGGGCCAGGACGCCGATCTCGTCGTGGCGCTCCATCGGGACCGGGACGTCCAGGTTGCCCCGCGTCAGGGCGTCGGCGGAGCGGGTCAGCTCGGACAGCGGCTTGGCCACGTGCCTGCGGGAGTAGCCGATGATCGCCAGGGAGGTGAGGATGATGCACAGGGCCGAGCCGAAGATGAACGTGCCCGCGATCTGCCGCTTGCGCATGGTCACGTCGGCGGTGGTGGCCCGGATGTAGACCCGGAAGAAGGGCTTGGCCCCCCTGTAGGCGTGCAGGGGGGTGATAGAGACGATGGCGGCCGGGTGCCGGGTCTGGTCGTAGTAGAGGACCTGCTCGTCCGTGTTGGTCAGCAGGTCGGCCCGCGCCTCCGGGACCTCGCTGATGTTCCTGCCCGTCAGCCCGGGCCGGAAGGCGTAGTAGATGCGGCCGCCCGCGCCCACGACCATGCCGTCCAGGAACGCCTCGCCCACCAGCTCCTTCATGACCTCCTCGCTGCCCACGGATTCGTAGCGCAGCAGTTGCCGGTTCATGAGCTTGCCGGGGGCCTGGACGCTTTCCACCAGGTAGCGGTCCATCTCGCGGGAGAAGGTCTCGGTGTAGAACAGCCCGAGCGAGGTCAGGACGAAAAATTCCACCAGCAGCACTACGGCGCTGAACTTGAAGATGAGGCTCTTTCCGGGACGCGGCATGAGAGGCTCCTACGGCCGGCCGTCGGGGAAGGCCTTGCGGGCCTGCTCGGCGAGCCGGGGAAGGATTTCGCGCAGGTCCGAGGGGTTGGCCACGAGGAGTTTGAAGGCGTCGAGCCCCGGCCCGGCCACGGCGGGCGGGGTGGAGAGGTCGTAGTTGAATGCCCAGCGGTCCGCCGCGCGCACGTCGCGCAGGATGCGCTGCTTGAGGGGCGAGTAGAAGGATGGCGGGATGGCCAGGCTGGGTGAAAGGGCCCCGGAGCCGCGGCTCATCTCCATCTGCGGGCCGGGGTCCGAAAAATAGGCCAGAATCTTGTCCGCCTGTCCCGGCGAGCCGTTCTCGGCCACCAGGATGACGTCGATGGCGCCGAGGGCCGTGTTCGGCACGCCGGAGCCCATGGTCGGGAAGGGGAAGTAGTCGTAGTCCACCTCCTCCCGCCAGCCGAACCGGCCGTCGAAGAGGCCGATGATCCAGGAACCCATCAGGGTCATGGCCGCCTTGCCGGACTGCACGAGCCCGGCGGCCTCGGCCCAGTCGAGCTGGGCGGCCTGGTCGTTGAAGTCGCCCGCCTCCAGCATCTGTCGCCACTGGCACAGCACGCGGGAGACCTCCGGGTCGTCGTAGGCCGCCTCGCCGCGCATGAGCCGGTCGCGATAGTCCGGCCCGGCCGTGCGCAGCAGGAGGTAATCGAACCAGAACTGGGCTGGCCAGCGCTCGCGGCAGCCCAGGGCGAAGGGGGTGACCCCGGCCCGGCGCAGGGTTTCGCACACGGCGCGGAACTGCGCCCAGTTGGCGGGCGGCGTGAGGCCGAGTTTGCGGAAAATGGCCTTGTTGTAGAAAAAGGCGACGTGGTGCAGGGTCAGCGGCAAGGCGAACTTGCGGCCGTCGTAGGTGCAGGCCCGCTGCACGAAGGGCGGAAAGACCCGGTCCAGCCCGGCGTCGGCCCAGACCCGGTCGATGGGAGCGACGTAGCCCCTGTCCACAAGGTCGCGCGTGCGCGCCCCCGCCCAGTAGGAGAACAGGTCCGGCGCGCTCTTGCCCGCCAGCATGGACAGGATGCCCTGCTTGAAGGATTCGTGCTCGAATCCGGTGGTCCTGATCCGCGCCGAGGGATGGGCGCGGTTGTAGGCGTCGGCCATCTCATTGATGCCGCCGCTCAAGGCGTCGGTCCAGTAGTGCAGAAAGACAAGGTCTCTGCCCGCGTTCGTCCGTCCCGGCCCGGCAAGGAGGACAACGAGGGCCAGGGCGAGCGTCATGGGAATGGTCTTGGGCAGGGACACTGTGTTTTTCTCCTGTCCGAAGCGGGGATTGCATTGCGGCATACGCCTATGGTCACGCAACCTAGCATGAACATGGAAAGAAAGGAATACGGTTATACTGCGGGGCGGCGGCGTCGCGCCCGGGCGCGCGGCAGGCCGCAGAACGCAAAAAAGCTGCCACCGGGGAAACCGGCGGCAGCGGAAATGCTCGGATCGCCTGCCGGAAGCCTAGGCTTCGGGCTTGGCGGTGGCGACGGGCTTGACCACGGCGCCGTTGCGGATGCAGCGGGTGCAGGCCTTGATGGTGACGACCTGACCGGACTCAAGCTGGTGGCGGACCTTCTGCAGGTTGGGCATGAAGCGACGGTTGGTCTTGATGTGGGAGTGGCTCACATTGTGACCGGACTGGGGACCCTTTCCGCAAATATCGCAAACCTGGGACATGGCGACCTCCTGGTATATTCCTATATAAATGTTGAATTTCGTGTATTGCTCACCGACCGGGACTTTCGGGTTTCCCAGGCGGCGGGAGAGAATCCTTACCGAGCCTTTCGGCAAATGGCAAGGGTTTTTTTCTTGACTGGGAAAAAGTTCCCATATAGGAACCTCCGTTGCCCGTGACCTGTGGGTCCGGGCGGAGGACGAACATGCTCGATCTGTGGATGCCCATCAGCGACATCTCGCCCCAGGGCAAGACTTTCACCTTTGACGACCAGGAAATCTGGCGGCAGGGATGGGCGGAATTCGCCATTCCCCTCGCTCCCGGACGCGACTTGGCGGCAGAGGTGACCGTGCAGCCCCAGGCCGACGAGGGCGCACTGGTGCGCGGGTCCCTTACGGGCTCCGTCATGATCCCGTGCGGCCGTTGCGCCGAGCCCTTCGAGTTCGCCATCGACGAAACCTTCGACGTGTACGAGCACCTGCCCGACGCCGAGGGGGACGACGACGAACCGAGGGTGCGCGTGGTCAGCGGCCAGCTCCAGCTCGACATGGGCGCGGTCCTCTGGGAGGCCTTCGCCCTGGCCCTGCCGGTGAGGCCGCTCTGTTCCGAGTCCTGCCGGGGCGTCTGCCCCAAGTGCGGCAAGGACCTCAACAAGGGCGACTGCGGCTGCGTGCAGGATGACGGCGACGAAAGGCTTGCGGTTTTCCGCAACTTGAAGATAAAATAGCGGGCTCCGGCGGAACCCTGGGCAAGCGCCCGGGTCGCCGCGCCAGGCAAAAGAAGACAACCTTCTAAGATAACGAGGTACTATCATGGCTGTTCCCAAGAAACGGACGTCCCCGTCCCGCAAGGGCATGCGCCGCTCCCACGATCACGTCGCCGTTCCCAACGTGGTCTACTGCGAGTGCGGTGAACCCACTCTTCCCCATCGCGTCTGCGCCGTCTGCGGTTCCTACAAGGGTCGCCAGGTTGTCAGCAGCGAAGAAGCCTAGCTCCGGCACGGGACCGATTCCACGCATCGCCGTGGATGCCATGGGAGGCGATTTCGGCCCCCATGTCGTTGTTCCCGCCGCTGTCGAGGCCGCCCGCGAGGGCGTGTCCATCATCCTGGTGGGCGACGAGGCGCAGGTCCGCGCCGAGCTCGCTCCCCTGAGGACCGACGGGCTGGACATCGAGGTGGTCCCCGCCACCCAGGTGGTGACCATGGACGACAAGCCCGGCGACGCGCTTCGGCGCAAGCGGGACTCGTCCATCCAGGTGGCCACCCGCCTGGTCAAGGAGGGCAAGGCCGACGGCGTGGTCAGCGCGGGCAATTCCGGGGCCACCGTGGCCTGCGGGATGTTCGTGCTCGGCCGCATTCCCGGCGTGCTCCGTCCCGCCCTGGCGGGCATCATGCCCACGGAGAAGACCCCGGTGGTGCTCATAGACGTGGGCGCCAACGTGGACTCCAAGCCCCAGCACCTGTTCCAGTTCGGCCTGATGGCCGACGTGCTCGCGCGCTACGTCCTCGGCCTGGAGAACCCCTCGGTGGGGCTGCTCTCCATCGGCGAAGAGGAGGGCAAGGGCAACGCCACGGTGCGCGAGGCCTTCGAACTGCTCCGGGCGTCGGACCTGCGCTTCATCGGCAACGTCGAGGGGCGCGACATCTTCACGGGCGATGTGGACGTGGTGGTCTGCGACGGCTTCGTGGGCAACGTTGCCCTGAAGCTGTCCGAGGGGCTGGCCAAGTCCATGAGCCACATCCTGAAGAAGGAGCTGACGTCGAGCTGGCTGTCCAAGCTGGGCGTCCTGCTCTCCCTGCGCGCCTTCAAGCGGTTCAAGCGGGTGGTGGACTACGCCGAATACGGCGGGGCCCCGCTACTCGGGCTCAAGGGCGTGGTCATCGTGGCCCACGGCAAGTCCAACGAGCTGGCCATGGTCAACTGCATCCGCATGGCCGCCACCAGCGTGCGCAACAAGACCCACGAGCACCTGGAAGCGGGCCTGGCCGCCCACGCAGGCCTGACCAAGGCCGACCGGCCCGCCGCCTGAGCGGATGGCCGGGCGTCCCCCGCGCCCTTGACCCGCTCCCCTCATTCGCTTACACACCCCCAATGCAGACCAACTACATTATTCGCGGCTTCGGCCATTACGCGCCCGAGCGCGTGCTGACCAATGCCGATCTGGAAAAGATCGTCGACACCACCGACGAATGGATCACCTCCCGGACCGGCATCAAGCAGCGGCACATAGTGGCCGAGGGCGAGTCGGCGTCCGACATGGCCGCGCAGGCCGCCCGCCAGGCGCTGGCCGAGGCGGGCATGGAGCCCGCCGAGCTGACCCACATCGTGGTGGCCACCTTCACCCCGGACTCCATGATCCCCTCAACCGCCTGCGTGCTCCAGAGCAAGCTCGGCATCTCGGGGCAGATGTGCGTCGACGTCTCGGCCGCCTGCTCCGGGTTCCTCTATGCGCTCCAGACCGCGCGCGGCTACCTGGCGCTTGAGCCCGAGGCCAAGGTCCTGGTGGTGGCTGCCGAGGTCATCTCCCGGCGGACCAACTGGGATGACCGGGCCACCTGCGTGCTCTTCGGCGACGCGGCGGGCGCGGTGGTGCTTACCGGCGGCGGCGAGGACGAGCGGCCCCGGCTCCTGGACATGATGCTGGCGGCCGACGGCTCCCTGGGCGACCTGCTCACCGTGCACGGCGGCGGCTCGGCCTACGCCTACAAGATGGGCGAGCCCGTGGGACCGGAATATTTCGTCCAGATGCAGGGCCGCGAGACCTTCAAGCACGCGGTGCGCAACATGACCTCCATCTGCGAGGCCCTGCTGGAGCGCCACGGCGTCGGCAAGTCCGAGATCGACGTGCTGCTGCCCCACCAGGCCAACTGGCGGATCATCGACGCGGTGGGGCGCAAGTTCGAGATCCCGCCCGAGAAGGTCTTCGCCAATATCGACCGCTACGCCAACACATCGGCGGCCTCCATCCCGGTGGCCCTGTCCGAGGCGGTCAAGACCGGGTTCATCAAGCCCGGCGACCTGGTGCTGCTGACCAGCTTCGGCGGCGGCTTCACCTGGGGCTCGGCCCTGGTGCGTTTTTAGGCATTCAAACATGGGTTTCGCTATACTTTCGTAACACTGGTGTGATAGACGACACCACCGTCCCGAGGATGCGCGTTTGCAGTCGGGGACGGATTGGTATATTGGGTGCAGACCAAAGCAACTTTGCGAGGTGCGGCAATGAGTGATCTTCCCCACGTGGCCCTGGTGACGGGCGGTTCCCGAGGCATCGGGCGCGCCGTGGCCGAGCGGCTGGCGGCCGACGGTTTCGAGGTCTACCTGACCTACGTCAGCCGTCCCGAAGAGGCCGAAAAGACCGTGGCGGCCATCGAGGCGGCGGGCGGCAAGGCAAAGGCCTTTCAGCTCGACTCCGGCGACCGGCAGGCCGTGGCAGACTTCTTCGGCCTGGAGATCAAGGGGCAGGTCGCCCTCGACGTCCTGGTCAACAACGCGGGCATCACCCGCGACGGCCTGATGATGCGCATGAAGGACGACGACTGGGACAAGGTCATCGCCATCAACCTGACCGGCTGCTTCACCTTCCTCAAGGAAGCGTCCAAGATCATGGGCAAGCAGCGAAGCGGGCGCATCGTCAACATCACCTCCGTGGTCGGCCAGATGGGCAACGCGGGCCAGACCAACTACAGCGCGGCCAAGGCCGGGCTCATCGGCCTGACCAAGTCCGCCGCCCGGGAGCTGGCCGCCCGGGGCATCACGGTCAACGCCGTGGCCCCCGGCTTCATCGAAACCGACATGACCGCCAAGCTTCCCGAGAAGATCGTGGAGGCCATGCTCGAAGAAATTCCGCTCAAATCCCTCGGCAACGTCGAGGATATCGCTGCCGCCGTCGCCTTCCTTGCGGGACCCGGAGCCGGGTACATCACCGGCCAGGTGCTTGGCGTCAATGGCGGCATGTACATGTAACCCCAAGAAAAAAACAAGCGAGACTGGAGGAAAGTTATGTCCGACGTAGCAGCCAAAGTGAAAGAGATCATCGTGGAGCAGCTCGGCGTGAGCCCTGACGAAGTCGTGGAAAACGCCGCTTTCGTTGAAGACCTGGGCGCCGATTCCCTGGACCTGACCGAACTGATCATGGCCATGGAAGAGGAATTCGACCTGGAGATCGACGATGAGGAAGCCCAGAAGATCGTCAAGGTTTCCGACGCCATCGCCCACATCCAGAAGGCGCAGGGCTAAGGACGTCTCGTCCGACCATGCTTTTGTCAGAGCGTCTTGCGCACCTAGCGTGTAAGACGCTCCTTTTTCTTTTATCTCCGAAGACAACACGGGAACGGTATTTATGAACAGGGTTGTCGTCACCAGTGTTGCCGCGGTCACACCGCTCGGCAATGACGTGGAAACGAGCTGGCAGAACCTGCTGGCCGGAAAATCCGGCGTGGGCCGGATCACCAGGTTCGACACCGAGGGGTTCGAGACCAAGATCGCGGGCGAGGTCAAGGGATTCGATCCCACCGTCTACATCGACAAGAAGGCCGCGCGCCGCATGGAGACTTTCACCCAGTACGCGGTGAGCTGCACCCGGATGCTGTTCGACAAGGCCGGGTGGACCATCCCCGAGGCCGAGAAGCACCGGGCGGGCACCATCGTGGGCGTGGGCCTGGGCGGCCTGCACACCATTGAGGAGATGCATACCAAGCTCCTCGACAAGGGGCCGAGCCGCATCTCTCCCTTCTTCATCCCGATCCTCATCGCCAACATGGCCGCCGGTCAGGTGTCCATCGAGGCCGGCGCCATGGGGCCCAACGTCTGCACCACCACGGCCTGCGCCTCCGGCACCCACGCCGTGGGATACGCCTACACCGACATCGCCATGGGCCGGGCGGACGTCATGATCTGCGGCGGCGCGGAATCGACCATCACGGCCCTCGGCGTGGCCGGGTTCAACGCCATGAAGGCGCTCTCCACCCGCAACGACGAGCCCGAGCTGGCCTCGCGTCCCTTTGACGCGGACCGCACCGGCTTCATCATGGGCGAGGGCTGCGGCCTGCTGCTCCTGGAGTCCCTGGACCATGCCGAGGCGCGCGGCGCGAACATCCTGGCCGAGGTCGTGGGCTTTGGAGCGTCCGGCGACGCGTACCACATGACCGCGCCGCCCGAGGACGGCTCCGGCATGGCCCTGGCCATGGCCGCCGCCGTGCGCGAGGCGGGCATCGACCCCGCCCTGGTGGACCACATCAACGCCCACGGCACCTCGACCAAGCTCAACGACCTGTGCGAGACCAGGGCAATCAAGACGGTCTTCGGCGACCACGCCTACGACATCGACATCTGCGCCAACAAGTCCCAGATCGGGCACCTGCTGGGCGCGGCGGGCGGCGTCGAGGCCGTGTTCGCGGTCAAGACCCTTGCCGAGGGCGTCATCCCCGGCACCATCAACCGGGACACCCCGGACCCGGACTGCGACCTGAACATCACGGTCGACGGGCCGCGTAGGAAGCAGGCGGAGTACGCGCTGTCGAACTCCTTCGGCTTCGGCGGGACCAACGCCTGCGCGCTGTTCAAGCGCTTCGCCGGATAGGAAGAAGACAACAAGGGGGAGCCGTACGCGCCCCCCTTTTTCAATATAAGGACGGATCTCCACCCGGCAGGCGACGGTGGGAGCGGCGGGCGGGTACGGCGTTGAACCCGGAACCCCGCGGCCGCAAGGACCGCCGAAGCGTGATTGGGATGGGAAGCCATTCGCATCCACCCTCTAGCAAAGGAACATCACCATGGAAGAACTGCTTCTTCAAGACCCCGAAGTGGCCCAGGCCATCATCAGAGAGGCCGAGCGCCAGGTCTCCAAGCTGGAACTCATCGCCAGCGAGAATTTCGTGTCCACGGCCGTGCGCCAGGCCCAGGGGTCGATCCTGACCCACAAGTACGCCGAGGGCTATCCCGGCAAGCGGTGGTACGGCGGCTGCGAGTTCGTGGACATCGCCGAGGACCTGGCCCGCGAGCGCGCCAAGGAGCTCTTCGGCGCGGGCTATGCCAACGTCCAGCCCCACTCCGGCTCCCAGGCCAACATGGCCGTCTACTTCGCGGCCTGCAAACCCGGCGACACCGTCATGGGCATGGACCTGTCCCACGGCGGGCACCTCACCCACGGCTCCCCGGTCAACTTCTCCGGCAAGCTCTTCAACATGGTGCACTACGGCGTCTCCCGCGAGACCCAGACCATCGACTACGATCAGGTCGAGGCCCTGGCCAAGGAGCACCGTCCGTCCCTGATCATCGCCGGCGCCTCCGCCTACCCGCGCATCATCGACTTCCCCCGCTTCCGCGCCATCGCCGATGAAGTGGGCGCCAAGCTGATGGTCGACATGGCCCACATCGCGGGCCTCATCGCCGCGGGCGAGCACCCGTCCTGCATCGAGTACGCCCACTACACCACCACCACGACCCACAAGACCCTGCGCGGCCCGCGCGGCGGCATGATCCTGGGCGGCGAGGAGCTGGAGCAGGAGCTCAACTCCAACATCTTCCCCGGCATCCAGGGCGGCCCGCTGATGCACGTCATCGCGGCCAAGGCCGTGGCCTTCGGCGAGGCGCTGTCCCCGGGCTTCGTGGAGTACCAGCAGCAGGTGGTCAAGAACGCCAAGCAACTGGCCTCCTCCCTCCAGGAGGCGGGCTACAAGCTGGTTTCCGGCGGCACGGACAACCACATGATGCTGGTGGACCTCTCCGAGAAGGACTACACCGGCAAGGACGCCCAGATCGCCCTGGACAAGGCGGGCATCACGGTCAACAAGAACACCATCCCGTTCGAGACCAAGTCCCCGTTCCAGACCTCGGGCGTGCGCATCGGCACCCCGGCCCTGACCACCCGCGGCATGATCGAGGAAGACATGATCGTGGTGGCCGAGGCCATCACCGCCGCCCTGGACAACATGGGCGACGACAAGACCCTGGAAGAAATTCGCGTCGAGGTCGAGGAATTCGCCCGCGAGTTCCCGCTCTACGCCTGGTAGGGTCGCCGGAATACTCCAGCCTTTTGAGGGCGGTCCGCTTGCGGGCCGCCCTTTTTCCTCCCTCCCGGTTCCCTTGCGCGGCAGGGGGCCTGGGGCGGGCGTCCCGCGTCTTCACCAAAATCACCCGAAAACGGAATGATCTCGTCATGGTGGAGGGCCGTTCGTGGCGTAATACGCAATGTCGCCCTTTCCCCCACCTTGTAGCGACGTCGAAAAGCGGGTCAGATGAATATTCCTATCGAGCCGGTCCGGTTCGCCCCGGCCATTGCGGTCCTGTTCAAGGCATGGATCAGGACCATGCGTTTCACCGTGCCCGATTCCCTGGGCGACATCCTGCGGCGCAACCGGGACGGCGAGCGGTTCGTCATCGCCCTGTGGCACGACGAGCTGTTTCCCATCGCCGGGTACGGGTGCGTGTACGCCACCGGGCTGATGGGCGTCGTGAGCGCCAGCAGGGACGGGCAGTTCGTGGCCTCGATCATGGAGGGGCTCGGCCAGACCACGGTGCGCGGGTCCAGTTCGCACGGTGGGGTTCGGGCGCTGCTGGAGGCCAGGCGGGTCATGGAGCGGGAGAACCGGATGGCGGTCTTCGCCGTGGACGGCCCGGTCGGCCCCCGCCACGCGCCCAAGAACGGGGCGATCTTCCTGGCCCAGCACGTCGGGGCCAGGATCGTGCCCATCCGGGCGAATTCGGCCCGGAAGAAGGTTTTCGCCAACGCCTGGGACCGGTTCCAGTTGCCCTGGCCCTGCTCCCGCAGCGAACTGTTCGTGGGCGAGCCCTACGCCGTGAGCCCGGAAAAGCTGGACGAAGCCGTGCTCGCCGAGGAGCGGCGGCGGCTCAAGGACAAGCTGGACGCGCTGGCCCCGGCCTAGCTCGCCGCGCCATTTTTCACGCCTTATACCTCAGTCCGCCAGCCGGTCCGCGACCTGTTGGCACCGGGCGCGAATGAATTCGACGATCTTGGGCACGATCCGGGACTTGCCGTAATGGGACTGGAACTCCTCGGCCACGATCTCGGCCATGATGGGGAGCATCTGCGTGTCGTGCGCAAGGAGGCTCAAGGCCTCGGCTTCGGGCAGCCCGGCCTCATCGGCCAGCCGGAGCCAGTGCCTTTTCCGAATGAAGGCGGGGTCGTAGCTCCCGCCGATCTTCATGGCGTTTTTCTCGGCCATGCCCGGGTACACGCCGAGGCACATGAGGTCGTAGAAGGGCGCGAGGTCGGGCTGCGGCGGATTCGCGTAGAGCAGGGAGAAATTCTTGGCGTGGGCGTCGGTGTTGCCGATGAGGTGGTTGAAGACGGCCATGGCGAACAGGGCGCGCCGGTCCTCGTCGGGCTGGCGGCAGTGGTCCAGCAACTCGAAGCACTGCTTGAACCCCGGCCCGCCGTCGTTCTGATACTTGAGGGCGGCGGGGAGCCCCAGGGCCTGGCAGAAATCCTCCTGGTGGAGGCGGCGCACGCCGGTTTCCTCAACCACTCGGTCATAGCGCCGCACCATGTACGCGCGCGGATAGGTGTCGAGGATTTCCGCTTCCGGCACCTTGCGGCCAGCGACAGCGGCCAAGGTCATGCAGAAGGCCTCGTTTTCGATGGTCCCCTCCAGGTCGTCGATGGCGGGCTTGAGGATGTGCGTGCTGGCCGCGCCGTCCACCGGCAGGAGGAATTTGTCCCCCAGGCGCGCGATCGGGAGCTTGTTTTGCGCCCCGGCCAGGGAAAGCCGGAAGCCGTCCTCCCCGGCGAGGAGCGGGCGGCGGGGGAGCTGCGCAATCAATTCCCCCAAGGCCTCCTTGCCGATGGGGGCGTAGTCGGGCCTTGTGGCGGGACGGTCGCCTTCCGGCAGGATGGTCAGGGCCCCGGCGCACTCGCCGCCGATAGTTTCCAGGAATCCGAACGTGTTGTTTCCCGAAATCTGAATCTGCTTGGAAACGAGCGCCCTGATCCGCTGTTCCGGCAGCAGGTTGTCGAAGAACGCCTTTGTCGCTTCCCTGGGAAAGGCCTTCTCCTGAAAGGGGAGGCTCAGGGAAAGCGGAAAGCCGCTTTCGATCCATTCAGGATCGTAGGCGAAGGTCATGTGGACCTTGCCGGACCGCGTCAGCGTCCCGGCCCGCCGCCCCTCGAACCAGACTCCCAGTTGTCCGGGCATGGCCCTATCCCTTCGCCGCCAGGCGGGTTTCGAGCCCCAGGGCGTCCAGCAGGTCGAGCACCTTGCCCAGCTCGGCGGT
>NZ_JAQUWN010000003.1:13433-98238 GCF_028692895.1 Pseudodesulfovibrio sp.
CCTCCCGTACGGTAAGATACGGACTGCCCGGTAAAAGTCAAGCCGTTTTACCGTACGGGAAGGAACGCGGAAGCCTCCGGCCGTGCCCGCGCCGTTGTGACCCGTTGCGGCTTTGGCGCGTATATATAGGATTGGACCGTGCCTGAAAAAGTGCGGATCGGGGAAATTGCAAAAATACACGCGGGATGGCATGTTGAAAATGCGGGGGCGCTGCCCGCCCCGGCCCAAACGTGAAGGAGAAACGACGTGTACCGAGCGATAGTGAAATGGACCTGCTACGTGACCATCGTCGCCATGATGGCGCTGAACGTGTCCGTGCCCATGGCCAGGGCCGAGATGATCTCCACCGAGACCGCCGTTTCCGCCAGCCGGAACGAGCAGAACCGGGCCACGGTCCGCGCCTTCCTGGAGCGCGACGACATGCGCCAGGCCCTGGTCGAGCGCGGCGTGGACGTGAACGAGGCCCAGTCCCGGATCGACGCCCTCTCGGACCAGGAAGTGGCCGACCTGGCGGGGAAGATCGATTCCCTGCCCGCCGGCGGGAGCGCGCTGGGCATGATCCTCGGCGTGGGCCTGATCGTGTTCGTCATCCTGCTCATCACGGACATCGCCGGGGCCACGGACGTCTTCCCGTTCGTCAAGAAGCGGTAGCCCGGCCCCCATGGCGGCATTTCGGCCGCGCGGCGTCCTCCGGGGCGTCGCGGGCCTGCTTATCCTCCTGCTGTCGGCCGTCCTGGGCGGCTGCGCCCTGCATGTCGACGATCCCCTGGCCCTGCCCGATCGGGGGGCGCCCTCCGTGGCGCTCGACGTCCCGTTCTTCGCCCAGGAGGAATACCAGTGCGGCCCGGCCGCCCTGGCCATGGCCCTGGGCTGGAGCGGCGACCCGGCCACGCCGGACGGGCTGGCCCCGGAGGTCTACACCGCCTCGCAAAAGGGGAGCCTGCAACCCGCCATGGTCGCGGCCGCGCGGCGGCACGGCCGGATCGCCTATCCTCTGGCGGGCCATCGCGACCTGGCGGCCGAGCTGGAGGCGGGCAACCCGGTGGTCGTCCTGCTCAACCTCGGCCTGTCCTGGCATCCGGTCTGGCACTACGCCGTGGTCGTGGGCTATGACCGCGCCGCCGGGGAGATCCTCCTCCATTCCGGGGCGACCCGGCTCAAGCGCTATTCCCTCTCGCTCTTCCAGAACGTATGGGCCCGCGCCGACTACTGGGGGCTGCTGGTCCTGCCGCCCGACAGGCTGCCCGCCGCACCGGACGAGGCGGCCTGGCTGTCGGCGGCCGTGGGCCTGGAGCGCGCCGGCCGGACCGGGGCGGCGCTCACGGCCTATGAAACCGCGACCGGCCGCTGGCCAGCGTCCTTCGAGGCCTGGATGGGGGTGGGCAACGCGAGCTACGCCCAGGGCCTGGCCAGCGCGGCGGCCGACGCCTTCGCCCGCGCCGCCGCCATCGAGCCGGGCAACGGGATGGCCTACAACAACCTCGCCTACGCCCTGGCCCGCCTGGGCCGGAAGGCGGAAGCCGTGGCCGCCGCCGAAAAGGCCGTGGCCTGCGGCGGTCCGCTTGCGGAGAGTTTCCGCCGGACCCTGGACGAAATCCGGTAGGGCCGGTTCCCGGCCGCGCCGTTCACTTTCACTCGGCGAACGCCCCGGTCACGCCGGTCGGTAGCGCATCTCGCCGAAGCCGAGGATCAGATAGAAGATGAACGGCAGGAAGAACAGGGCGACGCCGAAGATGAACGGCTGGCCGAAGTTGCGGGCGATGCCGAGACAGAGCAGGAAGAGCACGACCAGGTTCGCCAGCGGGATGAACAGCCCCACGAACCACCACCAGGGCTTGCCCGCGATGCGCACCAGCACCCACAGGTTGTAGAAGGGGATCAGGGCCGCCCAGCCGGGCTCACCGGCCTTGGCGAACACCTTCCACATCCCCGCCAGCCAGACGATGCAGAGCAGAAGCGAAATGAATCCCATGCGGCCTCCCGCGCGTCAGGGTTTGCGATGCTTCCCTGATACAACGGATGCGCCGCCGGGGCAACGGGGCGGGAAAAGGGGGCGCGGGATCAGAATCCCAGTTCGCGCAGCCGCGCCAGGGTCAGGGACGAGTCCTGGTGCTCGTCCTTCCCGGCGGTCCAGGGCTGGACCATGCGCTCCACGTACTTGCCGATGACGTCGGTCTCGATGTTGACCTTGCGGCCCGGCGTCCATTCGGCGATGGTCGTGCCCTTCCGGGTCTCGGGGATGATGTTCACTTCCAGCCAGTCCGGGCCGCAGCCGTTGACCGTCAGGCTGATGCCGTCCAGGGCAACGGACCCCTTGGGGATGACGTAGCGGCCCTGGGCCGGGGAGAAGGTGAGCCGGTAGATGGTGGATTCGCCGGCCGGGCGCGTCTCGGCCACCTCGGCCAGGCCGTCCACATGGCCGGACACGATGTGCCCGCCGAAGCGGCCGCCCAGGGCCATGGCTCGTTCCAGGTTGACCTTGGAGCCTGCGCGCAGTCCGCCGAGGCTGCTCACCGAGAGGGTTTCGCGGCTCGCATAGGCCGTGAACCAGCCTTGGCCGAAGGTCTCCACGGTCAGGCAGACGCCGTTGACCGCGATGGATTCCCCCTGCTCGAAGTCGGGCAGGTCGAACAGCGGCCGGATGCGGAAGCGGGTTTCCGCGCCCCGGTTCTCCGCCGCCTCGATGCGGCCCAAGCCCATGACCAGTCCGGTGAACATGTGAAGCCTCCCTTGCGATGGTGCAAGGGAGTTGTAGCAGGGAGCGGGAGGCCTGTAAATCCGGCCGGGTCAGCGAAAGTAGGTGCGCAGGATGGCCCCGAAGTCCGGCGAGGCGCGCACGGCGTCCAGGGCCTGCTGGAACTGGGCCACGACGGGCTGCGGCACGTCGCGGTGGAAGGCGAAGTAGACCGGGGTCTCGCGCAGGAGGAAGACTGTCTCGAACTGGGCCGGGTCCAGGCCGATCCGGCGGATCAGGCTCGGCCAGGCGTGTTCCTCGTAGGCCACCATGTCCAACCGGTTCTCCATGAGCTTGCGGACGTTCTGGCGCATGTCGGACACGGCATCCAGGATGCACGCGGGGCTCTTGGCCTCCAGGATGGTGTGGGCCACATCGCCCCGCACGATGCCGACGGACCGGCCTGCGAGCTGGCTGAAGTTTTCGATGCGGATTTTCCTGTCCTTTTTGGCGAAGAGCATGAACCGGACTTCGAGGATGGGCCCGGCCCAGCGGAACAGGGATTCCCGCTCCGGGGTCCTGGCCATGCTGAAGAGCATGGTGCCGGGCTGCAGACGGGCGAGCTCGTAGGCTCTTGCCCAGGGCAGGACGTCGATGGGCTGCTCCTGGACCCCGAGCCTGGCCCAGACCCGGCGGAGCAGGTCCACGGAGATGCCTTGGACCTCGCCGTGGTCATTGTGCGTGAACGGGTAATATTCCTCGCTCAGGTAGGAGAGGTTCTCAAACGGACCGGCCTGGGCGGGACGGCCGAATGACGCCGCCAGGGCGGCCAGGCACAGCGCGAGCAGGAGCGGCGTATGGCGACAGGAGAGAACCATGTGTTCCTGTAGCTTGTTTTAACAGGTCTTGTCCAACCTAATGATCGATCAATCGGGCCGCATGGTCAGCAGCAGGTCCGTGCCGGACCGCTCGGTCCGGATGATGCGGAGGTCCATCGTTTCGCTCATGGGCGCGGCGCTGCGGCCCGCATAGGCGGCCGGGGCCTGGTCGTCGCCAAGGACGCGCGGGGCCACGAAGTGGAGAATCTCGTCGGCCAGCCCCTGGGCCAGACAGTGCAGGGCCAGGCGGCCGCCGCCCTCGATGAGGGTGTAGTGGCAGCCGAGGTCGTAGCGCAGCCGCTCGAAGCCCGTGGCCAGGTTCAGGCAGCCCGGGGAGCCGGGCAGGGGCCAGACCGAGGTGCCGCGCTCGCGCAGGTGGTCGGCCAGGGGCGAGCGCGCACTGTCCAGGGTGGTCAGGAACACGGTCCGCTCCGGCCTGTCGCGCAGGAGGGCGAATTGTTCGGGGCGCTCGGGCAGCCGGGAGGCGACGATGACGGCGTACGGCTGGACAAAGCCGTCGGGGAGCGGGTCCAGGCGGCAGGTCAGGCTCGGGTTGTCGGCCAGGAACGTCCCGCCGCCCACCACAACCGCGCCCACGCGGGCGCGCAGCTCCTGGACGCGGGCGAAGGATTCGGGGCAGGACACGGCCTCGGGCCGCCGGAACCGGGAGGCGATCTTGCCGTCCAGGGTGGCGGCCATCTTCAGGATGTTGAAGGGCGAGTGGGTGTCCTGCCAGAGCCGGAAGTCGGCGGTGAGGTCCAGGCACTCCTGTTCGAGCACGCCGGTGGTCACGGTGACGCCGTGCCTGGCCAGTCGCGCGGCCCCGCCCGCGGCCACGGGGTTCGGGTCCATGGCGCCGACCACCACCTCGGCCACGCCCGCCTCGATCAGGGCGTCGGTGCAGGGCGGGGTCTTGCCCGTGTGGTTGCAGGGCTCCAGGGTGACGTACATGGTCATGCCGCGCGGGTCGATTCCCTTCGCGCGCGCGTCGGCCAGGCACTCCCGCTCGGCGTGCGGCCCGCCGTAGCGCTGGTGCCAGCCCTCGGCCGCCACCTCGCCGTCGCGGACCAGGACGGCCCCCACGCAGGGATTGGGCGCGGTGGCCCCCCGTCCCCGGTAGGCCAGCTCCACGGCCCGGGCCATGAAGGTCTCGCGGCTAGGAGAAGTCGCCGTCCATGAAGACATAGTTGACCCCCGCCTCCTGGAGCATCTGCTCGGAAAGTTCGTCCGGGTAGTTCTCGGCGAAATAGATGTTCCGCACCTCGCAGTTGATGAGCATCTTGGTGCACAGGATGCACGGCTTGGTGGTGCAGTAGATGTCGCAGCCGGTCAGGTCCAGGTTGTGGGTGGCGGCCTGGATGATGACGTTCTGCTCGGCGTGCAGCCCCCGGCAAAGCTCGTGGCGCTCGCCGGACGGGATGCCGAGCTTGTCGCGGATGCAGCCCACCTCCTCGCAGTGGGCGATGCCCGAGGGCACGCCGTTGTAGCCGGTGGCGAGGATGCGTTTGCCGCGCACGGCGATGGCGCCCACGGCGCGGCGGGTGCAGGTGGAGCGCTGGGCGACCAGGTGGGCGATGCGCATGAAGTATTCGGGCCAGGGGAGTCTGTCGGGCATGGTCGTCCTCGCGGATTCTGGTGGAGATGACCGGTGCGGTGTAGCACGTCTCTCACCGAAAGTGAACGGCGCCGGCCCCGGCCGGGCCGGATGGTTCCGGCCGCCGGGGGGGCGCGTCGGCATGGAGGCCCCGGACCGGGGCCTTTGGATTACGCGCCTCAGCCGAATCCGCTGTGGCCGCCGCAGGAGCCGGCGGCGGGCATGGGGCCGGGGGAGCTCCCCTCGCCCTCGGGCCGCACGGCGCAGGCGCTCATCAGCTTCCGTGCGCCGGGGGCCCCGCAGTGGGGGCAGGCGGGTGTTTCCTCGTGGGAGAAGACCAGCTCCTCGAACTGGCTGCCGCATTTTTCGCACTGGTATTCATAGATGGGCATGGTGTCGCCTTGTGTGAGTTGAAGGTGTCTATCTATTATAGATGGGGCGCGGCGGGGGAAAGTCAAGCCGCCGGACCCGGCGTCAATGCGCGGGCCCGGCGGCGAAAGGGCGTTGGATGGGCGGCGGGGGCTAGGAAACGGCCACTTCGTAGCGGGTGGACGGGCCCTTGCCCCGCTTGACCAGCAGGCCGCGCTTCACGAAGTCCTGGAGGTCGTAGATGGCGGTGCGGGTGGGCAGGCTGCCGCCGACCATGTCCTGGTACTCCTTGCGCGTGACCTTGCCGTTGCGGAGGATGGCGGGCCAGGCCGCCTTCTGCCGTTCGTTGAGCGGCGCGTCCGGGGAGAAATCGGCGTCCGCGTTCTCGCCCGTCTCCTCGGCCTCGGCCGCGTCCGGGACGTCGGGTTGGCGCTGGGGCGCGAAGCCGGAGGGCTGGGGCGCCACGCGCGGCAGGTCGAACTCGTTCTCCAGGCGGATTTCCTCGGCCTGGATGGTGTCGGTCTCGGCCATGATGGCGGCGCGGGTGATGGAGTTTACCAGCTCTCGGACGTTGCCGGGCCAGTCGTAGGTGGTCAGCTTGGCCAGCGCGCCCTTGCTCAGCCCGAGGTTGGAACGCCCGGCCAACTGTTCGGCCTGCTGCAGGTAGTATACGGCCAGCAGGGTGATGTTCTCACGGTGCTGCCGAAGCGGCGGAGTGGAGATGGAGACCACCTTGAGGCGGTAGTAGAGGTCCTCGCGGAAGGTCTTGTCCTCGATCAGGCTCGGGAGGTCCACGTTGGTGGCGGCCACGATGCGCACGTCCACGGTCTGCTCCCGGTCGCTGCCCAGGGGTTTGATCTTGCGGGTTGCGATGGCCCGGAGCAGCGACTGTTGCACCTTGGGCGAGGCGGACTGGATCTCGTCCAGGAACAGGGTGCCGTTGTCCGCCTCGACGAACGCGCCGTTGCGGTCGTCCTTGGCGTCGGAGAACGCGCCCTTGACGTGCCCGAACAGGGCGTCGAGCAGGAGGTTCTCGTCCAGCGCGCCGCAGTTGATGGAGACGAAGGGGCCCTCCGCGCGGCTGCTGTGGTGATGGATGGCCTCGGCCACAAGCTGTTTGCCCGTGCCGGTCTCGCCGGAAATCAACACGTCCACGCCGGTCTGGGCGGCCTTGAGAATGTTCACCTTCATGCTGGAGATGGCCGGGCCCTGGCCGATGATCTCTGGAATGCGGCTGACCTCGGCCTCGGCCAGCACGGCCCGCTCCCGTCTGAGGGAGGCGCGCTCGCGGTTGTTGACGTTGAGGATGGCCTCATCGCGGACCTCGATCTCCCGAACCTGTTCCTTGACCTTGCGGATGATGTTGTTGATGGACTTCTGGAGCCGGTTGACGTCGAACCCGCTGTAGGGGAGATGGATCTCCTCCATCTCTTCCAGAGAGTCGAGCTTGGCCATCCTGTCGGCCAGGACGCGGATGGGCTTGGTGAAAACTCGGCCGAAGAGGTAGACCAGGAGCGAGACCAGCACGGCGGCTCCCAGGGTCACGAAGAACATGACGTCCATGTTTTTGTACCCTGCCACCACGGGCAACTGGCTGCGGTCCACGAAGACCACGCCGCCGAAGGTTGTGGGGTCGACGTCCTTGCCGCCCCGGAAATTGACCGGGGCGTAGCTGAAATAGAAGGAGTCGACCACCGAGTTGCCCATGCGCTCCGCAGGCACGATGCGGATGCCGTGCTTGCCCTGGTTGATGGCCTTCACCGCCTCCCAGTATCGCAGGTGGTCGGTGTTGGGCCGGAACGCCGCGCCGTGGCCCGCCTTGCCCAGGGTTCCGTTGAAGTTATCGCGGGCCAGGTAGGTGGTCAGCGCGCCATCGGGGTTCTTGAGCGCCTCGGACTGGAAGAGAATCCAGCCCTCCTGGTTGAAGAAATAGGTGAAGCGCAGCTCGTTGCTGCGCGGGAATCCCCACATGGGCGAGTCGTCCGAGGTGTAGAGGGAGAGGATGTTGCGCAGTTGGGTCGCCTCGACCGAGAGGAAGAGCAGGCCCTCGGGCTTGTTGCCGTCGCCGGGGATCGGGGTGTAGAAGCGTATGACGTGCGATTTGACCTGGAGGTTTGAGGAATGCTCGTCGGGCATGGGGTAGGTGATCTCCATGATGTCGGAGAGGGACACCTCGCCCGGCTTGAGGGACTCCAGCCGGTCCAGTTCGCCGAAGGGCGTGGGGTTGATCCTGTCGTGGCCCTCGGGGGATAGTTCGCCGATGGCGTCGCCCCTGCGGACCAGGATGACCGGCTGGCCGCCCGAGGACGGGACGTAGCACAGCTCCAGGTAGGGGATGGAGCCGGAGGCCACGCGGCGCGCGAACTGCTCGCGCAACAGGGCGCCCTGCATGGGCCCCTGGGCGAAGAAAAGCAGGTCCTTGCGGCAGTTCTCCAGGAACTGCTCCATCTCGTGGGCCACGGCCATGGTGTGCATGGTCACGGACCGTTCGATGGCGATGTTGATGAACCCTTCGGAAACCTTGTAGGAGGCGTAGCCGGTGACCAGCAGGATGACGGTCAGGGACGGCAGCAGGGTGAGCAGCAGTTTGCCCCGCAGCCCCAGGCGGGCCGCAAGCCAGGTGGGCAGGATATTGAAAGTGCGGGGATTCTTTTCCCGTCGTTCCTTCATGGCGTCCTCCGGTCGTGACATATCCGTCGGCCCCCCCTCGGGCCGTCCTTCCCTCTCCATGAGCCCTAAGGGGTTGTCGGCACTTTTGTCAACGAGGAAATGGCACGATGCTTGCTCATTTGCCAACATGCTTTTTTGCGCAAAGGCAGGTCTGGCAACAATTTATAATTGTTTGTAATAATTAGGTTTAGTTTGGCAACGTCAAGCAACGAATCAGGCGGCTCGGTATGAAAAGCGACATGTTGTTTTCCGGCGTCCACAGAATGCTGTTCGTCACCATGCTCCTTATTCCCGCGATTCCGCTCCTGGTGGCGGCCGGGGTGGGGTTCTATTCCTTTGTCAAAACCACGGAGCGTTTCGCCGTGGGCACCATTGAGCAGAGCGCGGCCGACCATCGCCAGTTGGTCAACGGGTTCCTGAACGAGCGGCGGGGCGACCTGGAATCCTTCCTGGCCCTGGCCCGGCCCGAGGCCCTGTCCGGCAAGACCGCCGAGGCGGAGATCGGTGCGTTCCGCGCCGTGGGCGGCTCCGCCTTCAGCGACATGGGCCTGATCGACCCGTCCGGCGTCCAGACGGCCTATGTCGGCCCCTATGCCCTTCAGGGCAAGGACTACCGCCAGGCGGACTGGTACGTGGAGACCCTCAAGAAGGGATATTTCATCAGCGACGTCTACCTCGGGTATCGCAACGTGCCCCATTTCGTCATAGCCGTGGCCCGGCGCATGAACGGCGGGGTCTGGGTCCTGCGGGCCACCGTGGACTCCGCCCTGTTCGGCCGCATCGTTGAGAAGGTCAGCGTCGGCGACTCCGGCGAGGCCTACATCCTCAACAACGACGGCGTGCTTCAGACCCGGCGTCGCACGGGCGGCGACCTGCTGGAAAAGGATGTCTTCGTCTATCCCGCCCAGGTCGGCGGCGTCATGGCCTTCATGGGCGACGTGGCGGGCGACGACTATCTCTTCGCTTCCGCCTCCATGAACGACGGAAAGTGGCGGCTCATCGTCCGCCAGAAGCGGGACGAGGCCTTCGAGTCCACCACAGTCGCCGTGTACACGGTCCTGGTCATCCTGCTCGTGGGCGGGGCCATCATTCTCTGGCTCGCCCTGGTGGTCAGCCGGCGGGTGGTGGACACCCTCAAGCGCCAGGCCGAGGCGATGGGCAAGCTGGAGAACCAGCTCCTCCAGGCCGCCCGCCTGGCCGAACTGGGCGAGATGTCCGCCGGGTTCGCCCACGAAATCAACAACCCGCTTCAGATCATGAAGGCCGACCTGGCCCTGCTCGACCTGGACGTCGAGGACCTGCTGGCCAAGGGGGAATCAAGCGAGCTGTGCAAGGAGATCAAGGAGGTCGCCGAACAGTTCCGGCTACAGATCGACCGCTGCGCGGGCATCACCCGCGAGATCCTCCGCTTCGGGCGGCAGGATGCGCCGCAGCTCCAGCCTATCAATCTGCTCGAATACCTGCCCAAGGTCGGGGCCATGATCCAGAACAAGGCCTCGGTCAACGGCATCGCCATGACCTGCGAGGTGGACCGGTCCGTGCCCGTCATCCAGGCCGACCCCGGCCAGATGCAGCAGGTGATGATCAACCTGCTCAACAACGCCATCTACGCCGTGGTGGATCGCCACGGGGTCAAGGGCGGCGAGATCGCCGTGGACGCCCGGGCCGACGACGCGGGCAACGCCATCATCCGCGTGCGCGACAACGGCAGCGGCATGTCGAAGGAAACCATGGAAAAGATCTTCATCCCCTTCTATACGACCAAGGCCCCGGGCCAGGGAACCGGCATGGGGCTCTCGGTCTGCTACAGCATCATCGACTCGCTCGGCGGCGAGCTCTCCGTGGAAAGCCGGAAGGGAGAGGGCACCACCTTCACCATCAAGGTTCCCGCCATGCGGAACTAGCCCGTCAGCAGACCACTTCCGGCATCGGCTCATCCTCGGGCCGGTGCCGGGAGTAGGTCGTTTCCCGATCCAGTTCATCCAGATAGTCGCGATAGCGGACCAGGTAGAAGGACAGGGCCTTGGAGAAATTCCGGCCCACCAGCCCATTGACGAAGAGCATGGCCACCTCCTTCTCCTCGGCCAGGATCTGCTGCGAGGCGAGGAAGACGTCCAGCTCGTCCTCGTTCATGGTCGCGAGCGCCAGCCGCAGGGCCTCCCGGGCGCGCGGCTTGTACATGCGGATGTAGAGCAGGTCCAGGGCGTTGGCCATGACCTCGGAGACGTGGTCCGTGCCCGACGAGCGGGAGAGCTCGATGAATTCCTCGGGCCTGGACAGGGTTTCGAGCATGTTGCGGGTGGGAAAGGCGATTTCCAGTTGGGCGAAGAGCTCGAAGACCTGGCGGATCTTTTCGGTGTAGTCCCAGTGCCGCATGGCGATGTTGTGGCCCCGGTCGGCCAGTCCTTCGATGATCCCGGCCACGCAGTCGGAGGCGAACTTGGAGATCACGGCCGCCCAGAGCTGGAGCACGGCCGCGGCGTCCGTCACGCCGTGCAGGGCCAGGGCCCAACTGACCACCATGTTGAAGGCGAAGGCCACGGGTATGGAGAACACGCTGCGGAAAAAGTTCCCCAGAGCGGCCTTGCGCGGCAGCCCCCGGACCAGGTTGTGGGTCGAGATGTACACCCCGTTGGTCAGGGCCATGATGGTATAGAGCATCAGCGGGTCCGTGGCCGTGGTGATGCCGAACCCGCGGTCCAGGACCATGGACTTGCACAGCCAGTCGAGCAGCGGCACGGAAAAGCCGGTGTAGAGCAGGGAGTCGGCGATGCGCTCCCAGTCGATGTAGTCGTGCCAGGTCAGGTAGGCGGACCGGCGCAGCCCGCCGCCGCCGAGCACGGACTGGATGATGTTGCGCACCCCGGTGATGGCGAACCAGATGACGCCGCCGAGGTAGGCCAGGACCCACCACTCCTTGGTCAGGTAGAAGGTCAGGAAGGCCGGGATGAAGCCCAGCAGGACCTTGAGCAGGTTCTTCAGGGTGGTGTTGACCCGATCGGCCGAGGGCTTCTTCCGGCCCGTCTTGAGCTCCTCGAAGAGTTGCAGGCCGTTGCCCTCGCGGCTCATGCCGCCCAGGGAGACCACGTTGCCGCACCGGCCGTCCTCTATGCGGTAGCCGGAGACGCGCCAGCGGCTGCGCTTGGCGCAGATCAGGCCGCGCACGCCCGGCAGGTGCGCCAGGGTGTTGGCCAGCCCCCGGCGGCGGCCCGGCCGGACCGTGGGCGGAACGAACTCCACGGCCGAGGCCACGTCGCAGACCACCGGGATGCAGCTCGCGCCAGCAGCGGAGCGCACCTCTCGCTGAGAGCGCAGCGGCAGGGTCTCCACAACGGCGAAGCCCATGCCGTGGGTCCGGGTGGAACGGCCGGTGGACCCGCTGCCGATGGTCCCCTTGAGAGGGTGGCGGCGGTAGCGGTCGAGCAGCCGGTGAAAGTCGGTAAGGATCTCCTCCAGCCGTTCCCGCTGCGCCAGTCCCTCGGGGGTGCCGCAGCATCCAAGCTGGTCGATGCAGTAGCTTATCATCCGCTTGAGGGTGACGGCGTTGTGCTCGTTGATGGCCTGGAGCAGCTTGCTGATGGGCAGGCGCCGGGTGACCTGGAGCTCGGTCAGGGACTTGATGTTGAAGATTTCGAAATGGGAGATGCGGCCCTCGCAGTCGTAGAGGATCTCTATGACGTCGGCCAGGTCGAGGTCGGTGAGGATCAGGGTCAGGAGGCTGGCCGGACAGGCATGGCGCAGCCGGGCCGTGAGCGCTGCCGGGTCGAGCCGGAGCAGCTCGGGCGCGTCGCCGCACCTGCCCGGGGAGTCCGGGTCCGGGATGTCCGGGTTTTCGGCGGGCACCAGGTAGCGCTCGACGATGGTCTCCGCGTCCAGGGAGTCCAGGGTCTCGATCTGCATGGCGATGGCCGCCTTGGTGTCGTAGTCGGACTCGGCGTATTGGAGGCGGAGCTCGGCCACGCGGTTCGCAAACAGGGGCATGAGCCGCTCGTGGATGTGGTTGCCCAGGTGAAAGATGGAGGGTTGGCCCGTGCCGATGACCCTGGCCACGTCCTCGTAGTTGATGGGGGGCGGCAGGATGCCGAACTCCTGCTGCATGGACTGGCGGTGCACCTCGTTGAACCGCTCGGTCACGGCGCGGACGTAGCCGGTCCGGTCGGCCTGGACCTGGCGGCCCAGGCGCATCAAGTCCTGCACCGCCTCCTGGCGGAAGAATTCATCGCGGTCGGAGTCGTCCTGCAACCCGTTGGGACTCCATACGATCTTTATCAGTTTGCCGCGGAACAAGGCGCGGTATTCGATGCCCACTCGCACCGAGATATCGAGAATGCGGGCCGAGGCGAAGAGCTCGCGGGCCACGGCGGGCTCCATGAATTCATAATAGACCACGGTCAGGTGGCGGATGCCCTTGACCCAGGCGTCCATTATCAGGTGGGTGGCGGACTTGCGCCCCTTGCTGTTGGCGTCGTGCACCCGGTCGTCGAAGGTGACCTGGTTCCACTCCTCGGGCATTTCCAGCAGATGGTACTTTTTCATCTGGCGGCGCAGGAACCCGATCTTGCCCAGGGCCGCGCGGCGGAAGTCGTGGGCCAGCTCCAACTGCTTCTCGTCGTCGCCTCTGGCCCGGATGAGTTCCTTGCCGATCTGCACCAGCACGCGGGCGCGGTTGTTGCGCATGCTGCCCCTGGCCGCGGCCAGGGTTTCGTCGCGCAGGGCGATGAGGGCCTTGATCCGGTCCGAAGACTGTTCGGAAGTCAGGGACTGGAGCAGTTGCATGATCGCATATCCGATGCGCAAACCGGGTTCGGCCGCCAGTTCCTTGATGCCGTGGGGGCGAAGGTAGGGTTCGAGAATGGTCTTGAAGTGTGAGCGATCCACTCCCCTGTTCGTAAGATCATTCAAAATTTCCAGGAGCTTGTGGTCGTTTTTGTCGTAGTAGAGGGAAGGCAGGGTCACGGCGTCTCTCCATTGTTTCAGTTACGTCCGATGGTATGCAGCAACCATGCCTTGCCACATAATCTCGCGGCGGCGGCCCCATGCCGCGCGGACATGCCCGGTATTTCCAAGCATATCGCAATTTTCGGCAAACGTCATCGGAGAATGACGCCTCGGTTGTCGGAATCGATTTTGCCAATCAAAGATCAGGCAAAATCGAATTGCGCAATAAGTTGCCAGAATAAACTCTTTAAATTCGAGTAGATACAGTTGGCATGACGGTTGCTAAGCGAGAAACAGGTAAAGTTGAATTTGCAATTAATTCGAATGGTGATGCCATGAAACAATTGAGAATCCTTCTGGTGGATGACGAGGAACGTCTCCTCAGCACGACAAAGAAGCTCTTCGAGAAGATCGGGATCGAGGCCCACACGGCCACGTCCGGACCGGAAGCGCTGGACCTGCTCACGCGGCAGGAGGTGGACGTCATCTTTCTGGACATCAAGATGCCCGGAATGGACGGCATGGAGACCTTGCAGCGCATCAAGAAGGACTATCCCCTTATCGAAGTCATCATCCTGACCGGGCACGCCACCATGGAGACGGCGGTCGAGGGCCTGAAGCTCGGCGCCCTCGATTACCTCATAAAGCCGGTCAGCATGAAGGATTTTGTCCGCAAGGCGGAAGAAGCCTTCGAGAAGGTCTCCCTACAAAAGCAAAAAATCCACTCCGCTCAAATGGCCGAATCCCCGGAAGGGCAGGGTGGGCTGCGTTAGAACACTAAGGAGGTTGCAATGGTTAACATCAAGGTCCTCATGGTAGACGATGAGGAACGCTTTCGAACCACTACCGCGAAAATACTGGCTCGCAAAGGATTCCATACGATCCTGGCCGCCAGTGGTGAGGAGGCGTTGGACAAGCTGGCCGAGAATCCCGACGTTGTCATTCTCGATGTGAAGATGGGTGGCCTGGACGGGCACGACACCCTGAAGCTCATCAAGGCGCAACTCCCGGGTCTGCCGGTCATCATGCTCACCGGGCACGGCGACGTCCCCGGCGCGAAAAAGGCCTACGAGACGGGCGCGTTCGACTATCTGGCGAAGCCCTGCGACGTGGACCTGCTGAGCGCCAAGATCAAGGACGCCTACGATTACGCCAAAAAGGTGCCCTACGTGGAGAAGCTGGCGGGCGACATCATGATCCCGCTGGAGCGCTACACGCAGATTCCGCTGAACAGCACCGTCAAGGACGCCATCAAGGCGCTGGAAAAAGCCATGCGTCACCTGATGGCCACCGACCGCCTGATGGACACCGGCCACCGCTCGGTGCTGGTCACCGGCCTGGACGGCAAGATCGCCGGTCTGCTCAGCCCGCTCGATCTCGTCGACGCCATCCGGCCGGGGTATCTGTCCGCTCCCAAGCCGTCCATGGCCGACTCCCTGCAGTACTCCGCCATGTTCTGGCAGGGTCTGTTCACCTCGCGGGTCAAGGAAATCATGAACAAGCCCGTAAGCGAGTTCATGTCCGACTCCCTGCCCACCATCGACGTCAACGCCAACCTGATGGATGTGGCCAACACCATGGTCGACGGCCCGGCCCGGCGCATGCTGGTGCAGGCCAACGGCAAGGACGTGGGCGTGGTGCGTGAGCAGGAGCTGTTCTACGAAGTCGCCAAGATCATCGCTGCCAGCTGAATCACAGAAATACCTAGAGGTTAGACATGACTCAAACTAAGAAAAAGGCGACCGGTTACGACAAGTATGTCAACTGGAAGCTATTCATTATTCCGGTGGTGCTCCTTTTCGCGCTCCTGCTGATTCCTACGCCGCAGGGCATGAAGGATGTCGGCATTCAGTATTCGGTCGGCCCCAAGGTCGTGACCGACTACCTGTGCCAGCAGCTTTTCCAGAAAAAGAGCGCGGACTGCGAGCAGTGGCAGATTCTGAGCGCCCGCATGATGGAGCAGAACATGCGCATGGGCGCGCTCTCCAAGGCGCGTTTCCTCAAGCGCGACGCCAAGTGGGTCAAGAAGTACAAGATCCCCGCTGACGGAACCAACTTCAAGCGCGCCTACGAGTACGTCAAGGAAAACATTCCCGACGAAACCTACCTGTCCATGATGAAGGGGGCCTACAACCTCCGTGTCAAGGGCATCAAGTACGACGACCTCTCCAAGAGCGACAAGAAGAGCGCGGACAAGGGCGCATGGTCCATCAAGGTCGCCATCGCCATGGTCGTGTTCGTCGTCTTCTGCTTCATGACGGAATGCATCCCGCTGCCGGGCGTGGCCTTCTGCATCGGCCTCATCCTGGTCTTTACGGGCGTCGTCACACGAAGTCAGGTGGCGGGGCTCTACTGGGATGACGCGGTATGGTTCATCATGGGTTCGCTCATGTTCGCGGCCGCCTTCGTCAAGACGGGCGTGGACAAGCGCATGTGCCTGCTCATGTTCAAGAAGCTGGCCGTGCCCAACGTCCGTTGGATCACGCTCATCTTCTTCATCGTCATCACCCCGCTGGCGGCGTTCATTTCCGACCACGCCCTGGCGGCCATGTTCCTGCCCATCGGCATGCTGCTCTACCAGAACAGCCTGACCGACGAAGTGCCCGAGGACAAGGAACTCGCCAAGATGCTGATGATCGCCATCGCCATGGCGTGCAACATCGGCGGTCCCGGCGCTCCCTCCGGCGGCGCGCGCAACGTCATCATGATGACCTACCTGAACGACATGTTCGGCATGGACATCGGCTACGCCCAGTGGATGATGTACTGCATGCCATTCATCTTCGTCATGATCCCCATCACCTGGTTCGCGTGCAACACGCTCTTCAAGCCCCGCATCACCTCCCTGGCCCCGGCCATGCGCCACCTGGAAGGCGAGATCAGCAAGATGGGCAAGTGGAACCGCGGACAGATCTGGGCGATCATCATCTTCGCCGTCATGGTCTTCGGATGGTTCACTGAGAAGGAATTCTACAACATGGGCATCTACCCCATCCGCCTCGGCATCGGCGTCATCGCGGTCGCCGGCGCGGTCGCCTACCTGCTGGCCGGCGTCGTGAACTGGCGCGACTATCAGGAGAAGGTGGACTGGGGTGTCGTGTGGTTGTACGCGGGCGCGATCATCTTCGGCCGCACCCTGGACAAGACCGGCGCCGCTTACTGGCTCGCCCAGTCCGTCGTCGACATGCTGGCCCCGCTCGGCATGAATCACGGCCTGCCGCTGATGCTCACCTCCAACGGCCTGACCGCCGTGCTGACCAACCTGATGGCCGACGGCCCGGCTGCCGCCGCGGTCGGCCCCATCACCCTGAACATGGCCAGCATCGTGCACCCGGGCACCACGTTCCTGCCCTTTATGGCCATGGCCACCGCAGTGGCGTCTTCCTTCGCCTACTGCCTGATCATCGGCACCCCGCCGAACGCCATCGTGTACGCTTCCGGTTACCTGGAGCCCAAGGACTATCTGCGTGTCGGCGTGCCCATGTGGTTTGTCGCCAACATCATGATTATCCTTCTGACGGCAGTCTACTGGAGCGGTATCGGCTTCGGCTCACTACCATCATTCTAACACCCCGTAAGGTCACTCCATAACCCCGGCGGCCCGCTCTCGGGCGGGCCGCCGGACCCAACAAAACGACGGAGGATGAAAATGAACGCAAGTGAAAACAAGGATCGCGCCTTTGTCCACGAAAACGGCGTCACCTATTTCACCAAGCGGACCGAACGCAGGGTCCTGTTCCTGCTGACCATGGCGCTGCTGGTGTGGGGCGTGGTCGAGTACGCGCAGGGACTGTTCTAAGCACAGGGAGGAAGGGGAAATGGAATCCACGTGCACTGCCGGTTCGAGAATCAGCATCAGGGAATATTTCGAGATCATCATTAACGTCATGCGCTCCCCGGTCCGCTTCTTCGAGGGTGTGGGCCAGGAGGAGGGGATGCGGCGTCCGCTGCTCTTCCTCATGATTTCCGCGCTGTTCTTCTGCTCGGTGAGCATGACCTACTTTTTTGAAAACTCGCTCATGATGGGCTTCATCATGATGCTCAACGCCATACTCATGCCCGCCTTCGGGGCGGTGATAACCTTCACGCTGCTCGGCATGACCGGGACCGGGAAGGTGCCGTTCGCCAAGGTCTTCAACATCTACGCCTATTCAAGCGGTGCGGTCATGGTCGTGTCCTGGATTCCCGGGCTGGCCATCATCATGGAGCCAGTGCGCGCGCTGCTGATCGGCATCGGCCTGGTCAAGGCCGCCGGCGTCGGCAAGATCAAGGCCGCTCTGGTCATCGTGCTGACCGCGGCCATGATCCTGATCTTCTTCTGGAGCGCCGCGCCCGTCATCGAGGAGCTGAAACCGCTGCTGCGATGACTGGGGCCGGTCCCGCCTCCGGGCGGGACGCGATTTTCCTTCCAACCCCTTCCATGTCCGGGCCGGGCGCTTGTCCCTGGCGACCGGCCCGGACACCCTGGCGGGGAAACGGGAGAACTCAGATGAAGAAGATTCGACTGCTGCTCGTCGACGACGAGACCGACTTTCTGCACGCCTATACCCGCCGCTTCATCCGCCGCAACGCGGAGATCGAGTCGGCCCAGAGCGGCGAGGAAGCCCTGGAAAAGATCGAGGGCGGCCGCTTCGACGTGGTCATCCTGGACGTGATGATGCCCGGCATGAGCGGGTTGGAGACCCTGCGCCGGATCAAGGCGCTGCACCCCGAGCTTCCGGTCATCATCCTGACCGGCCACGCCAACTCCAAGGCCCTCATCGAGGGCATGGAGAGCGGCGCCTTCGACTACCTGCTCAAGCCGGTGGGCACGGACGAGCTGTACTTCAAGGTCCTGGACGCGGTGCGGGCGCGCCGCCTGCCGTCCGACTGATCCGGGGAGACCGAGCCATGCAGACCCTCATCCGCAACATCTTCAACCTGATCCGGCGGGCGCCGGAGGACGGCGACGCGGCCGCGCGCTTCATCGCCAAGTCCGAGAACTTCCGCCTGCTGCTCACGGCCAACAACGAGGCCCTGGAGCGCATGGCCGAGATGGGCGAGGACGCCCGGTCCGGCCGGGCCTTCGGCATGTCCCACGTCCGGGCGTCGAGTCTCAAGACGGCGGCCTCGGTCCGGGGCATGATCGAGCGGCTGTGCCGTATGCACCCCGGCCGTTACGACGCGCTCAAGGACGTCTTCAACCGCATCGTCATGGACATGGAGAACGCCCTGGTGCAGCGGGCGGACCGGCCCGCGGGGCCCATGGTCCTCGGCCTGGACGCCGTGCGCGCCGACGCCATGCCCGAGACCGGGTCCAAGGTGGCCCTGCTCGGCGAGATCGCGGCGGGCCTCCGCCTGCGCATCCCGCGCGGCTTTTCCGTCACCGGCTCGGCCTTCCGCCTCTTCATGGAGCACTCCGGGCTGGACGACGAGATCAACCGGCTCATCCAGATCACGGACAGCAGTGAGCTCGACGAGCTCCGGAACCTGGAGGCGAGCATCCGCCGGGCCATCGACATGGCCGCCTTTCCGCCCGGCCTGGAGGAGGCCATCGACGCGGAGTGCGCCAGGCTCAGGGCGGACGGCAAGGGCGTCCGGCTGGCCGTGCGCAGCAGCGCGCTCGGCGAGGACTCGGAGGAGGCCAGCTTCGCGGGCCAGTTCCTGACCCTGCTCGGCGTGTTGCCCGGCGACGTGGCCGAGGCGTACCGCAGCGTGGTGGCCTCCATGTATTCGGCCACGGCCATGCTCTACCGGTTCAACCGGGGGCTCAGGGAGGACGGCGTGGTCATGTGCGTGGGCTGCATGGAGATGGTCGACGCCGTGGCCGGGGGCGTGGTCTACACGCGCAACCCCGTGGCCCCGGAGGAGGGCGTGCTGGTCTCGGCCGCGCCCGGCCTGCCGTGCACCGTGGTGGACGGCTCGGCGCTCATCGACACCTGGATCGTCAACCCCGACACCCTGGAGGTCGTCCGGGCCGAGATCGCGGACAAGCAGTGGGCGCACGGCGTGGGGCCCGGCGGCTCCATCGTGCGCGAGGAACTGGCCGAGGGGAGGGGCGCGCTGCCCGCCATCGGCGAGGACCTGGTGTCCGAACTGGCCCGGACCGGGCTCGCCATCGAGGCGTATTTCGGCCAGCCGCAGGACGTGGAGTGGGCCCTGGGCCAGGACGGCGGGGTCTATTACCTTCAATGCCGTCCCCTGGCCGTGAGCGGCCGGGAGAGCAAGCCGGAGCGCGCTCCGGAGGACGAGGACGCGCCCTTCGCCATCCTGGCCTCGGCCGTGCCCGCCAGCCCCGGTGTGGCCGGGGGCAACGTCTTCCTGGTGGAGTCGGACGAGGACATGCTCGACTTCCCGCAGGGAGCGGTGCTCCTGACGCGCAACGCGCGTCCCCAGCTTTCGGCCCTGCTGCCGCGCGCCTCGGCCCTCATCGCCGAGTTCGGCAGCCCGGCCAGCCACCTGGCCAACGTGGCCCGCGAGTTCTCCATCCCGGCGCTCATCGGCGCGCCCGGCGCGGTGGACCGCCTCTCCGGCGTCAGCGCGGTCACGGTCAACGCCCGCACCGGCACGGTCTACCTCGGCATCCGCCAGGGCCAGATCGACGCCTGGTCGGGCCGCAAGGCCCCCCTGCGGGAAAACGACGTGGTCCAGGCCCTGAAGCGGGTCCTGCCCTACGTCTCGCCCCTCAACCTGACCGACCCGGACGCCCCGGAGTTCACGCCCGAGCACTGCCGCTCCCTGCACGACATCACGCGCTACTGCCACGAGAAGGCGGTGTTCGAGATGTTCGCGGGGTCGGACCACCCCACGGCCAACGCCCGCAAGCTCATGGGCGAGACGCCCATGCAGTACTGGCTGGTGGACATCGGCGGCGGCACGGCGGAGTCGGGCGAGGAAGGCTACATCTCCCTGGACGACGTGCGTTCGCGCGTCATGCTCGCCCTGTGGCGCGGCATGACCGCCGTGCCCTGGGACGGGCCGCCGCCCCCGAGCGCCAGCGGGTTCATGTCCGTGGTCTCCCAGGCCGCGCAGAATCCGGCCCTGACCCCGGGCGTGGCCAACGACATGGGGCGGCGCAACTACTTCATCGTGGGGCGCAACTACTGCAACCTGCAATCCCGGTTCGGCTTCCACTTCTGCACCGTGGAAGGGTTCGCGGGGGACGACCCCACGGCCAACTACGCCCTCTTCCAGTACCGGGGCGGCGGGGCGGACATCGGCCGCCGCCGCGTGCGCATCAAGCTGGTGGCCGAGGTGCTGGAGCGCCACGGCTTCATCGTGGAGGCGCGCGACGACGCCCTGCACGCCCGCATCGAGGGCGTGGGCCGCGAGGCCGTGGAGCGTGGCATGGCCGTCATGGGCTACCTGCTGGTCCACACCCGGCAGATCGACATGGCCATGGCCGACCCGGCCGCCGGCGAGCGCTATCGCGCCAAGTTCGAGCGCGACATCGAAACGGTCCTGAACGGCCTCCCGGAGGCCGCCGGGACGGAGGTAACCGGGCAATGACCGACACTTCCTACACACGGTTGCGCCTGAGCCTCATGCTCCTGACACTGGGGCTCTCCCTGGTCCCGCTCTTCGCCCTCGGGTTCGTCATCGACTCCGAGTTCCGCGAGTCCTACGGCGACAAGCTGACCAGCAACCTGAAGCTGGTGGCGCACAACAAGGCCGACGCCCTGGACGTCTTCCTGACCGAGCGGGTGGTCCAGCTTGAGATGGTGGCCGGGATGAACACCCTGGACAGCCTCTCGAACCAGCAGGCCCTGGAACTGGTCTTCGACACCGTGCACGAGGCCAGTCCGTCCATCATCGATCTGGGCGTCATCGGCCAGAACGGCCGCCACGTGGCCTACAGCGGCCCCTTCGACCTGCGCGACGTCAACTACAAGGACGAGCCCTGGTTCCATCAGGCCATGCTCAAGGGGCTGTACATCAGCGACGTGTTCATGGGCTTCCGCAACTTTCCCCACTTCATCATCGCGGTGAAGCGGCGGGAGGGCGGCCGGACCTGGATACTTCGGGCCACCATCGACTCCGACATCTTCACCGGCCTGGTGCGCAACGTCCAGAGCGGAGCCTCGGGCGACGCCTACCTGGTCAACCGGGAGGGCGTGCTCCAGACCCCGTCGCGCTTCGGCGGCAAGGTGCTCGGCCAGGCGTCCCTGCCCGCATACCGGCCCTCGGGCGACGTGGACGTGGTCCGCTGGACCGAGGACGGGACCGAGCTGGTGGCCGGGATCGCCCCCCTGGCCCACACCGACTGGCGGCTGGTGGTCATCGAGAACCAGCAGGAGGAGCTCTCGCCTCTGCTGCGGGCCCAGTCCCTGATTTTCGGGCTGTTCCTGATCTGCGCCCTGATGATCGCGGCCGGGGCCTACCTGTCCGTCGGGTCCGTGGTCAAGCGGCTCCAGAAGGCGGACAAGGCGCGTGCGGCCATGGACGCCGCCGTGGTGCAGTCCAACAAGATGGCCTCGCTGGGCAAGCTGGCCGCAGGGGTGGCCCACGAGATCAACAACCCGCTGTCCATCATCCGCGAGAGCGCGGGCTGGATTCGCGACATCATCAACGACGGCGAGTTGGGCGAGTCCACGGCCGTGGACGATCTTCAGGAGGCCACGTCCGACATCGAGCGGCACGTGGAGCGGGCGCGCACGGTCACCCACCGAATGCTCGGCTTCGCCCGGCGCATGGAGCCCCTCCAGGAGGACGTGGACCTGAACATGCTGGCCCGCCAGACCGTCTCCTTCCTGGAAAACGAGATAAGGCACCGCAACATCGAGGTGGAGTGCCGCTTCGACCAGGACCTGCCGCTCATCACCACCGACGCCAACCAGATCCAGCAGGTCATTCTCAATCTGCTGGAGAACGCCATCGACGCCATCGGCCACGACGGCTGCATCGAGGTGGAGACCCGGCCCGGCGACGGCGCGGTGGTCATGGACATCGCCGACAGCGGGGAGGGCATCTCCCCGGAGAACGTCTCCAAGGTGTTCGACCCCTTCTTCACCACCAAGCCCACCGGCGAAGGCACCGGGCTCGGACTCTCCATCGTCTACAGCACGCTCAAGAAGCTCGGCGGGGGAATCGATGTGCGCAGTGAACGTGGCGTCGGGACCACCTTCACCATCACCCTGCCCCTGGTCCACGTCAGCATTCCCGGACGTCAGGAGGAGTCATGGACAGAGTAAGAGTCCTCGTCGTCGACGATGAAGCCGATTTTCTGAAGCTCATCAAGCGACGGCTCGAAAAGCGGAACGTGGAGGTGTCCGTGGCGCCCGGCGGCCGCGAGGCCCTGGACCATCTGGCCGGGCAGCCGACGGACGTGGTCATCCTGGACGTGCGTATGCCCGGCATGAGCGGCATCGACACGCTCAAGGAGATCCGCAAGCGCTACCGGGAGACCGAGGTCATCATGCTCACGGGCCACGGCTCGGTGCAGTCGGGCATCGAGGGCATCAGCCACGGGGCCTACGACTACATGCTCAAGCCCTTCAACATCGACGATCTGCTTGAACGTATCCGGGCCGCCTGCGAAAGGGCCCGTCTGAAGAAGGCGGAAAGGGAGCGTGCATGACCCTTTGCAACGTGCGGCGCCTGCTGCGGATCGGGCAGTACGTCTGCCCCGGCCTGGTGCTCCTCCTGGCCTGGCTGGCCTGGCGTCGGCCCCTTGTCCACATCGGCATCATCTTCGCGATGACCGCCGCGGCGGCGGCCATCGCCATCTGGCTGGTGCTCCACCTGGCGGTGAGGCGCGTCCAGTCCGCCTGCGACGAGCAGTCCGAACTGGGCAACCAGCTCATCCAGTCCCAGAAGATTCTGGCCCTTGGCGAGATTTCCACGGGCATCGCCCATGAGATCAACAACCCGCTGAACATCATCATGCAGGAGGCCGAGCTGGTTCGCGCAGACCTGGAGATGGACGTCAATCCCGAGGCCCTGCACGAGATCAAGGAGAGCCTGGAAGTCATCATCCGCCAGGTGGAGCGCTGCTCGGACATCACCCACAAGCTGCTGGACTTCGCGCGCAAGCGGGTGCCCATCTCCCAGCCTGCGAACCTGAACCGGCTGATGGAGGACATGCTCGACCTGCTGGAGCGCGGCGGCGGACCGGGCAACGTGGAGATCGTCAAGGCCTTCGACCCGCTCCTGCCCATGGTCAAGACCGATCCGCCCCTGCTCCGCCAGGTCTTTCTCAACCTGCTCATCAACGCGGTCCAGGCCATGGAGGAGTCCGGCGGCTTCCTCTACGTCACCACCTACGTGGACCACGCCCAGGTCTGCGTCGAGGTGCGCGACACCGGGCCGGGCATTCCCCAGGAGAACCTGGAGCGGGTCTTCAACCCGTTTTTCACCACCAAGGAGCCGGGCAAGGGCACGGGGCTCGGCCTGTCCGTGAGCGTGCGCATCGTCAGCCAGCTCGGCGGCGACATGGCGGTGCGTTCGGAAAAGGGCTCCGGAGCGGCCTTCACGGTATGCATTCCCATAACAGCCTAACGGGAGTATGAAGATGCAAACGACGGCAAGAGTGCTCGTTGTGGACGACGAGGATCGGTTCCGACAGACCATTCGGCGGCTGCTGGAAAAGGCGGGCCACACCGTGGACGAGGCCCCGGACGGGACCACAGCCCTCGGGATGCTTGAGTCCGGCGACTTCGACGTGGTCCTGCTGGACCTGAAGATGCCCGGCCTCTCGGGCGAGGACACCTTCCTGAAGATTCGCCAACTGGGCATCGACGCGGAGGTCGTCTGCCTCACCGGGCACGTCTCCGTGGCCGACGCCACCAAGCTGCTCCAGAAGGGGGCCTTCGACTATCTGCTCAAGCCCGCGTCCGTCAGCGAGATTCTGCAGTGCGTCAGCCGGGCGGCGGAGAGCAAGATGCTCCGCAACGAGAAGATCGAGGTCTCGCAGCTCCTCGGCTACGGTGACGACTAACCGGCTCCGGGGGGGCCGTATGCGCGGGATGAAAGCATGAACGACGATTTTGGTTACGAAGCGCTGGGCAACTGTTACTGGAACGGGTCCATGGGCTCGTTCGTCGTGGGGATCATCGGTTCGGGCCCGGCCTTCAAGGTTCTGCTCGACATCATCTACAACGAGGCCTTCCGGGAGTTCCTGCCCGAGATGCGCCTGGCCGCCGTGAGCGAGCTGGACCCGGCCCAGTCGGACGCCGGGCTGGTCGAGCCGGGTTGCCCCCTCTATCCCACCTGGCGCGAAATGCTCGACAACCACCCGGAGATCAACCTGGTGGTGGAGCTGGGCTGCGACGAGGAGCTGCTCCAGGCGGTCCGGGCGGCCCTGCCGGAGCACGTCTCGCTCATGGACCACCGCGAGGCGGTCTTCTTCTGCGGCATGCACGACATGGCCCTGGTCAAGGGCAACTTCATGAACCAGATGGACCACCAGCGCACCCTGATCCAGTCCATCATCGACGAAATCCGCGAGGACATCTTCCTCCTCGACAAGAGCGGCAACGTGGTGGACGTGAACCGGATCGTCTGGCAGCGAGCCGGGGTCTCGCGCAGGAGCCTGCTGGGCCTGCCGTGCTGGCACGGCGCGCGGCTGCGCGACGGCTCGGTCTTCTGCCGCCACCTGGACCCGGCCTGTCCCTTCCACAAGACCCTGCAGAGCGGCGAGAAGGAGGAGACCCTGGTCACCAGGGTCAACGGCAGCGGACTGCTCCAGTATTACCGGCTCTACGCCTATCCCATTTTCGACATGCGCGGGCACATGACCCACGTCATGGTCATGCACCGCGACATCACCGAGCGGACCCACCGCGAGAAGTATCAGCAGCAGCACGACAAGTTCGCCATCATCGGCGAGATGTCCACCTATCTGGCCCACGAGATCCGCAACCCGCTCTTCGCGGTGGGCGGATTCGCCAACTCCCTGCTCAAGTCGCCCAACCTGGGGGAAAAGGAGCGGGAAAAGGTCCAGATCATCGTCAGCGAGACCATGCGCCTCGACCGGATGCTGACCAACATGCTCAACTTCGCCCGGCCCTCGCGCGCTCCGGAGGGGAGGGTCGACATCGTGGCCGTGTGCAACGACGCGGCGGAGCTCATGGGCATCGGCTACGGCAAGCAGGGCTACCAGGTGGAGGTCCGCCAGCAGCGCACCCCGCTGCCCTCGGTGCAGGGCGACCCGGACGCCCTCAAGCAGTGCCTGGTCAACCTCATCAAGAACGCCATCGAGGCCATGCCCGACGGCGGCGTCATCGCCCTGGAGCTGACCCTGGACCAGGCCATGGTGGTTGTCCGGGTCAGGGACCAGGGCATCGGCATGGGCGAGCACGAGCTGGATCAGGTTTTCAACCCATTCTATTCCACCAAGAAGGAAGGGAGCGGCCTGGGGCTGGCCATGATCAAGAAGATCGTGGAGGAGTGCGGCGGCCGCGTCCAGTTGGCCAGCGTCCCGAACCAGGGGACCACGGTCTCGCTCTACCTTTGCCCGAGCCTCGACGTCCCGGGCGACAAGGCGCTCCCGGCGGGCAAGTAGGCCCCGCGCCCCCAGGCCGTCCGGGAGCGGCGTGCACACCGCCCGTGTCGCTTGCACTACCTGCACTTTTTGTGCAAAATAATGTGCATAAGAGTGCACTTCTGTCGCGATCACGTCACGGGATTATCCTTTTATAGTGTTTTATCTCAAGCTGTTGCGAGTTTGGCACGCCGCGTGCTTTATGTCGGGCAGGCAATGACCTTCCCCACATCAAAACATGGCAGAGATGCAACGATACAAGGAGAGATGAACATGACCAGGAAAAACGTGACCACTTTTGCGCTGGCTCTGGCGCTCGTGATGACCGTGGCGGGCTTCGCCTCGGCGGGCCCCGGCGGACAGGGATACCATGGCCGCGGCGGCTGCGGCGCGTGGAGCGGCGGGCCGGCCTGCGGCAACGGCGGCCCCGGGCTGCGAGGCATTTATTCCCAGTTGACCCCGGAGAAGAAGGCGGCCGTGGACAAGATCTTCGAGAGCTACCGCGGCAAGTTCGACGCGGTGCGCAACGAGCTGGAGACCAAGCACGCGGTGCTTGAGGCCATGGTCAACGGCGGCCAGGCCGACGAGAAGAAGATCGGCAAGGTCGTCAGCGACATGTCCGGCCTGCGAGACAAGATGGTCGACCTGCGCAAGGACCTGCGCGCCGACCTGTCCAAGGAGCTGGGCATCGAGCTGCCCGAGACCGGTTTCGGCCGCGGCTGCCCGGGCTTCGGCTCCGGCAACGGCCCTGACGACTGCCCGGGCTATGGCCCCGGCCAGGGGCGCGGAATGCGCGGCGACGGCCCCCGTTGGCAGTAACTTTCCGTTAACCGGAAAACAGGATTGCACGGGACGGTTTCTCATGGGGAGAAACCGTCCCGCTGCGTGAAAATAACCACTGCAACAGAGCGGGAAATACAGTATCATGCTCGGGAGGCGGGCCAGGGAGTGTGCGCCCCTTGACCCTCGAAACCCCCAAAGGAGACCTCCGATGCTTCGCAAGATCACTTCATTGACCGCGTTGCTTTCCTTCCTGGTCACGCTGACCACCAGCGTGGTCCTTTACATCGTGCCCCACGGCCGCGTGGCCTACTGGGCCGACTGGACCTTCCTGGGCCTGTCCAAGGACCAGTGGGACGGGACCCACATCACCGTCGGCACGCTGTTCATTGTGGCCCTCCTGCTGCACGTCTGGCTCAACTGGAAGCCGCTCATGGCCTACATGAAGAACAAGGCGCGCCAGATGGTGGTCCTGACCGGGCCCATGATCGTCAGCGTGGCCATCACCCTGTTCGTCTTCTTCGGCACCCTGCTGGGGCTGCCGCCCATGCAGCAGATTCTCGATTTCGGCGCGTCCATCAAGGACGACGCCGTCAAGACCTACGGCAACCCGCCCTTCGGCCATGCCGAGCTGAGCCCGCTGGACAAGTTCTGCGGCTACCTCGGCCTGGACGTGGAAAAGGCCGTGGCCGCCCTCAAGGCGGCCGGATACACCCTGGAGAAGGGCGCGGCCACCGAGTTGAAGGACATCGCCCGGTCCAGGGGCGTGAGCCCGCAGCATGTCTTTGAGGACATACGCGGCGGACTGGGCGGCGATCCCTTCGGCCGTCTGCCCGCCGACCCGCCCCAGGGGCTGGGCCGCATGGCCTTCTCGGAGGTCTGCGCCGGGTTCGGCCTGCCCGTGGAGGACGCCATCGCCCGGCTGAAGGCCAAGTCCGTCAACGCCACGCCGGAAATGACCATCAAGGACATCGCCGCGGGCAGCGACATGAAGCCCCGCGACGTCTACGAGATTCTCCGGGGCAACTAGCGGGGCGGCATGGAAGTACACTCCTACGACAGCATGGAGAAGGGGCCGCTGGTGGCCCTGGTCCTCGCTCTCATCGTGCTCGGGCTCGGCAGCCTGTATCTGACCTGGCGGTCCATCGCCCATCAGCGCGAGATCGTGGAGGACCACATGATAATGACCGGCTCCTCCATCCTGCGCGGGGTGGAGAACAACCTCTCGCGCTTCCGCCGGTCCGTGCGCATGAGCCCCCAGGCCGCGCCCCTGTTCCCCGCCATGGCCGAGGAGCTGTTCGCCGAACTCGCCAAGTCAGAGGACATCCAGTTCATCACCCTGCTCGGGGAGGACGGCCGTCCGCTGGTCACCTCCGAGGAGGACAAGCGCATGCCCGCCCTGGAGCTGCCGGAGACCGTGACCCGCGACATCGAGCCGGGCCGCGCCTGGCACGTCATGGCCCAGTTCGGCAAACGCGCCGTGCTCATCTCCGGCCTGATGGCCGACCCGGCCCTGTCCGCCCTGACCCGTGGGGAGTTCCCCCGGGGCGGCATGGGCCAGGGCATGGGCCAGGGTATGGGGCCGGGCATGGGCCAGGGTATGGGGCCGGGCATGGGCCAGGGTATGGGGCCGGGCATGGGCCAGGGCCAGGGGTTCGGGCAGGGGCAGGGCCAGGGGCCCGGCCTCCAGCCGGAGGAGCCGCCCGCCGAGGTCCGGCCGGTCTACCTGGTGGTGGGCCTCAATGCGGAAAAGCACCTGGCCCAGTTCCGCCAGTACCGGCGGGCGGCCATCTATCAGACCGGCTACGTCTTCCTGGCCGCCGTGGTGCTCTGGTCCCTGGCGTTCGCCTACCTGCGCCGTCGCAGCGAGGGGCGCAAGCTGGTGCGCATGGAGCGGTTCCAGAACAAGCTGCTCGACAACATGCCCGACGGTCTGGTCACCCTGGCCGAGACCGGCGAGATCCTGGCGGCGAACAGGTCGGCCAAGCGATTGCTGGCGCCCCAGGGCGAGTCCGTGCCGCCGGAGATCATCGGCGTCAACTGGGCCAGGTTCGACTTCGGCCTGGAACCGGGCCGCTCGCCCCACGCCTGGGAGCAGTTCGACTACCAGGGCCGCCAGTTGGAAATCCTGGCCCTTCCGCTCCTGGGCAGCGGCGAGGAGCCCTCGCCAGACCTGAGCCGCTACCTGGTGCTCATTCGCGACCGCACCGAGATCCGCTCCCTGGAGGAGGACCTGAACGAGGCCAAGCGGCTGGCGGCCATCGGCTCCCTGGCCGCAGGCGTGGCCCACGAGGTGCGCAACCCGCTCAGCTCCCTGCGCGGCTTCGCCCAGCTCTTCGCCACCAAGCTCAAGGGCCAGGCCCCCCTCGACCGCTACGCCTCGACCATGGTCCAGGAGGCCGACCGGCTCAATCGCGTGGTCACGGACCTGCTTTACCTGGCCCGGCCGCGCCAGCTCGACCCCCAGGACATCGACCTGGCCGAGCTCGGCGACTCCCTGTCGCAGCTCATGCGCTTCGACTTCGAGGACAAGCAGGCCGAGCCCGCGTTCGACTTCGGCGGCCGCACCGTGTACGCCGACCCGGACGCCCTGCGCCAGGTCCTGCTCAATCTCATTTCCAACAGCCTCGACGCCCTGGCCGGGTGCGGGGAATGCCCCGTGCCGGGCCACATCCGGCTCTCGGCCGAGGACGGCCCGGGCGGAACCTGGGTCGTGGTGGCCGACGACGGGCCGGGCATGAGCCCGGAGATCCGCGAGGAGGCCTTCAAGCCCTTCGTCACCGGCAAGAAGACCGGCACCGGGCTCGGCCTGGCCATCGTGCAAAACATCATGCGCGCCCACAGGGGCCGGGTGGTCATCGACTCCGAGCCCGGCGAGGGCACGCGTGTGCGGCTGTTCTTTCCCGACAAAGAGAACGAGGATTCGTAGATGGAAGAACGTACGGTAATCATTGTGGACGACGAGCCGGGGCACCGGCTGATGGTCCGGGCCGTGCTCGAGGACGACGGCTGGACCGTGCTCGACGCCGACTCCGGCGAGCGGGCGCTCACCGTCCTGGCCGAGGCGGCCGAAGCCGACGTCCGGCCGGGCGTGGCCCTGGTGGACATGAAGATGCCCGGCATGGACGGTATGCAACTGCTCAAGGAGCTCCAGATACGGCGGCCCGGCATGCCCGTGGTCCTGCTCACCGCCTTCGGCAGCGTGGGCAGCGCCGTGGACGCCATGAAAAAGGGCGCCTTCGACTACCTGACCAAGCCCGCGGACAACGACGAACTGACCGCCGTCATGGGCAAGGCCTTCGAATATCACAAGCTGGTGCGCGAGAACGCCCGGCTCAAGGCCGAGGTCTCCGGCGACGTCAAGTTCATCGGCGCGAGCCCCGGCGTGGAGCGGGTCCGCCAGCTCATGGCCCAGGCCGGGCCCACCGAGGCCACCGTGCTCATCCTGGGCCAGTCCGGCACGGGCAAGGAGCTGGTGGCCGAGGGGCTGCACCGCGCCTCCAACCGCGCGGACCGGCCGCTCATCAAGGTCAACTGCGCGGCCCTGCCCGACGACCTGCTTGAAAGCGAGCTCTTCGGCTACGAGAAGGGCGCGTTCACCGGCGCGGTCAAGGACAAGCCCGGCCGGTTCCAACTGGCGGACGGCGGCACCCTGTTCCTGGACGAGATCGGCGAGATGCCCGCCGCGCTCCAGGCCAAGCTTTTGCGCGCCCTCCAGGAGAAGACCGTGGAGCCGCTCGGCTCGGTCAAGACCGTCAAGGTGGACGTGCGCATCATCGCGGCCACCAACCGCGACCTCAAGAAGGAGGTGGCGGCCGGCCGGTTCCGCGAGGACCTCTACTACCGGCTGGCCGTGCTGGAAATCCGCATCCCGCCCCTGTGCGAGCGCAAGGAGGACCTGCCGCTCCTGGTCAGCTTCCTGCTCCGCCGCCTGGGCAACAAGAACAACAAGATCATCCGCACCGTTACCCCGGCCTTCCTGGACGCCCTGTCCGGCTACGACTGGCCGGGCAACGTCCGCGAGCTGGAGAACGTGCTGGAGCGCGCCCTGATCCTGTCCCGGTCCGACGCCCTGGGCACGGACCTGCTCCCGCCGCAGATCACCGGCGCGCGCGAGGCCAACCAGAACATGAGCCTGGACATGAACGGCGAGATGCCGGATCTGCTCACGTCGCGTTCCCAGGCGACGCCCGCGTCCCTGGAGGAGGCGGAGCGGCTGGCCATCCTGCGCGCTCTGGAGGAGAACGGCAACCACCGCGAGCGCACGGCCGAGGCCCTGGGCATCAGCCGCCGCACCCTCCAGTACAAGCTGAAGAAGTTCGGGCTTACCAGGCGTTAGCAGGCTGTTGAAAAAAACGAGATGCCTTGTTGCGGCGAAACGTTCACGAATCCGCTGTCCTGCGGATTCGTGAACGTTCCGCGCGCATCGCATCCTGGCATTCTTGAACAGTCCGCTTTCCCTGGAGAGCCTCCGGGATTGACGCCGCCGCGCCCGTGCCCCATGGTGGAGCCGTGGCGAAACTGACCGTGGAAACCTTCCTTACCGGCCCGGAAGAGGCCAACAGCTACCTGCTGCATGTGGGCGGCGACGCCGTGGTCATCGACGCGGACAGCGAGCCCGACCGGCTCGTCCGGCGCATCGGGGAGGCGGGCCTGAACCTGACGGGCGTCTACGTCACCCACTTCCACCTGGACCACTTCGGCGGGGTGCGCGAACTGCACGAGCGGTTTCACGCCCCGGTCTTCGCCAGCGCCGGGGACGCCTTCCTGCGCGACCTTCCCCTGGAGCGGGGCGGGTTCTCGGACTTCGCGGAGCTGGCGGACTTTCCCTTCGAGCCCATCGGGCCGGGGCGGCGCACGGTCCTGGGCCAGACCATGCTGGTCCTGGACACGCCGGGCCACACGCCGGGTTCGCTCTCCTATTTCTTCCCGGCCGCCGGGTGCGTGTTTACGGGCGACCTCCTCTTCATGATCGCCGTGGGCCGCACCGATCTGCCCGGCGGCGACCCGGCCGCACTGCGCGATTCCATCCTCTCGCGCATCTTCATCCTGCCCGACGACACCCGCATCTACTCCGGCCACGGCCCCATGACCACCGTGACCCACGAGAAGCGCAACAACCCGCACTTCCGGAAATAGGGCCGAGGCGGCGGCGCCGCGCCGCCCCCCCCTTTCCCTTCCACCAATTTTCATCTATACTGTAGACTCGGCATTTTCCCCCGAAACGACAGGAAGGATGTATGGTCGACGAAAGGGCCGACGGGCCGATCGCCGAAACAGTCGAGGAACCCGCCGCCGAAGCGGCGGAAGAGGAAGTCGAGGTTTCGCCCGAGACCATGGAGGCAGCCAAGCGGCTGATGGTCCGGCGGTTCAAGTTCATCCGCGACCCGGACGGGGCGCTCCGGCGGCTGGCCCGCCACGGCGCTGGCTTCGTGGCGCGCGACATGACCCTGAGCCCGGAGCGCTACGGCCCGCCGCCCGAGGTCCCGGACGCGGACTTCACGCCCCTGGACCCCCTGGACATCCTGCGCCGGGAGCACCAGTTGCCGGCCCTGCCCCAGGTCTTCCTGGAGCTGCGCGAGGCCATCGGCGCGCGCAACACCTCGGCCTCGGACCTGGCGGCCATCATCAGCCAGGACCCGAGCCTGACCGCCTTCCTCCTGCGCATGGTCAACTCCGCCTTCTACAGCCTGCCCGTCCAGATCGACACCATCTCGCGCGCCGTGACCGTGGTGGGCGTCAACCAGCTCTCCACCCTGGCCGTGGGCACCTCCATCATGTCCCTGTTCAAGGACGTGCCCGCCGAGGTCATCGACGTGGTCCAATTCTGGAAGCACTCGGTCTGTTGCGGGCTCATCGCCCGGCGGCTCTCGCGCATGACCGGCCGGGGCGACCCGGAGCGGGCCTTCGTGGCCGGGCTGCTGCACGACATCGGCCAGCTCATCCTGCTCCAGGCAGCGCCACGGCGGGCCGCCGCCGTCCTGGCCTCGGCCCGGTCGAGCGACGTGCTGCTCTGCGACCGGGAAAAGGAGCTGCTCGGCTTCGATCACGCCACCCTGGGCGGCATGCTCCTGCGCAAATGGAATTTCCCCTTCGTTCTGGTGGCCGCCGTGCTGGAGCACCACCACCCCAAGGAAAAGCAGAAGGAGGCCGAGCCAGCCCTGGTCCACTGCGCCGAGACCATCGCCACCGGTCTGGGCATCGGCTCCAGCGGCGAGTTCTTCGTCCAGCCGCCCGCCCCGGCCATCTGGGAGTCCATGCGCCTCACGCCCGAGCGCATGGACGAGATGATCGAGGACCTGGACGAGGAGCTGGACGAGGCCTTCGAGGTGCTCATCAAGGTCCGGGCCGATTGACAGGACGGGCAAAGCGCTATACTCCTGCCTCGCAAACCGAAACACACGGAGACTGCCTCATGCGCGAGAAAGTGGAATCGGTCCTGGCCAAGGTCAGGCCCATGCTGCAGGGCGACGGCGGCGACGTCGAGCTCGTGGAGGTCACGGACAACGGCGTGGTCAAGGTCCGCCTGACCGGCGCCTGCAAGGGGTGCCCCATGTCCCAGATGACCCTCAAGAACGGCATCGAACGCATCATCCTCAAGGAAATCCCGGAAGTGAAGTCCGTGGAGGCCGTCTAGCCCCACCCGGCCCATCCGGCGTCCCCGCTTTCCGGCGCGGCGGCCGACCACTCGCCCGGCGGGCGGTGGCGGCCTTTGTCCGTGGCCCGGCGGGGCACATACATTTTTAAGGAGTGATTTCATGACCAAGATCGTCTCCCGGTTCGCGCCCAGCCCGACCGGATTCCTGCACATCGGCGGCGCGCGCACCGCGCTCTTTTCCTGGCTGCTGGCCCGCGCGGCGGGCGGCGAGTTCCGCCTGCGCATCGAGGACACCGACCGCGAGCGCTCCACCCAGGAAGCCACGGACGCCATCATCGACTCCATGAAGTGGCTCGGCCTCGATCACGACGGCGAGATCGTCTTCCAGTCCACCCGCGCCGACCGCCACAACGAGGTCATCGACCAGCTCATCGCCTCGGGCCACGCCTACTACTGCCAGTGCAGCAAGGAGGACGTGGACGCCATGCGCGAGCAGGCCATGCAGCAGGGCCGCAAGCCCAAGTACGACGGCACCTGCCGCGAAAAGGGGCTGACCTCCGGCGCGGTCCGGCTCAAGGCCCCCCTGGACGGGGCCACCGGGTACGAGGACATGGTCAAGGGCTTCATCTCCGTGGAGAACGCGGAGCTGGACGACATGATCCTGCGCCGCAGCGACGGGACGCCCACCTACAACCTGGCCGTGGTGGTGGACGACCACGACATGGGCGTGACCCACGTCCTGCGCGGCGACGACCACGTCAACAACACCCCGCGCCAGATCCTGATCTACAAGGCCATGGGCTGGGACGTGCCGCGCTTCGGCCACGTGCCCATGATCCTCGGGCCGGACAAGAAGAAGCTTTCCAAGCGCCACGGCGCGCTCTCGGTCATGGAATACGAGAAGATGGGCTACCTGCCCGAGGCCGTGTGCAACTACCTGGCCCGCCTGGGCTGGTCTCACGGCGACCAGGAGCTGTTCACCATGGATGAGATGGTGCGGCTCTTCTCCACCGACAACCTGGGCAACTCCCCCTCGGTTTTCGACCTGACCAAGTTCGAGTGGGTCAACGGCCAGTACATGCAGCAGGCCGACCCCGAGCGGCTGACCGGCCTGTGCGCCGACTTCCTGGCCCGCGAGGTGGGCGAGGAGGCGGCCGCCAAGGTCGCCCGGTCCGCCATCCGCGCGGCCGTGCCGCTTCTCCAGCCCCGTGCCAAGTCCGTGGTGGACATGGTGGAGCAATTGCGCCCGTTCATCGCGGAGGTGGACGACCTGGCCTACGACGAAGCGGCGGTGCAGAAGTTCCTCACGGCCGAGACCAAGCCGCTCCTGGAGGAGATCGCCGCGCGCATCGAGGCCGAGCCCGCCTTTGACGAAGCCTCCCTGGAGGAGGTGCACCGCAAGTTCATCGAGGAGAAGGGCATCAAGTTCAAGGTGGTGGCCCAGCCCATTCGGGTGGCCATCATGGGCAAGACGCAGTCGCCCGGCCTGTTCGAGACCATGCTCGCCCTGGGGCGGGAGCAGACCCTGGCGCGGCTGCGGCGCGCCGTGTCGCTCTAGGCGGCGCAAGCACGACAAATCGAAGGGCGGCCCCTTGCGGGGCCGCCTTTTTTTTGGCCTCGCGGAGGGGGGAAAGGGGAGGACACAAGAGAAAGGCATAAGAGAAGGGAGAGGCGTAAAAACGGATAGGGAGGCCGCCGCCCCGGCATGTCCACCCTCTACCGCGAGATCGAGAAGTACGGGCTGGAACAGCCGCCCGGTCCGTCGGCCCGTTCTCCTCTAGAAGCCGAGAGCCATGCCGTCCTTGCGGCTGTCGCTGCCGCCGGTGAGGAATCCGGTTTCGGGGTCGATCCGGATGGCCTGGCTCCCGCCCATGGGGCTGTCCACGACCCGCAGCCGGTGGCCCCGCGCCGCCAGGTCCGCGCGGACCGGCTCCGGCACGCCCGGCTCCACCTGCAATTCGCCGCCGTGGGCGAAGGTGCGCGGCCGGTCCATGGCCTCCTGCAGGTCCAGCCCCTGGTCCAGGACGCCGGAGAGCAGGGCCGCCTGCCCGGCCGCCTGGTAGTGCCCGCCCATGACCCCGAAAGGCATGGCCGCGACACCGGCCTTGCACAGCATGCCCGGAATGATGGTGTGCATGGGCCGCCGGTTCGGACCGATGGCGTTGGGGTGCCCCTCCACCAGGCGGAACGAGGCCCCGCGCGAATGGAAGAGCACGCCGGTGGCCGGGTCCAGCCGCGTGGACCCGAAGGGGTCGAAGATCGAGTTGATGAAGGAAATGGCGTTGCCCTGGGCGTCAACCGCGCACAGGTAGACCGTGTCCCGGTGCTCGGGCTCGTCCCACAGGGCCGGGGGCAGGGCGCGGTCCATGCGGATGCGTCCGGCCAGCTTGTCCACCACCGGATCGGAGAGCAGGGTCTCCGCCAGCCCCTCGCACCGGGCCGGGTCGCCGATGAGCGCGTCCCGGTGAAGGTAGGCCAGCTTGGCGGCCTCGGCGTGCAAATGGATGCGGTCGGCCTCGCCCAGGCCGGGGCCGAGGTCGAACCGGGACAGAATTCGCAGGATCAGCAGGGCCGCCAGCCCCTGGCCGTTGGGCGGGCACTCGAAGACGTCGTAACCCCGGTAGTCGGCCGAAATCGGCTCCACCCAGTGGGCCTGGTAGCACCCCTCGTGAAAATCCTCGGCCGTGTGCAGCCCGCCCAGGGAGTGCAGGTGGGCGGCCATCCGGGCCCCGTTTTCGCCCCGGTAGAAGGCCTCGGCTCCCCGCGCGGCGATCTCGCGCAGCCGCTCGGCGATGAGCGGCTGCGCCATGCGCTGGCCCACGCGCGGCGCGCGCCCGTTGGGCAGGAACACCCTGGCCGCGTGCTCGTCGCCGCCGACCCGCCCCGCGTTCGCCGCCCAGTCCTGGGCCACGCGCGGGGTGACGGGGAAGCCGTTTTCGGCATAGCCCACGGCCCGGCGGAAGAGCCGGTCGAGCGGCAGGGTGGCGCAGTCCGCGTGCAGGCGGCGCCAGGCCGAGACCGCGCCGGGAATGGTCACGGCGTGGGGGCTGGTGCCGGGAATGGCGTCGGTCAGCCCGGCCGCGCGCAGGGCCGGGATGTCCGCCCCGGCCGGGGCGCGGCCCGAGCCGTTGAGCGCCCGCACGGCCCCGCCCCTCGGCGCATAGAGCGCGAAGCAGTCTCCGCCGATGCCCGTCATCAGCGGGTCCGCCACCGACTGGACGGCCACGGCGGCCAGGGCCGCGTCCACGGCGTTGCCGCCCTCGGACAGGATTTCGAGCCCGGCGGCCGTGGCAAGGGGGTGGGACGTGGCGATCATGGCCGAGGGCGCAAGGGTGCCCGGGCGTCTGGCGGAAAAGAAATCGAAGGACATGGCGATATCCTGGCGGCCGGTCGCCCGGCCCTGGTCGTGGTTGGTGCGTGAACCGGGCGGCGCGCCGCCCCTGGCCGAGGCTTATCCCAATCGGCCGCCGAGGGCCACCCCGGCGGAGAGAGGCGGGACGGCTACCTGGCGGGATGGTACGGGCCGGTGAAGCTCCGGATGGCTTCGGCGTGGTTGTTGCGGTCATTGTGGCAGCGCCGGCAGGTGTCGAGGGCCGGGCTCCCGTCGCGGCCCGGCGTCGTGATGTCGGACGGCGCTTCGCTTTCGGCGTGGCGCTTGCCCGGCCCGTGGCAGGCCTCGCAGCCCACGCCCGGCTCCGTGAACCGCTTTTCGTAGGGATTGCAGCCCGTCAAATGGCACATCCCGCACTTGCTGCGGTAGTCCGACCGGGCCCAGCCGGGCCGTTCCTTCCACTTCCCCTTGCCGAGCAGGTACTCCGCGCCCAGGACGCGCCAGTCCGCGTCCACGAACGCCACCTTGCGATGCAGGCCCACCACCACGAAGACCTTGTCCTTGTCGGCGGCCACGGGGCTCTTGCCCCATTTGCCCGGCAGCGCGCCCACGTCCTTGCGGTAGCGGACGAACCGCGCCTTCAGGGTCCCGGACCAGTGGTCGTACTGCGCCTGGTGGCACGCCTTGCAGGCGGCCGAACCCGCGTAGGCCTCGGGCGGGTCTGTGGCGATGACGCCCTCGTCGCGGATGGCCTGGGCGCGCGCGGGCGCGGCCTGGAGCAGGCAGCACAGGCAGAGCAGGAAAATCAGGCGAACCGGTTGCATGTGGTCCCTCCGTCATTCGGCGTTGTGGGCAGCGTATCCGAAAAAACGGGCGGCGGAAAGGCGTCCGGCGCGTGGAGCGGGACGGCGGTAGCGCAAAACGGGCGGGCGCCGACGGACCGTTCGCGTCCGTCGGCCCCGCCGCGTCTTGGGGAATCGCGTTGAGTTGCGACAGGGCGGGCTAGACGGGCTCGTCGCGGTGGCAGTCCTTGGAATAGATGTATTCCATGCGGTCCCGGCCGATGCCGTAGCAGGCCTGCTTGCAGAACGGGGCCATCCAGATGAAGTCGCCCGCTTCCACCGGCAGCCATTTTTCGTCCAGCAGGTAGAGGCCCTCGCCTTGGTAGATGTACATGCCGTGCTCCTGGACGTGCGTCTCCACAAAGGGGTGGCAGCCGCCGGGCAGGAAGGCCAGGGTGTGGAAGTTCATGTCGAAGGCCTCGTCCACGGGCAGCAGGTCGCGGACGAAGACGTTGTCCATGCCGTCGTAGGAGCGCTCGTCGATCCGGCGGACCGAGCCGGTGACCACCCAGGGCCGACGCATCTGCGGGTCCGGGTGGGGGATGAAGCGCTGCTTGTAGAGCAGGATGGTGACCGGGGCGTCGCCGCGCGAGGCGAAGCCGATCCCCTTGCCGGGCGGGGAATAGACGTAGCCGCCCGCGCCCAGGGTCTCGGTCCGGCCGTCGGCCGTGACGTCCAGGGTCCCCTCGCCGTCCATGACGAAGAGGAAGGTCTCGACGCCTTCGGCGCGGCCGTAGGGCAGTGTGGTCCGCCCCTCGGCGGAAACCTCGCCCACGAGCTGGACGAAGTTGGCCCCGAGCTTTTTCGAGGCCAGGATGGACAGGGCGCAGCCCCGGATGCCGGGGATGACGTTGACGACCCGGCCCTCGGCGGAGAGGACGGCGTATTTGCCGGGTTCGAACCGGGAGCGGTTGGTCAGAAAACCTTCGGGATAGGGCATGGTGGAGAACTCCTCGCTGAGATTCGGCCCGTTGGCGGGGGATGGCGCGGTTCCGGACGCCCGCCCCGCGAGGGGTATACGCCCTTTGCCGTCGGCCGCGCCAGCGATTTTCGGCCGTCCGGGGCCGGGGCGGCCGGGTTTGCAGCGCCGGGCCGGTGTGCTACACGGGTGGGGCGCACACCGCGCCGCCGGGAGACGACAGCCGATGCGAATCATCACCACCCACACCGCCACCGATTTCGACGCCCTGGCCTCCATGGTCGCCTGCACCCTGCTCTATCCGGGGTCCGTCGGGTTGCTGCCCGCCACGCTCAACCCGGAGGTGAAGCGGTTCATGGGCATCCATGGCGACATCCTGCGGGTCACGCCCCGGCGCGGCTTCGACCTGGAGCAGGCGACCTCCCTGGTCGTGGTGGACGCGGGCAACTGGCGGCGGCTGGAGGACATGGACGCCCTGGCCCGCCGAGACGGGCTGGAAGTGATCTGCTGGGACCACCACATGGAGGGCGCGGACATAAAATGCGGCGAGACCCACCGCGAGGAGGTTGGCGCGGCCGTGACCCTGCTCCTGGAGGTCCTGCGCGAGCGCGACGCCGCCATCTCGCCCATGCACGCCACCCTGTTCCTGCTCGGCATCTATTCGGACACGGGCTGCCTGCGCTACCCCTCGGTCACGGCCAGGGACGCGGCCATGATGGCCTTTCTCCTGGAAAACGGCGCGGACCTGAACGTGGTCACCGCCTACCTGGACGACGCGGTGGACGACGACCACGCCGAGGTCTTCGGCCAGCTCCTGGACGGGGGCGAGGTCCTCACCGCGGAGAACGTCAAGGTCGGGATCGCGGCCCTGAAGGTCAAGTCCGGCCTGACCTGCCTGGCCCGGCTGGTGGAGAAATACCGCCGCCTCAAGGGGCTGGACGCCGCCTTCGGCGTGTTCCAGGCGGACTCGCGGAAGTGCATGGTCATCGGGCGCGGGTCGCCCCGCTTCATCGACGTGGGCGCGATCATGCGCGCCCTGGGCGGGGGCGGGCACCCCGGCGCGGGCTCGGCCATCATCAAGCGGACCGGCCTGGACGAATCCGCCCGTCGCGTCCGCGAGCTGGTCCTGGCGGGCTGCGGGGACGAGAACGTGGTGGGCAAGGTCATGTCGCCCCCGGCCCGGTTCCTGGTGGACGAGGGCGAGACCATGGCCGGGGTCGCCGCGCGGTTCGCGGGCGGCAACCTGCCGGGCCTGCTGGTCCTCGGCGAGGCGGGGCTGCTCGGCGGCCTCTCCCGCGCCGAGTGCGCCAAGGCGGTGGAGGTCGGCCGGGGCGAGGTCCCGGTCAAGGGATTCGTCCGGCCCAACATCCCCCGGCTGGCCCCGGACACCAGTTGCCGCGAGGCCGTGGCCCTCATGGCCGATGCGCGCGAGGGCATCCTGGCGGTGCTGGACGGCGGCCGGCTGGTCGGGGTGGTGACCAAGGCCGACCTGCTCTTCCAGGTCTACGAATTCTAGCCGGTTGCGCGCCGGGCCGATGCCCGCCGTATTTCCCGGACGCCCTCAACGGGCGCTGCGGTTGCGTGCGCCGCTCCCGCCGGAATCAGTCCTCGCCCGACGCGAACCTTTCCCGGCCCGCGGGTTCTTGCGGCCGCCTCAAGGCCGCCCATTTCGGGCATCGTGATGTCCAGGAATATCAGGTCGTGCGCCTCTCCGGCTTCGAGCGTCTGCGGCAGCCTTCCGTCTCCTCGGCGCCGTGGGTCGCGCGGCCTTGCCGGTCCCGGTTGCCTTTGTCGTTGCATCTGCCCGGCGTCCCTGCCCGCCAATTATGGCGCAAGCATTGGCCAGGTTCGAACTCGATGAATCCTGCATGGCGAATGTTGCGATGGTGGAAGTGATTTCCTGTCTCGAAATCGACTGCGCGGTGGGTTGCCAACATGGTTGCCGAAGGAAGAGGCGTTCCGGCCGGGGAGGGATGTCCGGGCCCGGCGCGGCGGCCCGGTTTTTGTGCGGGGGCACGGGTGATTTGCGCAAATAATCATGTGCGTGATTCCTGCAATGGGGCAATAATGACGTCATTCGCGCGGAGGCGCGAAACGGCTGAGTGGGGATGGCGGGTGCTCGTTGCCTCCTTTCGGGTTTTTCCGAAAGGGGCGCTTTGGGAGGAATGATGTCCCGAAAGATATTGCTCGTCGACGATGACAGGAATCTCCTGGACGCCCTTGCACTGACGCTCCGGCATTTCGATGTGGACACGGAGCCCGATTCATGCCGCGCCCTTGAGCGCCTCAAGAGCGGCGACTACGCCGTGGTGGTGACCGACATGCGTATGCCGGTCATGGACGGCGTGGCCCTTCTGCGTTCCGCGATGTTCGAGTCTCCCGACACAGTCCGCCTCATGCTCACCGGCCATGGCGACCTGGAAATCGCCATGAAGGCGATCAACGCCAGCGGCGTGTATCGATTCATGGTCAAGCCCGTGGAGGCGCGGGAGCTTTGCCGTACGGTGTCGGAAGCCTTGGAGGAATATGACCGAAGGCTCCGGGAGGCGGCTCTCCGGGAATACGCGATGCGTGACGAGTTGACCGGTCTGGCCACCCGGTCGCTCCTGATCGAGCACGGTCGGGCGGCCCTGGCCCGCGCCAGGCGCTCCGGCACGACGTTCGCACTGCTCTTCATCGACCTGGACGGGTTCAAGCTCGTCAACGACACCTACGGGCACGAGGCGGGCGACAAGGTGCTGACCGAGACGGCCCGGCGCATCATGGCGCGCGTCCGGGAAAAGGACTGCGTGGCCCGTTTCGGGGGCGACGAGTTCGTCGTCATGCTGGCGGACCTGGAACGATGGCAGGACGCCCTGACCGTGGGCGAGGTGCTGGTCGGGCTTGTCGAAGGCCCCATCGAGTGGGACGGGGCGTTGCTTGAGGTGCGGGCCAGTCTCGGCGTCGGGCTGTACCCCGCCCACGGCGAGACGTTCGAAACCGTGATGCGGGTTGCCGACGAGGCCATGTATCGCGCCAAGCGCAATGGCGGCGGCCGTGTCGAACTTGCCGGAAACGGGCGGATTCCGGGCGGGAGCGGCGTGATGTCGGGGGCGTGAGGACGCCCAGGTGGGAGCATGAGGATGTCACGCAGGGTGTCGAGGAGCGCGATGGCCATGGCGCAGGACCGTTTGACCCGGACGAAGGCCGGATGCGGCCGATGCCCGGAAGAGGGAAAGTTGCGCATGGCCCGCTTCCGCCGCGTTTGATCCTGGCGTCCGGGCCAGTGTCCGGCATCCTCTCCTCCGCCCTGTCGGCAGGTCCGCTTCCGGTCCGGCCGAGGTAGTGTCCGGAGCCGGCTGGACGCGCCGATGGTCCTGGAAAGGCGCGCCCCGAGATTCGCGCCGGTCAGCTCGGCAGGGACTTGACCAGGATGCCGTCCTGGGCCGAAGGCGCGCCGCCCCTCCCTGCATTTTCTTGCGCGCAAGTGGCGACTCCCTTTGCACTATCGCTTTTTCAGTGGTATTTCACTTGAGAGGAGTGAAGTCGTCCATGTTTCAAAAGCCCCCAATGCGCATCGCCGTCAAGACGCTCGCCCTTTCTTTCCCCGTGATGATCGGTTTCGCCGTGGTGCTTCTTGTCGTGGGGCGGATTCTCTTGGGCCAGGGCCGGGCCCTGCTCGGCCAGTCCGAGAAACGTCAGATGGACGTCGAGGCCAGCCTGATCCGGGGCAAGATGGAGGCCGCCTCGGCAGACCTGCGCTACATGGCGAAGAGCGCGGCCATGGCCGAATGGCTGGACGACCCTTCGCCCGAGCAAGTCCATGAGTTGGCGTACGACTTTCTTCATCTTGCGGGGGAAAAGCCGATCTATCTCCAGATTCGTCTGATCGGGGTGGACGGCATGGAGCTGATCCGCGTCGATGTCGGGCCTGACGGACGCGCGCTCCTGTGCGACGGGGACCGGCTCCAGTCCAAGCGCAACCGGCCGTATTTCCGGGAAGCCATGAAGCTGTCGGGCGAGGAGGTCTACCTCTCGCCGTTCGACCTGAACGAGGAAAACGGCCGGGTGGAAGTGCCGTTCGTGCCGACCGTGCGCATATCCATGCCGCTGTTCGATGCGCAGGGGCGCCGGGGCGTCCTTGTCTTCAACCTGCGGGGAGACGCCCTCCTTGAAGGCCTGAAGACCATGGGCGGCGAACGCGGGGGGTGGAGCTTCCTGCTCGTCAATGAGGCGGGGTACTGGCTGGTCGGCCCCACGCCGGATCACGAATGGGGCTTCCAGATTCCGGCCAGGGCGGTCATGACGCTGCCCCACAGCTACCCACGGGCCTGGGAGACGGTGCGCTCGCGGGACTCCGGCCGGATTTGGACCGAGAACGGCCTGTTCCTGTTCACCAGCATTTTCCCCCGGCAGCTCGTTCAAAAGTCCGCCCACCGGAACGGGGAGGCGGGCCTCTCGACGGAACTGCCGAGGGAAACGCGCTGGGTCCTCGTCGCCCGCCTGTCCGAAAGCGAGGTGGGGCGATACGCATCCTCCCAACACTTTCCGTTGTATATCGCATTTGCCGTCGGCAGCCTCATCATCCTCGCCTACGCCTTTGTCCTCGCCCATGCGCACAACCGGCTGCTGCTGGCGCAGCGGAAGGAGCGCAATCAGTCCATGGCCCTGGGCGAGAGCGTCATGAACCTTCAGGAGCTCATCGAGATCAACGACCGGAACATCGCGGAGCTTCGCGAAGCCAACACCCGCCTGGAAAGCGTGCTGAACGCCGCCAGCCACGTCTCGGTCGTCGCCACGGACCTGGCGGGCGTCATCACGCTCTTCAACCGGGGGGCTGAGAACATGCTGGGCTACGTCGCCGAGGAAATGGTGGGGAAGCACACGCCCGAGGTATTCCATCTCCGGGAGGAAATTCTCCGTCGCGAGGAGGAGCTGACCGCCGAGTCCGGCCATCCCGTAACCGGTTTCGACGTGCTTGTGGAAATCGTGCGCAGGGAAGGCGCCGACTCCCGGGAATGGACCTACGTCCGCAAGGGCGGCTCCCGGATCGACGTGGAGCTGGGCTCGACCGCCATCCGGAACGACGTGGACGGCATAACGGGCTTTCTGGTGATCGCCGTGGACGTGACCGAGCGCAATCGCGCACTGCGGGAGCTCGAAGGCAACCAGGCCCGGCTGCGCAGTGTCGTGGAGACCGCGGCCGACGGCATTTTCACCGTGGGCACCGACGGGGTGATCCTGTCGGTCAACCGCGCGGGCGCGGACATCTTCGGCTATGCGCCGGAGGAGCTGGCGGGTCGGAAGGTGAACATGCTCATGGTCGAGCCGGACCGCACGCTGCACGACGGCTACATCGGGCGATTCCTGGAGACCGGCGTGGGGAGAGTGGTCGGCGTTTCCGGCCGCGAAGTGCCGGGCAGGCATCGCGACGGCCACGAGTTCCCCCTGGAGTTGGCCATCAGCGAGGTGCGCACCGGGTCGGAGCGTTTCTTCACCGGCATCCTGCGCGACATCACCGAACGGACGCGGGCCCAGGAGGCCCTGCGCCAGGCCAACGTGGCGCTGGCCAGGAAGCAGCGGGCCCTGGACGACGACCTGAGCGCCGCCGCCGTCATCCAGCGGAGCCTCCTGCCCCAGCAGCGGCCCGCAGGGTGCGGATTCGTCATGGACTGGCGATTCCTGCCGAGCACCCATGTGGGCGGCGACGTCTTCAACGTCCTGTCCCTGCCGGGCGGGCGGCTCGGGATCTACCTCATCGACGTGAGCGGGCATGGCCCGGCGGCCGCCATGGTCACCGTCTCCATTTCCCAGGTGCTGCAGGCTGGCTCGGATTTCATCGAGGAGAACAACGCCCCCCTGCCGCCCGACGAGGTTCTGCGCCGGGTGGACAGGGCCTTTCCCTTCGAACGGTTCGAACGGTTCTGCACCATGTTCTACCTGACGTACGATCCCGCCGCCCGGGTCCTCCGGTCGGCGGACGCGGGGCATCCGCCGCCGCTGCTGGTCCGGGACGGGAGGCCCGTGACGCGCCTGGACGCGGGCGGCACCGTCGTCGGCATGGGGGAGCCCGTGCCTTTTGTCTCGGCTGAGACGGCCGTGGAGCCGGGCGACGTCCTGCTCCTGTATACCGACGGCTGCACCGAGTACGAGAATGCCGCCGGGGAGCCGTACGGCATCTGTCGGTTGGAGGCGGCGCTGGCCGGGCGGATCGGCCTTGCGCCAGACAGGATTCTGGAAGAGTTGCTGGAGGAGCTGGACCGGTTCGGCGACCATGCGAAGCCGGATGACGACATCTCCCTGGTGTGCCTGAAATTTACAAATGACGGGGGGAAAACCCATGGATGAACGGATGGTTGGTGGTGTGATGGTGCTGCGTCCGCAGGCGGAACGGGTGGACGCCTCGAACGCGGGGCTGCTCAAGAGCCGCTTCGTGGACCTGGTCAATGACGGGCGGCGCGATTTCGTCATCGATTTCTCGGCCGTCGATTTCATGGATTCCACGGGACTGGCCGCACTCATGAGCTGCCTCAAGAGCCTGGGGGGCGAGGGACGGATCGTCCTGGCCTCTCTGTCGGACAAGGTCGGGAAGCTCTTCCGGCTGACCCGCCTCGACCAGGGCGTGTTCCGCATTTACGATTCCCCGGACGAAGCCCTGGCCGCCCTGGCGAAAGAAGGAAGCTGACATGCCCCGCGTCACCTTTTCCATTCCGAGCCGGGCCGAGGCCGTGCGTTGGGCGTGCCTCGCCGTCCGGGGCATTATGGAGGGGATCGATCTGGACGATGAAGGCAGGTATTACGTGGAGCTGGCCATGAGCGAGGCGGCCACCAACATCGTCCGACATGCCTACGGCAACAGTCCGGATCAGGTGATCGGCCTTGTCGTGAGCGTGGAGGAGGACCGCCTGGTGGTGGAGATGTCCGACACGGGCGTCCCCCTGGACCCGGTCCGCGTGGAGGAGGCCTCCCTCCCTCCCTGGGACGCTTTGCGGGAGGACCAGGGCGGCCGCGGCCTGTTCCTCATCCGCCAGCTCATGGACGAGGTGAAGGTCGAACGGCGGGACGGGCGCAACGTGCTGACCCTGACCAAGCGCCACCGCGGGAGGAAGTGACCGCTCAGAACGTTCCGATGTAGAGCATGACCACGGTGTTGTAGTTGGAGAACAGCTTGCCCTCCAGTTCCTTGATGGCGTGCAGGAAGAGGGAGGCTGTGTCGTCGCCCAGCGCCGCGCGGAACAGGTCGAGGTAGAGCTCCGGCTCCATCGCCTGGCGCAACTCTTCCAAGTCTATCCGTTCGAAGCTGGACCGGGACGTGTCGCAGCACGTCCGGTGCACCGTCTCAAGGTAGTCGGCATGGGTCCGGATTCGGCCCCGCACGTCGTCGATGATGGTCTCTCGGAAGCTCTGGTATTCCTCGTGCGTGTATTCGCTCAGGCGGGAGAAATAGGACGCCAGATGGCGCAGGTAGATGAGAATCCCGCGTTTGAGCAGCACCGAATCCTTGATGACCCGCGTCAGCAGCCCTTCCAGCCCGTTCCGGCCGAGGTCGAAGGAGATGTCGCGGCTGTCGGCCTCGAAGAAGACGCCGTAGACGTTGGGGCTGTTGCGGGTCAGCCGGATGCCGACGACCTGCTCCTCATTGTCCTCGTCCCAGGACTCGCGCACCACCTCGCCGATGGCCAGGATGCCTCCGTCCATGGAGAAGGGCACATGCAGGTTGACCTCGTCGCCCAGGTTGAGCCGCTCCCGGCTGGCCAGCCAGCGGGGCAGGGTGACGCCCACCCCGCCCTGGCTCATGTCCCGCAACAGGTACTGGAACGGCTGGAAGTCCGCGACGCGCGCGCCCAGGAAGGGGAGCACCACGGATTCGATGCCGATGCGCTTGAACTGTCTGGATTCGGCGGAGGGGGTCATGGCTCGCCTCCCGCCCGGGCGGGCAGCGCAAGCTCGTCCCGTCCCGCTGCGAACGCCGGTTTGAGCGACGCCAGCCGGGACGTGTCGATCCCGTACCCCAGCCGCCAGTCGCGCTCCTTGTCCGCCTGGAACCAGCACAGTCCGGCCAGGTTCCAGCGGCGGGCGGTGTCCGCCGCGTCCCGTATCCAGGCGGCCTTGTCCCCGCCCGAGGTGACAGAGGCTGTCTCGAAGACCACCAGCGGCTTCCCCGCCGACAGGGCCTGGAGCTCCCGCCGGATCGTCCCGAAGATGTCGGCGAAGGCGGTGAAGCGGCTGTCCCAGCCGTCCTTGGCCCGTGTGAAGGTGGTTCCCCAGTTGTAGCCGTCCATGCCCAGCACATCCACGGCGTCGTCGCCTGGATAGTAGGCGGCGGCGGTGTTCCAGGCCGCGCCGTCCCGAACCGGGTGGGGCAGTGACTCGGCGTTGGGGCAGAACGCGAACAGGACGTTGTCCGCCCCGGCCTGGCGGAACCGGTCGCGCACATGGCGGAACATGGCCCGGTACCGCGCCGGGCTTTCCGGCCCGAAGGCGTCGGCGTCTCCGCCCCAGTGGTAGCGGGCCAGGTTCATCTCGTGGGCGAAGCGGAGGATGATCCGTCCCCCGTTTTCGCGCGCGGCCAGGGCAAAGGCGTCGATGTACCCGTCCCACCGGCAGGAGAGGATGTCGTCCGCGTTCACGGCGTGCTCCTCTCCCCCCTCCATGGTCATGGGTTCCCAGGTGACCACCGGGACCGCGCCGGCGGCCTGGATCGCCTCCACGGTCCGGGCGGGAAAGGGGGCGGACCGGTCCTCGGACCACTGGAGAAAGAAGACCACCAGGGAAACCGGCCAGCCTATGTCCTGTCCGGCCTGGGCCAGGGCCGCGCCGGTGATCGGGCATCCCTCCACCACCAGGCCGAATCCCGGCGGCGACGCCGGGGCGGCGCAGGCGGCCAGGAGGAGGGCCGAGCCGAACAGCGGGGTCGCCAGCAGGCGGAAAAGGCGCGAACGGGAGGCGGTCATCCTACTTCTCCTCCGGGAAGTTGAACCAGAAGATGGTGGAGAGGATCAGGAAATGATAGAAGCACCACGCCGCGTTGGTGAGCAGGGCCAGGGGCGTCTCGCTTTCGTACCAGAGCCGGAGGCCGCCCCACCAGACCGCGCCGAAGCAGCAGACGGCCAGGAGGATCTGCGGCCACAGGCCGCGCATTGGCAGCGAGTTCGCCCCGGCCTTGGGCGTAATGCCGAAACTGCCCCGGAAGCCGAGGATGCCGAGCAGCGACGCCTTCATGTAGACCGGGAAGCAGATGGCCTGGAGGATGATCCCCTGGGCCAGCTCGGCAAAGGAATACCGCCGCTGGCCCATGGAGAACAGGAACAGGGACAGGGTCAGGATGATGTAGGGCACGAAGAAGAGGAAATAGATTTCCGGCCTGGCGAAGTAGCTGGGAATATTGAAGAAGAGGAAGAGCATGGGGCAGGCCATCATGATGAAGAGGACCCAGCCCACGAAATAGTGGGTGCCGGACAGGAAGTACTCCCACCACTTGGCCGCGCTCATGCCGCCGGGGTTTCGGAAAAACGCGCCGACGATGGTCCGGAACAGCCCCACCGTGCCCAGCGCCCACCGGAATTGCTGCTTGAAGTATCCGCCCAGGTCCTCGGGGCCCATGCCGAAGGCGCAGACCTTGTTGAGATAGGCCGAGGACCAGCCTTTTTCGTGGAACTTGAGGGAGGTGGCGAAATCCTCGGTGACGCTCGACTCCTCGAAACCGCCCACGTCCCACAGCGCCTTTCGGTTGAAGATGACGTTGGTGCCGCAGCAGAACATGGCGTCCTGCATGCTCTTGCCCTCGCAGATGTACTCGTAGAAGACGGCCTGTTGCAGCCCGGCCGCCCTGGCCACGCGGTTGTGCTCGAAGTTGCTGTAGTATTGCGGCGTCTGGATGAAGGCCAGCCGGGGGTTGTCCTCCATGAAGGCCACCAGGGGCTCCACGAAGTTGGGCAGGGGGTTCATGTCGGCGTCGAAGATGATGATGTACTTTTCGTCCAGCCGGGAGTGGACGTCCTCGAAATCGTTCATGGCGAACTCCGCCGGCGGCTGGCCATGCAGGTAGTGGAGAAAGTCGTTTATCATGCCCGCCTTGGCCCCGCGCCAGGGCCGCCGGAACAGGTTGACGCCGATGCGTTCGCACAGGTCGTCCACCCGGGCGCGGTATTCGGACAGGTCCTGCCCCGGCCGGTCATAGCGCGTGTCGTCCAGGAAATAGATGTGCTTGTTGGGGTAGGTCAGGTTGTAGAAGCAGGTCAGGGTGTCCTCGATCACGTCCAGCGGCTCGTGAAAGGACGAGACGATGATGGCCACGGGCGGGTAGTCCTTCAGCTCCGGCACGTCGTCCATGGAGATGCGCCGCGCCTGGTCCGGCTTGCGGGTCACGTGCAGCAGGTTCAGGAAATACCCGAACGCGTGGACCATGGTGAAGGCCTCGGCGAGGAGCAGGACCGCGGCCAGTCCCTTTTCCATCCACGAATAGTCGGCGGTGATGAAGAGCGTCGTCCTCACCATGAGGTACAGGAAGATGCAGAGCATGGTGGCGCCCAGGAGCAGGGAGAACAGGAGGGAGGTCATGGCCCCCCGTTTCTTTTTGACGGGCCGTTGCTCAGAAGCCATAGCTCACCCCGCCCCAGAAGCCGTTGGCGTCCCACTGCTGCGACCTGTGCCACAGGCCGCTGGCCTCCACGCCCCAGTGGTCGGTGATGTCGAGCACCCATTTGGCCTCGACACGGACGGCGTTGTTGCTGTCGGAGTCCGTGCCGCCGGAGACCTTGACGTCCACGAAGTGCCGCTTGGCCCCGCAGAAGAATTCCTTGGCCATGTCCTCGTTCCATTCCAGGGTGACCGTCCCCGCCGTGTAGCCCTGTGGGGTCCAGTAGGGATGGATGATGTCGGTCAGCTCGCCGCCGGTGTAGACGTCCTGGCTGGTTTTGGCGGTGTGGCGGTATTCGCCGCGCAGGATGACCTTGAGGATGCGGGGATGGTCGGTCAGGGCGTAGCCCGCCGCGAGGTGGGCCATCTCGCCTGTGTTGTCGTCGCTGTATTCGATGTGCCGGGCGCTGGCCTCCAGGTCCAGGCGGCGGGTCACCGGCGCGGCGGCGTCCAGGATGAAGTGGTCCGATTGGGTGCCCGCGAGCAGGGCGAAGCGGTTCGCCACCTCGTCCACGCGTTCGAACCCCATCCCCAGCCGCGCATGGTTGCGCAGGTTCAGCTCCACGCGGGCCCGGAACTGGTCGGTGTCCCTCGGCGCCGAGGAGGTGAACCGCTTGGCGGTCCAGGAGGCGCTCCCGGCGAGCCATTCGTTGAAGACCCCGGACAGGCCGAGGGTGCCGCCAAGGGCGTCGTAGTGGCTGCTCGGGCCCTGGGGCGACTCCAGCCAATGGTGGGCGGCCGCCTCGATGCGCAGGCCGTGGCCGACGGGGGCCGAAACCTGCATGTCGTTGCGCAGGCGGACGATGTTGGCGACGTCGCCGTGGCCTTTTTCCTGCCAGACGTTGACCCCGGCCCGCACCCGGGGGGCGCTGCGCCGCTCCCGGCGTTCCAGGGCGCGCCCGGCCAGCGTGTGCAGCGGGTCGATTTCGAGCAGCCGGGCGTAGGTCGCGGATTCCTCCCGGCACAGGCCCAGGGCGCACTGGGCCTGCCCCAGGTCGAACCACGCCTCCTCGTTGCCGGGCTGGAGCCCGGTCAGGGCGGCGAGGTCGTCCATGGCCGGGGCGAAGCGCCGGTTGTAGGCCGCGAGCTTCGCCCGCTGCTCCAGGGCCGTGGCGTGCTGGATGCGGTAGGCGGGCAGGAGGTCGATGAAAATTCCAGGGTGGCTGTCGGCCACGGCAGAGTCCGCGAGGCGGAGGTAGGCCTGGAACACCCCGCCCGAGAGGGCGCTCCGGCGCGCCTGTCCGGCCGCCCCGGCCAGGGCGGCGTCGTCCGGCTCGCGTTGGCTCGCGGCCTCCAGGCGTTCGGCCAGGAGCTCGTCCACCGGCGGCTCCAGCAACCGGCCGAAGGTGGCCGTCCCCGCCTCGGCCCGCTTGTCCCAGAACTCGGTCCGCGCCATCTCCCGCAGCGGCACGGGGTCGGCGGGGTCGTCCTCGTGCAGGGCCTCGTAGGCGGCGACTGCCTGGTCGTATCGGCGGCTCCAGGCCAGGACCCTGGCGCGGGTGAGCGCAATCTTCGAGCTGTCGGGAAAGTCCGTCGCCAGCGCTTGCAGCATGGCCAGCGACTCGTCGTAGCGGTGGTCGTAGGCCAGGTTTTCGGCCAGGGCCATGCGCGCGGGGAAGTACCCGGCGTCACGGGCCAGGGCGGCTTCGAGGCAGGCGACGGCGGCGTCGTAACGCCCGTCGCGGGAGAATAGTTCGGCCCAGGCGGTCAGCGCGGCGGGGTCCGTCTCCGTCGCGGCCAGATCCCCGGCGAGTTTCGCGGGGGTCGCGCCCGGCCGCGTGGTCGCCGCGTAATAGCGGGCCGCCGGGTCGTCCGGGGCGAGTCTTGCCGCTTCGGCAAAGGCGTCCTTCGCCGCCCCGGCGTCGCTCGCGCGCAGGAGCATACGCCCCCGCTCGACCAGCGTGGCGGGCTTGTCCGGGCCCAGCCGGGCCCAGGCGGCGGCCGCCTCGTCATAGCGCCCCAGCAGCTCCAGGCCGCGGGCGCGCAGCGCCTCCGCCTCGGCGTCCCCGGCCTTGTCGGCAAGGGGTTGCAGCACGGCCAGGGTCGCGGCCCCGTCCTTTTCCCGGACCTTGACGTCCGCCAGGAGCAGCCGCGCGGCCCGGTCCGCCGGGTCTTCCAGGAGCCGCTTGCGCAGCACGCCCTCGGCCTGCTCGTAGCGCTGGCCGTTGGCCAGGGTGTCGGCCAGGGCGAGTTCCCGGGCGCGGTTCGGGCCCTCCTTGGCGAGGAGGTCCCGGCGCAGGGCGGCGGCGCGGTGGAATGCCCCCCACTGGTTCATGAGCTGGGCCGCGCGCATCCCGGCCTCCGTCGAGGCATCCAGCGCCAGGGCCTTGAGCGCGAACCCCCGGGCGTCCCGGAGATGCCCCAGGGCCGCTTCCTGGTCCGCCAGCTCGAAGAGCAGGGCGGCGTTGTCCGGATCGGCCGCCGCCAGCCGGTCGAGGATGGCCCTGGCCCCTGCGCCGTCGCCGGTGCGCGTCAGGGCGCGGGCATAGAGCAGGGCCGCCTCGGTGTCGCCCGGATCGGCCGCGTGCAGTTCGGCCAGATACGGCAGGGCCTTTCCCGTCTGGTCCGACCAGCTCAGGGACTGGGCCAGCCGCAGCCGCAGGTCCTTGCGGTCCGAACCCGCCGCGAGAGCGCGTTCGTAGGCCTCGGCGGCCTCGGCCATCCGGCCCGAGGCGAAGAGAGCGTCGCCCAGGCCCGCCGCCACGCGCGGATCGTTCGCATCCAGGGTTCGCAGGATGGCGTCCGCGTCGGCCCGGCGTCCGAGGCGGAGGAGGACCTGGGCCAGTTCGAGGGCTGCCTCCTTGTCCGTCGGCCGGGATTGCAGGATGCGGCGGTATTCGGTTTCCGAAAGCGCGAGCGTGTCCTCCGAATATGAATAGAGCCGGGCCAGCAGGAGCCGGGCCTCGGCCTCGGACATGGTCTCCCGGCCGGAGACGAGGCTGCGGGCATGGGCGCCGACGGGCGCGCCGAACCACAGCGCCGCCAGGAGCGCCGCCGCCAGGAGGGGGAGCAGCCGGGTCGGGCTAGTCCAGCGTGCGCTTGAGCTCGCGAATGGCATCCTCGTTCCGTCCCGCCCAGGACAGGACCTGGGCATATTTGCGCCGCACCTGCACGTCGTCGGGGTGGCGTTTGAGTATCCGTTCGTATTGGTCGACGGACTCCTTCAGCTTGCCGTCCCAGGAGAGCACCTGTGCCAGCTTGAGCCGGGCGTCGTCCGCCTCGGGCCGTTGGGCCAGGACGGTTTCGAGCTGTGCGGCCGCCTTGGGGTATTCCTTGCGACCGATGTGATAGTCGGCCAGCAGCATACGATCATCCGCCGTCAGGCGGTCGCCGGGGAGCCCTGCGAAGATTCCGGCGGCTTCGCCGCCCCGTCCGGTCCAGGCCAGCACCCGCGCCAGTCCCAGTCTGGCGGCGGCGTTGCCGGGCTGCGCGGCCAGCACCTTCCTGTATTGCCCCTCGGCCTCGCCGAAGCGGCCGGTCCCGGCGAGGAGGTCGGCCAGTTCCAGCCTGGCCTGAGCCTCGGAAATGTCCTGCGCCGGGACGGGCGCGGGAGGCGTCGCGTCCTGCCCGGCCGGGGCGGGCGGGCCCGCGCACAGAATCCACGCCAGGACCAGGACGCTCGCGACACGGTATTTCATGGTTGTTCTCCCAGCAGTCGCTTGTATTCGGCCTCGGCCTCGGCCGTGTGGCCGCTCCAGTTCAGGATGCGGGCCAGGAGCAGCCGGGCCGGGCGGTTTTCCGGATCGGACCGGACCAACTCGCGGGCCAGCGGCAGGGCCGCGTCCAGGCTGCCTTGCCAGGACAGGGTCTCCACCTTGCGCAGGGCGGCCTCCGAGTCCCGGGGGGCCTTCCGGAGCAGGGCGTCGTATTCGGCCACGGCCTCCGCGTATCGCGCCCGGCGGCGCAGCAGGTCCGCCAGGTGGAGCCGCTCCTCCCGGTTGCGCCGGTCGGGACCGGTGCGCAGCAGCAGGGCGAGGGCCTCGTCCGGCAGGCCGCCGGAATCGAGCAGACCCGCCATCCGCCCGGCCAGTCCGGCGGGGATGGTCGGCATGTCGCCGAGCGCCCGGCGGAGCAGTTCGGCCGCCTGGTCCTTTCGCCCGTCTTCCAGGAGCCGCCCGGCCGCGCGCAGCACGGCGTCGGGGCGGCGCGCCCCCTCGAATACCGCGCGGATGACCAGCGCGTCGGCCTCGGCGGTCCGCCCCTCGCGCGTCAGCGCCTCGGCGCGGTGCAGCAATACCAGCGGTTTATGGAGGATCGGATACAGAATCAGCGCGGTCGCCGCCGAAAGGGCGAGAAGGGCCATATAGCCGAGGCGCTGCCGTGTTTGTGCGTGCATCATGATATTGCCCGGAAAACGGTGGAAACCCATTTGGGGATCAGTAAAACAAATAGGATATTATCTCAATAAAAGTCAAGAAAACTTGGAATAATGCGTCCCCGTCCGCCGAAGCGGGTTCCTGGAGCGCGCCTTCCCCCTCCTGAAATGTCGGCCAGTTGAACGGGGAATTCGCAAAGCGTGCCCGGGAGCCGGAGCCCGGCCGGTCCGGCAGGGGAGTGCGAGACCGCCGGAAAGGACGTTTCGCGCGCGGTCACGGGGCGTGCCCGGTTGCGCGGGGGCGCGCCCAGGGTGCTCACCTTTTCGCAGGCTTGACCCGTTTGGGGGCAAGGGTGCGGTTCGACAGCCGCGTCCGCTTGGCGTTATGACGAAAAGGGCGCGATGTTTCCGCGCGGCTCGCAAAATGACGACAGATGTCGCGCGTTTGCGCCAAAAGTGTCGCATGGGGCCGGAGCGTGCTAATCTGAACACATGAGAGGATGTCGAGCTGTGAATGCGTCAGATGTGTCGCTGCCGCCCACCTGGGCGCTTCCATTCCGTTTGCGCCGGATTTCACAATGATGGTGGGGCATTTGGCCGGTATCGGGATTTTGGCCCGTGTCTTGCTTTTGCCGGTTGCAGAACTCGTATGCATGCGAATGAGTGAAGAGCCGGCGGTGATGAGGTGGTTTGGATGTGGCACAATCATCTAGCTCCTGCGGGACGACAGGACCGCGGAGATGCGCATTGGAGGACACATGGCTGACAAGGAACAGAGAGAAGGCGTCGACCTTCGTCCAGATAAAATGATCCTGATTCCGGCAACGGTGGTGCTTATCATCATCATTGCCTGTTCAATCCTGTTTACGGCGGAAAGCGAGAAGGCTCTCAAGACGGTCTATGCGGTGTTCACCCGGACCACGGGGACCTGGTACCTCTGGGTCACTGTGGGGATGATCCTGCTTTCGGCGTTCTTTCTTTTTTCCCGTTACGGCAATCTCAAGTTCGGCGAGGCCGATGAGAAGCCCGAATTCAACAGCTACTCGTGGATTGCCATGATGTTCTGTTCCGGCGTGGCCGGAGCGGTCATGTTCTGGTCCATCGTGGAGCCCCTCTTCAATCTGGCGTTTCCCCCGCAGTTCGCCGAGCCGCTGAGCCGCCAGTCCTTCGAGTGGGCCATGTCCTATGTCCTGCTGCACTGGGGCCCGGTCACCTGGCCCTGGTACATGGTCACGGCGCTGCCCATCTGCTACATGTACTACAAGCGCAAGAAGCCCGTCCTGCGGATCAGCACCACGGCCGAGCCCATCCTGGGCGAACGGGTCAACGGCGGCATCGGCAAGGGCATCGAGGTCTTCTTCATCATCGGCCTGATGTTCTCCAACGCGGCGGTCATGGGCGTGTCCGTGCCCATCGTCAATCACGCGCTCGCCGCGGTGCTGGGCATCGAGCCGAGCTTCACCATGGAGCTGGCCATCCTGGCCGTCTCGGCGGTCATCTTCACCGCCTCGGTCTCCCTGGGCCTCAAGAAGGGCATCAAGGTCCTGTCCGACACCAACGTGATCATCGCCCTGTGCATGGTCTTCTTCTGCCTGGTGGTCGGGCCCACGGTCTTCATCGTGGACAACTTCACCAATTCCTTCGGCATGATGCTGGGCAACTTCTGGAACATGATGTTCTGGACCGACCCGTACACCCCCGGCTCCTTCCCGCAGGACTGGACCATCTTCTACGCCCTGTGGATGGCCTCCTACGCCCTGTGGATGGCCTCCTACGGCCCGTTCATGGGCCTGTTCATCGCCCGCATCTCCAAGGGCCGCACGGTCCGCCAGGTGGTGGGCATGGGCCTGTTCGGCGGCATCGCCGGGTCCTACCTGATCCACGCCGTGTTCGGCGGCTACACCATGTACGCCCAGTTGAACCATGTGGTCGACGCCGTGGGCGTCCTCAAGGCCAGCGGCGGCCCGGCCGCGCTGGTGGCGGTGTTGCAGTCGCTGCCCATGGGCCATGTGGTGCTCATCGGCTACTGCCTGTTCTCCACCATCTTCCTGGCCACTTCCGTGGACTCCTGCGCCTACGTCATCTCCTGCGCCGCCACCACCCGGCTGGCCCCGGGCGCGGAGCCGGCCCGAGGCCACCGCTTCTACTGGGCCATGATCCAGGCCGGGCTCGCCCTGTCCGCCATCACCATGGGCGGCCTCGGGCCCGTCAAGATCTTCGCCAACTTCTCGGGAGCGCTGATGCTCATTCCCATCGCGTTCGCCGTGGCCGCGTGGTTCAAGATGACCAGGCAGGACGACGCCCTGGCCAAATACTGCCGCCCCAAGGACTAACCCCAAAGCGTCAACTCGCCCCGCAAGGGAGGCTCCGGCCGGCCGACAGCCCAAGCTGCCGGAGCCTCCCCTCACGCGAAGCGAAAAAGATAACTAGCTGTAATTAAAGGAGAAAATTATGACTCATCAAGCAAAGAGGGTCGCACTGCTCGGTTTCGACTGCGCCATCCCCAAGCGCCTTGACGCCCTGATAAAGGAGGGCGCGCTGCCCAACTTCAAGCGGTTCAAGGAAGAGGGCACCTACATGACCGAGGGCTTCAACATGCCCACGGTGACGCCGCCCTCCTGGGCCACCATCTGCACGGGCGCGTATCCCCGCACCCACGGCGTCGAGGACTACTACTATTACAACGAAGGGGAGTCCCTGCACTTCTCCAAGTGCGTCCAGGCCTTCGGCTCCGACATGCTCACCGCCGAGACCATCTGGGACGCCTGGGACAAGGCGGGCAAGAAGTCCATCGTGGTCAACTACCCGACCTCCTGGCCTTCCAAGATGAAGAACGGCGTCATGGTCCAGGGCGAAGGACTCTCCGCGGCCGAGGCCCGGTGGCAGATGGAGGGCTACGAGCACCGCGAGTGCCTGTGCTCCGAGTCCTGCGTGGCCACGGACTTCTATCCCATCGGCGTCCAGGCCCGTTTCGACGAGGCCAAGGGCTGGAAGAACCTGCCCGAGGCCGTGGCCGGCCGGGAGCCCCTGGACATGGCGATCCGCATGGAGTTCGCCCACGCCATGGATCCCCTCAAGCCCCAGACCTGGTACGGCCTGACCTGGGAATCCGGGGATGACGGCTACGACATCTTCGCCCTGTGCCCGGAGAAGGACTTCTCCAAGGCCTTCTTCAAGATCCGCGTGCGCGAGTGGTCGGACGTGGTCGAGGGCGAGTTCCCCATCGCCTCCGACGGCCGCGTGGAGCGGGGCTTCTTCCGCTGCAAGCTGATGGAGCTCTCCGACGACGCCGAGGACTTCAAGCTCTACATCTCCGGCATCACCGGCACCCACGGCTACTGCTCGCCCGACGACGCCCTGAGGAACGTCGACTTCACCCGCAACATCCTGGCCAACGACATGGGCTACGTCAGCATGGCCAACGGCGTCATCGACGCCGAGACCGTGCTGGAGCTGGGCCGGTTCCACTCCGAGTGGCTGGCCGAGGTCATGACCACCCTCATCAAGGACAACCCGGACTGGGATCTGCTCTACATGCACTCCCACCTGGTGGACTGGTTCTACCACGGCTACCTGCACGCCATGGACAGCGACGACCCGGCCGTGAGCAAGCCCGCCTTCGACATGGAGCGCGCCATCTACCAGATCGAGGACCGGCTGCTCGGCACCCTGATGGAATACCTGGGCGACGACACCCTGACCTGCGTCATCTCCGACCACGGCGCGACGCCCATCGGCCCCATCCTCAACACCGCCGAGGCCCTGGCCCAGGCCGGGCTGACCGCCTACGAGCCCCGCAGCGCGGACAAGGCCGGCTCCGTGTGGGAGGAGTCCGAGGGCTTCAACTACGACCTCGTCCCCGAGAAGTCCAAGGCCGTGCCCCAGCGCTACATGTTCGTCTACGTCAACCTGAAGTCCAAGTATCCCGGCGGCATCGTCGAGGACGAGGACTACGAGAAGGTGCGCAAGGAGATCATCGACGCCCTCTACGACTACAAGCATCCCGAGACCGGCGAGCGCCCGGTCATGTGCGCCATTCCCAAGGAGGACGCCAAGGTCTTCGGCATGGGCGGAGAGCAGGCGGGCGACGTGGTCTACGTGCTCAAGCCCGAATACATGGCCGAGCACGGCTACGGCTTCCCCACCGGCGAGTCCGGATGCGGATCGCTGAAGAACGTCATGATCTGGCGCGGCCCCGGCGTGAAGAAGGACAACATCTACGACCGGCCGCGCTGGCTGGCCGACGTGGTGCCCACCTTCTGCTACGCCACCGGCAACCCGGTCCCGGCGGATACCGAAGGCGCTATCTGCTACCAGATCTTCGAGGATCACGACAGATAGATCACGAACCCCCCGGTCGGACCGGTCCACGGAACTTCGGCCCGTTGGGCCGGGCCGACCGGGGGGATGTCGCCGAACCAGCAACGGTTCCCGCGCGGCCCAGGGCGACAGGGCGCAGGCGGGAAGGAAACGAAGGGAGAGACACATGCTCTTTTTCGTGAACAAGCCGGAAGAAGGGATTCTCGACCGGATCGCCCTTATCGGCGGCGACGAGGACAAGGCCCTGCTCCTGGCGGGAGACGGCGTCGGATTCGGCGCCGCTTACTGGGAGAGTCGACTCGAAGGCCTGGGCGTGGAGGACATCTACGTCAACAAGTCTTCGCTGGAAGCCAGGAACATCGAGCTCAGCGACAGTTGCGAGGTGGTCGACTACGACGAGATCGCCGACCTGCTGCTGGGCGGCGACGAGAAGATCGTCTCTTTGTAGGAGGATGCCGACATGTCCAAGACACTGACCATCATGCTCCTCTCCGGCGCGGCCGAGAACGAGGACGCGGAATTCGCGACCAGGCTCGCCCTGGCCGTCCAGGACAAGGGCCACAAGGTCCAGATGTACCTCTTCGGCAACGCGGTGAACCTCTCCAAGAAGGAGACCCCCATCGAGGGCGACCTGCACATCCAGCCCCGCCTGGTGGACCACATCGAGCCGACCAAGAGCTTCGACCGCCTGGCCGAGATCATCCGCAGGGGCGGCGACGTCTCCACCTGCCACACCAACGAGCACGCCCGGGGCATCGAGTCCCGGGAGTACGTCGAGGGCGTCAAGTGGGGCGACGTGGGCGGTTCCTTCACCAAGTACCTCATGACCTCGGACGCGCTGCTGTCCGTGGGCCACTAAAGGAGCCGGACCATGCTGAATTCCGTCTGTTTCGTCGTGGCCAAGCCCCTTGGCGTGGAGCAGGGGACCCTCGGCATCCGCGCCGCCTGGGCCTGCCACCAGAACGGCTTCGAGGCCAAGCTCGTCTATGCCGAGGAGGGCGTCTGGTGCGCCATCGGCAACCCCGGCTACCACACTTCGCTGCTCAAGGACCTGCTCGCCGAGGACGGCGACGTCTACGTCGTGAAGGAGGACCTGGAGAAGCGCGGCATCGCGCCCGAGTCCGTCCCGGACGGCGTGGAGGTCATCCCGGCCTCGGACGTGGCCGGGATCTGCGAGGACATGGAAACCGTCAACTACTTTTAACATCGATAGCCAAGAGGAAAAGACGCATGTCTACCGTCTACTTCGAGCGCCTGGACGAGAACAGGGACAAGTTCAACGTCGGGGCCAAGGCCGTGCCCGAGATCATCATGGACTTCTCCTCCATCACCCCGGAGGAGCGCAACCAGGAGTCCATGGGCTCGCGCATGCTCTGCGTGGCGGCCCTGTCCTGCTACTGCAACACCATGGCCAACGCCTTCAAGCGCAACAACGTCGAGGTCAAGTCCCTGACCGCCTCGGCCACGGCCAGGAAGGACAAGGACGAGGTCAACCGGACCCGCTACGTCGAGCTCGATATCCACGTCGAGGTCGGCCTGGAGGAGAAGGACCGCGCCGTCTTCGAGACCGTGAAGGACAACATGCTCAACGGTTCGCTGCTGACCTACTCCCTCGAGGAGGGCATGGAGGTGGACTACAACATCGAGATGAAGGCGGTCTAGCCGCCCCGTCCCGCAACCCGGACATCCAGACACGGGCGCAATGCCCATCCAACAAGGAGAAATACAATGGCTGACAAGAAAGTTGTTCTGATCGTTTGCGGCGAGGTCGACGCCAACGCCGCCGGTTCCGTGATGCAGAAGTTCCTCAAGAAGAGCGTGTCCTTCGCCGACTTCAATCCCGAGGGAGCGGTGGCCGAGGCCGCCAAGATCGAGGGGGCGGCCGCCGTGGCCGCCGACGGCGTGGCCAAGGTCTTCGAGGACGACGGCACCTTCGCCATCGTGGACCTGGGCGCGGTGGACCCCGCCGGGCTGGAGGCCGCCATGGCCGCCGTCACCGACGCCACCGACCGCCGGACCCTGATCGCCCTGGCCGCGGGCAAGTCCCTGTACCTGGGCGGCCTGGGCATGGACAAGAAGGCCGACAGCATCGCGCGCAGCGTCCGCGCGGCCGATGTCGTGGCCACCATCTGCTACGTGGCCGACCTGGCGGTGCCCGCCGACTGCACCGGCGCGATCCTCTATCAGGCCCTCAAGGACCCGAACATGAAGCTCAAGGAGATCGCCAAGCTCAAGGAGGCCATCGGCCGCATGGAGGCCGCCCTCCAGCGCGACACCCGCGAGCCGTGGGACAAGCACGACTGCGCCTAGTCCGACCGATCCCGCCGACGCCCGGCGGTGATGCATGGAAGGGGCCGGCCGCGCGGCCGGCCCCCTCGTCCCGACCACAACCCGACATGCCGGAGAGCCGAAACCCAATGACCACCATGACCGCCCGGACCGCCTTGTCCGCCCCGGACCTCAAACTCAGGCAGGACCTGTCCTTCGCCAAGAGGGGGCTTGTTTTCGCCCTGCTCTCCGGCATCACCTGGGGCCTCGACGGCGTCATCCTGAGCCTGGCCTTCGCCTCGCCCCTGCTGCTCGACGAAGCGTGCTGGCTGCTGGCCCCGCTGACCGTGGGAGCCCTGCACGACACCTTCAGCGCCCTCTGGCTGCTGTGCTTCAACGGGGCCACCGGCCGACTCCGGGAGCTGGGGCGGACCCTGCGCTCCAAGGCGGTCCGGCCGGTCATCCTCGGCGCGCTCTTCGGCGGGCCCGTGGCCATGTCCTCGTACATGCTCGGCATAAAGTTCGCCGGCCCGGCCTATGTCATGCCCATCACCGCGCTGTACCCGGCCGTGGCCTCGGTCTTCGCGGCCGTGTTCCTCAAGGAGAAGGTGGCCCCGCGCGCCTGGTTCGGCCTGCTGCTGTGCGTGGCGGGCGGGGTGATCGTCGGCTACACGCCGCCCGAGGGGTCGCTGGGCAACGAATTCTACCTGGGCATCGCCTTCGCCCTGGTCGCCACCTTCGGGTGGGGCGTCGAGGGCGTGCTCGCCACCTCGGGCATGGACCTCCTGGACCCGGCCGTGGCCCTGAACGTCCGACAGTTGACCTCCGCCACGGTCTACCTCCTGGTGGTGGTCCCCCTGGCCGGAGGATACGCGCTCTTCGTCCCGGCCCTGACCGGGGCCATCGGCTGGGTGTTCCCGGCGGCCGCCCTGACCGGGGCCCTGTCCTACCTGTGCTGGTACCGGGCGATGAACATGACCGGGGTGAGCCGGGCCATGGCCATCAACATCACCTATTCCCTGTGGGGCATCCTCTTCTCCGCCGTGTTCACCGAGGTGGAGATCACCACGGCCATCGTGGTGGGCGCGCTGGTCATCACCACCGGAATGGTTCTGGTCGTGGGCAATCCCAAAGAGATGGCCTGCCTGCGCTGCACCAAATAGCAAGGAAAGGAGTTCGCATGAGCAAGATGCCGATGAAGATGATGGTGGCCGACTGCTTCCGCCGGGGCGAGGCCCTGAACCCCGGGGCCGTGCACGACCTCATCCGCGACCACTACGCCGGGGAGCGCTACTGCTCCATCGAGTCCGTGCGGGAGCACCTCATGTCCCTCAAGGCGGTGGGCATCCTCAACGACGAGAGTTCCTACGTGGACGGCGACGGCGGCCTGGTTCCCGTCTACCGCATCTCCGAATACGGGCTGGACCGGCTGCGCCGGGCGCGCTGAACCACCGGCCGGGACGTGGGAAAGTGCTTGCGGAGAAAAGACTGACGACATAATTGACGTGCCAGCGCCGCGTGCGCCGTCTTCCGGGGAGGTATGATGGGCGAGCCGACTTACGAGGAATTGTACCAGCAGTGCCGGTTGCTCGAATCGCAACTGGCCTCCTTCAAGGAGATCAGGAAGCAGTTGCTGGGGAGCCAGCGGCAGTTGACGCGATTGTTCAACAATCTCCCTGGGATGGCCTACCGTTGTTCCCTGGACGCCAAATTGAATCCCACCCTGGTGTTCGTCAGCCAGGGGTGCGTCGATCTCTTCGGGGTCGCCCCCGAGTTCTTCACCGACCAGAAAACCAACGTCATGGAGACGCTGGCGCATCCCGACGACCTGCCCGGCATGCGCCGGGAGGAGGACGGCGCCATCCTGGACCGCCGTCCCTACAAGATGTACTACCGCGTCCGCCTGGACGACGACACGGTCAAGTGGATCTGGGACCAGGGCGAATGCGTGTACGACGAGCATGACGCGCCCCTCTACCTGGAGGGGATCATGATCGACATCAGCGCCCAGAAGCTCCGGGAATACGAGCTGATCCAGGAGAACCAGCGGCTCCAGAACACCATGGAGGACCAGTACCGGTTCGGCAGGATCATCGGCAAGAGCCAGGAGATGCAGGAGGTCGTCAAGCTGATTTCCATGGCGGCCAAGAGCGACGCCAACGTCATCATCCTCGGCGAGACCGGCACCGGCAAAGACCTGGTGGCCCAGACCATCCACGAACTGAGCGAGCTGCGCGGCCCCTACGTGCCGGTCAACTGCGGGGCCATCCCGGCCAACCTTATGGAGAGCGAGTTCTTCGGCCACAAGAAGGGCGCGTTTTCCGGGGCCACCTGCGACCGCAAGGGCTACCTGGCCCAGGCCGACGGCGGCACCCTGTTCCTGGACGAGGTGGGCGAGATCGACCTCTCCCTGCAGGTCAAGCTGCTTCGCGCACTGGAGAGCAAGCGATTCCACCCCGTGGGCAGCAGCGAGGCCCAGGCCTCCCGGTTCCGGCTGGTGGCCGCCACCAACCGCGACCTGGCACAGATGGTCCGCGAGGGGCGCATGCGCTCCGATTTCTATTTCCGGCTGCACGTCCTGCCCCTGCGCGTGCCGCCGCTTAGGGAGCGGATGGAGGACCTGCCGCTGCTCGTCTCGGAGTTCATGTCCCGCTACCTGGGCAAGCCATCCAGCGTGTACAGCATCCCGGCCAAGGTCCGCGCGGCCTTCGAGGCCCACGACTGGCCCGGCAACATCCGCGAGCTGCAAAACGTCCTGGAGCGCTACCTCACCTTCGGCGAGGTGGTGCTCAGCGATTTCGGCATCCGGGCCGAAGCGGGCGGCGGCATGGACGAAACCCTCGCCCTGGCCAAGGATTGCGCCTCGCTTGAGGAGAGCATGGACGCCGTTGAGCGCCACATCCTGCTCAAGGCCCTCGAACGCAATCACTGGAAAAAGGGCCTGACGGCCAGCGACCTGGGCCTGAACATGCGAACCATGCAGCGAAAATTGAAAAAGCACGGCTTGTAGGCCGCCTTCCCCCGCCCGGCGACGGGCTGCGTGCGACATCCATGTCGTATGGCGACATCGGCGTCGCACACCGCCAATTCCCCTCCAGCCAACGTTTTCGGCCGCAATCGAGGCGGGGCGCGACACCAGCGTCGCGCCCCGTCAGTCTCCAATGCGGCGGCGTTTCTCTAATTATCATTAAATTATAGCATGTTAACGCTATGGCACACCCTGTGCTTCAGGGAGAACCAGTTGTGCCACGAGGCCGGGCGCGCGGCGTCGCCGCCCGCATCGGCCGAGTCTTTGGGAACCGGGGGGCGGTCCATCAGCTTCCTCCGAGACCTCGCGCACGGGATTCGCCGACCAGGCTCGGCCTGCAACCTCCTTACCCGTCAGCCTCCGGCTCCGGAGGCGATTGGTCGGCAAGCCCTCCCCCGCGCAGCCCCCCCTCCCAAAGGCCGTCCGTCTCGACGACACTTCCGGACCGACGTCCTTCGCCCGGAAAAGCTGCGTCCAGCCTTTTCCGGAGGAAGGTTGGCCTGTACGGGCTCCCGCCCGGCAGGCCCATATTTCAAGGAGATCAGCACCATGACCTTTCGCCGTTTTTCCGTGACCCAGGGGGCGGGGTACCTCTTCATCATCCTGGGCATCCTGTTCTGGAGCGGCAATTTCGTGGCCGCGCGCGGGCTGGCCCACGCCATGGCTCCGGCCACCATCAATCTGCTGCGGTGGGTGCTGGCCACGCTGATCTTCCTGCCCTTCGGCTGGCGGGCGCTGTGGCGCGAGCGGGCGGCCGTGCTACGCCACTGGAAGGTCCTGACCCTGCTCGCCCTGACCGGCATCTCCCTCTACGACACGGTCGTCTTCCTGGCCGGGCACACCACGGACACGCTGAACATGTCCCTGATCGCGACCCTGTCGCCGCTCCTGACCGCTCTGGCGGCCCAGTTCCTCTACAAGGAGCGCATCGGCCGCTGCATGTATCTCGGCATCGCCGTGAGCAGCTTCGGCGTGACCTACCTTGTCACCGGCGGCGAGCTGGAACGGCTGTTGGCCCTGCGCTTCACCCCGGGGGATCTTCTCATCCTGTCCACGGCTTGCATGTCGGCGGTCTACAACACCGCCGTGAACAAGGTGGCGGGCAAGCTCAGCCAGACCACGCTCTTTCTCGCCATCAGCCTGCTGGGCACGCTCTGCCTGGTCCCGCTCTACCTGTGGGAGACGGGCGGCCGGTTCGTCCTGCCGCCGATCTCGGAGGACGTGGCGGTCTCCCTGGTCTATCTGGCGGTGTTCGCCTCGGTCCTCTGTTTCCTGTTCTGGAACGCCGCGGTGCAGATCCTCGGCGCTCCCAAGGCCATGCTGTTCTATTACACCCTGCCGCCGGTCAGCGCGCTCGTCGCCTGGCTCGTCATCGGCGAACCGGTCAACAGGACCCAGGTCCTGAGCGGAGCATTAATCCTTGCGGGCATACTCGTTGCTCTTTATGGTGGCGCTCCCAAATCGACCGGCAAGGGAGGAGTGGAACATGAAAATGCAACTGCGGTCGTTTACTGACACCCTGGCTTGGAACCTTTTTCTTCTGACGCTGGGGTCGGTGGTGTACGTCATCGGCTACAACGGCATCGCCGTGCACCATGATTTCGTTCCCGGCGCGCTTTACGGCCTGGCCGTGGTGGGCAACAACGTCGCGCCGGAGCTCTCGCTCCCGCGCTGGTACGTTCTGCTGAACGTGCCGATGTTCGTGCTGGCCTGGAAGGGCGTGAGCCGACGCTTCTTTTTCCTGAATCTCTACTGCATGCTGACCACGGCCCTGCTGACCGCCTACGTGCAGTGCGATTTCGGCATCCGGGCGGACATATACTCGGCCATCGCGGCGGGCGCCTTCATGGGGGCCGGGGCCGGGCTGATCCTGCGCACCTACGGCGGCGGGGGAGGCCTGGACGTCCTGGCCGTGATCCTGAACCGGAAATACGGATTGCGGATCGGCGTGTTTTATTTCCTGGTCAACGCCCTGGTCATGCTCACGGCCCTCAACCGGTTCAGCCCGGACATCATCGTGGCCTCGCTGGTGATGCTGTTCATCAGCTCCGTGGTCACGGAATACGTGCTTTCGCTGTTCAACCAGCGCAAGGCCGTCCGCATCCTGACCCGGAAAGGGGAGGAGATCGCGCACAACATCACCCACGTGCGCCAGCAGCACGCCACGGTCTTTCCCGGCGCGGGCGGCTACTCCGGCATCAACGTGGACATGGTGCTCTCGATTACGGACAGGCTGCGCCTGCGTTCGCTGGAGGAGGACGTTTTCGCCATCGACCCCGACGCGATCATCGTGGTCGAGAACACCTTCAGCGTCATCGGCGGCCCGCTTGGGCTGCGCAAGGAATACTAACCTTCAACCGACGAAGAAACGACTCATGAAATCCCTCCAGCTCACTCCCACGCCCTGCGCCGCTCCCCGGGTCGAGGTCCCCGAGGACGCGGAAATCTTCGTTCCCGAAAACGTCTGCGCCAAGATGATCCGCTTTGCGGTGGAAAACGGCCGCCTGGTCTACGTCCGCTTCACGGGCGGCTGCGACGGCAACCTCAAGGCCCTGTCCGCGCTGGTCACGGGGATGCGCGTCGAGGACGTCCTGGCGAAGCTCGGCGACATCACCTGCGGCGGCAAGGGCACCTCCTGCGCGGCCCAGCTCTGCGCCGCCCTGCGCAACGCCGGGGGCGGCAACGGCCGCTAGCGGTTCGGCGCGGTGTCGAACACGCCGACCTGATTCCAGGGGCGCACCCGGACCGCGCCGGAGTCGTGCCGCCCGGGCTCGAAGGCCATGATGCGGAGCGACCCCCCATAAAGGAAGCGGCCGAGCTTGTCGCCGGGCGCACCGACGTCGCCGTTGCCGGACGCCCGGCGGCCATCCTCTGCCGGACGGACTTCCGGCGGGGCGGGCCTCGGGAACGGAGGCGGAGCGGCCAATGCCGCTGCTCTGGGAAGGGAGGCTAGCGGGCCTTGGAGCCCTTGAGCGGGAATGAGGCTATAATGCAGCACCCCTTGCCGGCCATGGCGTCGATGGACACCTCGCCGTTAAAGGCCCTGGTGCGTTCGCGGATATTGATCAACCCGTTGCCGTGCGTAATGCGGGCAGGGTCGAAACCGACGCCGTCGTCTTCGATGAAGAGATTCAGCATCCCGTCCTGGCGGGTGAGCTGAATGTGGATGGTCCGGGCCTTCCCATGGGATATTGCGTTGTGGGTGGCCTCCTGGACGATGCGGAAGATGGGGGTGCGCAAGTCCTCGGGGATGTCCTTTTCCTCAACCGCGATGTCGACGTTGATGGACAGGCCGTTTGAATACTCCTTGCCGAACCAGACCAGTGTGTCCGTCAGCCCCATGTCGTCCAGGATGGCCGGGCGGAGGTCCGAAACTATCCGTTGAATCTCTTTCTGGACCGTTTTCAGGTGGCGCTCAATCTCCGAGAACTGCTCCCTTTCCATTTTCCCGGTTGCGGCCATGGTGTTCAACTTCAACCGGATGCCGACCATGGTCTGCGAAACGCCGTCGTGCATTTCGCGGCCGATTCTCGCCCGTTCGTTTTCCGTGGCTTCGAGGATCTTCTGCCTTGATACGGTGAGATCCTGAAGGCGATCGAGCATGCCGTTGAAGGAGAGGATGAGGTTGTTCATCTCATGGCTGTTGCTTTGGGCCGGAATCCTGTGGGTCAGATCTCCGTCCCCGACCACGCCGATGGCCTCGATGAGGTTGCGGATGGGGTGCATGATGCCTCGCCACAGCGAGACGACCCAGAGCGCTGCGACCAGGCACCATGCGGCGCACACGAAGATGAGGAAGGTGTCCTTTTGGGACTGCAGCTCCAGAATCCTGCGATGATTCTCCGTCGCGATCCTGTGGGCCTTCGAGGAGAGGGCGTGCAGCAGGACCGTGAGGTGGTTCCTGCTGTAGAATTTCGCACCGGAGAAATTGCCGGTGAAGCCCTGCGTGGATTCCAGCTCGATGATCTTCTGCATCTGCTTGAATGTCGGTTCCAACTGGTCCAAATCCCGGATCATCGACGTGACGGTTTCCGAATCTCCTTCGTACTCGCCGATAGCCTTCCGCAGGGCCGACATCTTCCATTGCCACTGCCGCCGGATGCGCGGGAGGCCGCTGGAGCTGATCTCCGTGCCCAGGCGGTTGATCTGCGATACCTCGCTGACGATGTTGTAGGCCTTCTGGTTGGACCTCAGGGCTTTTTCCACGGCGACGTCGGCAATCATGGTCCCCGCAAGCGAGGCGATCAAGATGACCGCCGCGACCGAGAAGAGAATGACGAGCCGGGTTTTGATCCTCATGGCTACCGAATGATGGTCACCTTGCTTTCGTCGAGCCTTTCCAGCGGCTTGTAATCAATGAAATCAAGGTAGTTGCGAGGCTTGGTGCGGCTGACCAGGTTGTTGTCGATGGCCCACTGCTCGATTGTCTCCAGCGTCAGGAGCAGCGACTGCTCGAGGGTGACGTTGAAGTCCATTTCCTCCCTGACGCTTTGGTCCATGACTTCCACGGGATACTTCTTGGCCTTGGCGATAATTTCCACGCTTTCTTGCGTGTTGGTTCGGATGAAGCCGTTGGCCCGGATGATCGCCTTGAGGGCGCCGTCGATGGTCTTGGGAGAATGCCGGATGGTGTCTGCGGGAACGATGAGCAGGCAGCATTTCCGAATGATCGTGTTGTCCTGGAAGATGACCCAGTCGTCCCCGAGCTTTTTCTTGGCGTTTTCGATGGGCATGCCGTGCTGGCAGATTGCGTCCACCTCTCCCTTGGCGATGGCGTCGGGGAGCTCCTTCTTGGTCAGATAGACGATGTTGACCTGGGCGTCGGGGATGCCGTTGAGGACCAGGAACCTGCAAAGGTAGAAGTGCGCGGTGGTCGCCCGGACCGTGCCGATCCGCTTGCCCTTGAGGTCCGCGATCTTGGTGATGCCTGCGCTTTTCTTGGCGAGGAGCTTGGTCTGGTTGTCGGTGTAGGCCAGGTTGGCGATGAGGCGGTGCTTGGTGATGTCGAAGTCCGTGAGGATGACGTTGATGGTTCCGGTCGTTGCCGCGTCATCCTTGCCGGCGAGATACTCCTCGAAAGAGACCTGGCCGTTGTTGTACGCATCGACGCTTCCCCGAATCCCTTCCTGTTCGAAGAACCCCTTCTTTTCGGCGACGTTGACCGCCCCGGACATGGCTCCCGCGCCTGCCGAGAAGGTGAACTTGGCGGGATCGGCGTGGGCCGTCCCGGCGAGTAGGATGATGGACAATAACGCGATAATATAGCTTTTTTTCATATCAGATCTCCTATCGGTTTGATTCATAAATTTTATAATAATGAATAAGCGAGGGCAATAGAAACCCCCCTATCACGTAGCGGTCTACGTGCTAATATTACATCCTGTAATTATAAGTATAATTGCGCTCATAAGGCCCATTTGCTCCGTCATGACCCTCAATTTTTGTACGGGTGCGAAGCGTACCGTTTGCGTGCTGATTCCGTATGAAATGAACAGCCGCCTATAGTAATTTGTCCGCAGAAGGAGGTGGGGCATGCCCAGTATGAGGAAATCGGTCGTTGTCGCATGGCTGGAGGAGCAGTTCCAGGCCGCACGGATGAGCACTGCGGAGTTGAGTGAGATTCTCAATTGCTTGGAGGCGGGAAAAGATCTAAGCCCATTGATACGCGTTGCCAATCGTGTCGGCGACGCGACCCCCATAGAACTTCTTGCAGCGATTGGGAACCATGCCGACACGGATTCTTATTGTAGACGATCACGAATTGGTCCGGGAGGGGCTTAACAGCCTCATTGGAAACGACGCCGAACTCGTCGTCTGTGGCCTGGTCCCCACAGGTGAAGCCGCCATCCGGCAACTCCAGATGGACCCGCCCGATCTGTTGCTTGTCGACATGCAGATGGACGGCGTGGACGGGACCAGGGTGATCGGGGCCGCGCACTCCCTGGCCCCCGGAACCAGGGTGTTGGTGCTGTCGGCGCACTCCTCGGGATCTTACGTGCGGTCAGCCCTCCAGGCGGGGGCTCACGGCTATGTCGTGAAATCCGAGGATGGGGAAGGGATATTGCGTGCAATACGCAGCGTCCTCGCCGGGCAGTCCTATCTCAGCCCCGAGGTGACCGGGGAGGTGATGAAGGGATATGTGGAGGGGCCCGGCCAGGACATGGAGGGGCCCTTCGGCCTTCTCACCCGTCGGGAGCGGGAGCTGCTGGACCTGATGCTGGCCGGAGAGGTGAGCAACAAGGATCTGGCAAAAAGGATTTACATCAGCGAGCGGACGGTCGAGCGCCACAAGACGAACATATTCCGGAAGCTCGGGGTCGGCAGCACCAAGGAGCTTCTTTTGAAAATGGAAGGGCGCGCCCAGGGGAGCTGATCCGCTTCCGGTTGTTCCCGGCAACGCTCCCAGGCCGCCGCCATGTGACTCCTCGGCGAGGGCGTTTCCCTCGATGATGGGCGCTGTCGACGCCACCGCCATCAGGTCCGGGAAAATCGCCGCCCCGGGACGATCGCCGCCAGGGGGGGCGCCCCCCCATTGTCGGACCTGTTCGTGGCCTACTTCCCGCCGGGTCGGAGATGTTTCCGTCTCAGGTCCGGGCCTTCCCGAGTCCCGCGCATCATGTGAGAAGCATTCGGGGAAGGCCGCCATGCCTATGCGCCAAAGAACGGCCTTTGTCCGGCCCTCGCCCGGAAGTCATGGCAAAATGAGCAGGACGCCTGGACATGAAAAGCCGCTCCGGCCGCCATCCTCACGGCGGCCGGAGCGGCTTTTGTTAACAGCTTTATCACTTACCCACAAATCCGCCTAGCACTGTGGGCGGCTGATGCCGACGGTCACAGTCTTGGCCTGGTGGCGGATGGTGTCGATGGGCCGGGTCATTTCCTCGATGGCCTTGTTCAGGATGGTCAGGACGTCCGGGAGCCGCGCCTCGCCGGCGCAGACGGCCGGGGACTGGTTGACCAGCCAGAGCATGTAGTTGGCCAGGGAGGCCGAGACCCGCGCGGGCAGGGCCGAGTCCGTCGCCCCGGAGGCGATCCGGTCCACGCAGGCGTTGAGCGCCGTGAGCAGGGCCGTGCGGTCCCACCTGGCCGGGTTTTCGATCATGGCCCCGAGCAGGACGCGCGCCTTGCGGAAGGGCTCGGCGTGGCCGTCGATGGCCTTGGCCGCAGAGATGCCCCACCAGTGGCCCGCCACGGTCTCGGGCACGAAGTCCAGCCCGCCGCCCACGCGCGGCACCTTGATGGTCGCCTCGGCCACAGCGTCGAAACGGGTCTCGTCCTCGGCGCAGAAGACGATGGGCGAGCCGTTGTGCGCCTTGAAGATCGTGGTCTCCTTGACCGTGTCAGTGACCACCATCTCCGGCAGGTCCGAGGCCATGACCAGGGTCAGGGGCTCGGTGGACAGGTCGATGTGCTTCTTGTCCTCGGTGACGTCGCAGGGGATGGACTTGTAGCACAGCTCCGAGAGCTTGATGCGCACCTCCTGGGCGGCCGTGCAGTTGGCCCCGTTGCCCACCAGGGCCCAGTAGCGGTGCACCGGGGCGTATTTCTTCGCCACCTCGGCGATGGCCTCCTTGCCGGCCAGCACCGTGTCGATGGCGCCGGGCAGCCGCTCCAGGGCGTCCATGTCCAGGGCCACGGCGGACGCGTTCATGGTGCCCAGCACGTCGGCCAGCCACAGGGAGAGCAGCTTGCCCGCGGCCACCTGGGAGTAGAACGCCTTGGTGGAGGCCACGGCCATCTCCACGTCGCGGCCGTTGCTGGTGTAGATGTAGGAGTCGGACTTCTGGACCAGGGGCGAGTTGCGCCGGTTGACGATGCAGTTGACCCAGGCCCCCCGGTCGCGGCAGAGGTCCACCACCCGGTTGGTGTCCGTGGTGGTGCCGGACTGCGAGACCGGGATGAGCAGGACGTCGTCCATGGGTTCGTCGCCCATGAAGCCGATCAGCTCGCTGCCGGTGTAGGATTCGATGGAGAGCCCGCTGCCCCTCAGCGAGCGGCGGAGCAGTTGGGCCACGGCCATGGCGGCCACGGCGGCCGTTCCCTGGCCCACGCAGATGATGCGGGCGATGGGCGTCTTGCCCTGCTTGACCCGCTCGACCAGGGCCGGGCCGTTGCCGAACCCCTCGGGCAGGAAGGTCACCTCGCCGCCGCTGCGCAGGTATTTGCCGTGCAGGGTGTTGCGCACGCTTTCCGAGGCCTCGTGCACTTCCTTCTCGATGTAGTGGGCGTATTCGCCCCGGAAGATGTCGCGGGAGAATATCTCGATCTTCTCCTCCTTGAGCGGGGCCGATCCGCTGCCGTCCAGGTAGCGGGCCTCGGGCGCGGAGCCCGCCGGGTCGGTGTCGCGCAGGATGACCGAGACGCCGCCCTGGTGATGCACGGCCATGGGATAGGAGGAACGGGCCCGGGCGGCCATGCCGTAGGCCTCGCTGGCCACCAGCCAGCCGTCGTCGGTGCGGCCCACGTAGAAGGACTGGCCCGAACCCTTCTGGGCCAGAAACTGGGAGTCGAAGTCGTTCAGGTTCTGCATGACCACGGCCAGGGAGCCCTCGCAGCGCCTGAGCACGCTGCGGAAACGCTCCTCGGCGTTCTCCTGCTGGGGCGCGTCCAGGTGGAAGAGCACGGGCAGGATCTTGGCGTCCGTGGATATGACGGGCGGGATGAACGCGCCCTTGGAAAGGACGGTCTCCTCCACCAGGGTGCGGTAGTTGTCCACGTCGCCGTTGAGGACGAACATGGTCTTTTCCAGGCCGGTGGACACGTCGCCCTCCACCAGCCCGTCCACGGGGTGGCAGTTGGGCACGGAGATGATGCCGTTGGACGCCCAGCGGGTGTGGGCGATGATGTTCACGGTGGAGAGCCCCTCGGCCATGGCCCAGAGCAGGTCGTCCGAGGCGATGAAGGCGCGCAGGGCCGCGCCGTTGTCCCCGAGCTGGCCCACGAGCTGGGCCACCTTGTAGAGGAAGCGGCAGGCGGTGCGGCCGTCGTCGAGCTTGCGCACCAGGACCTGGCGGGTGTCGGCGTTGGCGATGTGGCAGCGGTCGGCCAGCTCCTGTTTCTGGGCGGCGGTCAGCCGGAGCTCCGGGTCTCCTTCCGCGGGCAGGATGAAGGCCACGGCGATGCCCGCCGAGTCCCGGCCGCGCACTTCGAGCTTGTCCAGGGATTCCAGGACCAGCTCGGTGGACCATGCCAGGAAGTGGCGGTCGCGCGCGGCCGTGTCGGCGCGCACGGCCCCGGGCATGATGGCCAGGGTGCGGTCGATGTTCCGGAGCATCTCGCGGTCGAGCTGCCAGAGGTAGTCGTCGAGGGACTCGCGCAACGCTTCGAGGGCGTCGGTGCGCGGGCCTTGCTCCAGCTTGACGGCGGCGGCGTTGCGCAGCCTGCGCAGGCTTTCGCGGATGGCGTCGAGCCGCGCCCGGACACCGGGGTCGGACACGGCGGCCATGTGCAGGCCGAACGACATGAGATCGTGGAAATGGGAGGCGAGTTCGCCCAGGGGCGCCGCCGCGTCCTCGATGTCGCCCGCAAGGGCGTCGGCAAAGGCGGATTCGAGGGGCGCGAGCCACTCGGTGTCGGCCGGCAGAACCCACTGCCGGTTGCTCAGGAAACTAGCGATGCCACACATTGAATACGTGCTCCTGATGGACGTTGCGTTCGTTGGCGAGGGCGTCGGCGACCGTCGGACGGGCCGTCCGCGCGGCCTCAGAATTACTGTAGATGCCCCCGCATTGCAAGAAAAGAGGGGGAGAGGGATTGCGCCTTGGCATACGCACTGGACAAGAATTTGCTTATGGTCTAGTTGCGTGGGATTGTCGGATTCAGGCGCCAGGGGAGGCGGCTGTACGGCGCGGCGGCATTTTAGGGCATGTCGCAGGGAGTCAGACAGGGACATGAGTCTGATCGAGCATGTATTCACCACGTGGCGGTCCATGGGTGTCGTCCGCAAGTTCGCGGCCGCCCTGGGGTCCATGCTGGCCCTCATCCTTTTCGTGGCGGCCATGGGGTTTGTCGCGCTCAGCGTCCTGGAGCAGAAGGCCGGAGACATCGTGGCCCACTCCATGCGGATGCAGCGCCTGGCCCTGGAGGTGGACTCCCGCCTGCAACTGGCCCGCCAGGCCGAGCGCGACTTCATCCTGCGCCTGGGCGATCTGGGCGTGGAGGCCGCCCGATCCGCCTATGCCGCGGAATTCACGGAACGCATCGGCGACGCCCGCCGCAACGTGGTCTGGCTCCAGGAGATGGAGCGCTTCTCGGGCGTCCGGCAGGGCCGGTCCGCCTCCACCGCCCGGCTGGCCGAGCTGCACGACGGGCTCGACCGCTATTCCACCCACTTCCGCGTCTTGGCGGACACGGTCAGCCTGACCGGGGCCGGGAGCCCGGAGGTCCGGCGCATGACCGGCGAGATGGACGCCGACTACCTCCACCTCTCCTCGCAGGTCCACCAACTGGCCATCTCCGCCGCGGACACGGCCCAAAGCGCGCACGAGGCCATTGGCCGCTACAGCCGCATGGTCAAGCACGGGCTGGTGGGGAGCGTGCTCCTCGCCCTGCTCCTGGCCGGGAGCATCATCCACGTCCTCAACCGCACCGTGGCCCGGAACGTGGTCCGGCTGAGCGACGCGGCCACGGAACTGAGCCTGGGCAACCTTGAGGCTCGGGTGCCCGTGCGCAGCCACGACGAGTTCGGCCAGCTCGGCCAGTCGCTCAACGTCATGGCCGAGCGGATGACCGCCCTGGTGGGCGAGTTGGAGGGCGCGGCCGCCGTGGCCAGCGACCGGCTCATGGAGGCCATCGACTCCATTTCCGAGGGGTTTGCCCTCTACGACCACCGGGGCCGCCTGGTGCTGGCCAACCGCCAGATGCGCGACGTGGCCGACAGGGCCTCCGTCTCCCTGCGCGAGGGAATGCGCATCGAGCAGGTGCTCCGCCTGCTGGCCGAGAGCGGGCAGTTCATCAACGCCATGGGACGCGAGGAGGAGTGGGTGACGGCGCACCTGTCCCACTTCCGCACCGCCGGGCCGCCGCTGGAGGAGCCCATGGGCGACGGGGCCTGGCTGACCGTCAACATCTACCACACCGGCCGGGGCGAGGCCGTGGTCATCATCAGCGACGTCACCGAGCACAAGAGGCACGACATGGACATGGCGTCCATGGCCTCCGACCTGGAGGACCTGGTCCGCCAGAGGACCAAGGTCCTGGTGGAGAAGGCCATGGAACTTCGGCAGGCCAACCGGCGGCTCATGGAGCTCGACAAGCTCAAATCCTCCTTCCTCTCTTCCGTCTCCCACGAGCTGCGCACCCCGCTGACCTCGCTGCTTGGCTTCTCCAAGCTGATCAAACGCGATTTTTCCCGCACCTTCATGCCCTTGGCCGGGGGGGCGGAGCAGGTCCGCCTGGGACGGCGCATCGAGGCCAACCTGGACATCATCGGCAGCGAGGGCAAGCGGCTGACCCGGTTGATCAACGACGTTCTCGACCTCTCGCGCATCGAGTCCGGCCGGGAGAAGTGGCGGTTCATGGAGGTCGACCCGTCAGAGGCGGTGGGCAGCGCCATGGAGGCGGCCAGCGGCATGTTCTCCGCCCGCCCGGAGGTCAAGCTGGTGGTCCGCCGGTTCGACCGCGTGCCAGCGGTCCACTTCGACCCGGACCGGCTTCAGCAAGTCCTCATCAACCTCCTGAGCAACGCGGCCAAGTTCACCGAGGCGGGGGAGGTGTCCCTGGACCTCTACCTGGACGAGCAGGGGCGCGTGCGCATCTGCGTCCAGGACACGGGCTGCGGCATCGACGACGACAACCTGGAACACGTCTTCGACAAGTTCCACCAGGTCCCCCAGGGGGACACCCTGACCCACAAGCCGTCGGGAACCGGCCTGGGCCTGGCCATCAGCCGCCAGATCGTCGAGCACTACGGCGGGTCCATCTGGGCCGAGTCGGACGGCCGGCGCGGCACGGCCATGCATGTGGCCCTTCCCGTGGCCGCGCCCGACGGCAAGCGCCTGGTCCTGGTGGTGGACGACGACCCCGCCATGCGCGAACACCTTTCCATGATCCTCAAGCGGGCCGGATACGGCGTGCGCACCGCGTCCGGCGGCCGGGAGGCCCTGGATCAGGCCGCCCGCCGCATCCCCGACCTCGTGACCATGGACCTGCTCATGCCGGGCATGGACGGCCGCGAGACCATGCTTCGGTTCAAGGGGGACCCGGCCCTGACCCGAATCCCGATCATCGTCATCTCGGCGCTGGGCGATAACGCCGACCTGGGCGACGCCGTGCTGCTCAAGCCCATCGACGGCGACGCCTTCGTGGACGCGGTCCGCGCCCTGCTCGGCGACGGGGGCGTCTGCCGCCCCATGCTCGTCCTGGGCGGGCCTGCCGGAGCCCGGACCGGCATCCTGGCCTGCCTGGAGGGCGATGGCGTGACCCTCTGCTCGGCGAGCGACCTGCAGGACCTGCTGGACCGGGGCTTTGCCGGCACGGTCCTGGTGCCGAGGTCCCAGGCGGGCGAGGTGGACCTGACCCACATCTGCTCCCTGCCGGGCGTGCAGGTCCTGCTGTTGCCGGACGCCCTCGCCGCCGACTCCCCGGCGCCGTCCGTCCGCCCCTCCTGAGCCGTTTTCCCGGCGGGAATATAATCGCCTTCTCATGCGAAGGGTTCGGTGCTACGGTCAACCGTACCGTGAAGCCCGGTCCCCGCGCCAGTGGACGCCGGATGGGGGGCGGTGTGATATTCCATGTGATAAGGCGTCGTTACCGTTGCGGTGTTGCCCGGTTTCATGCGATACGGATCATGCGTTGCGTCGGAACCGTGGGACGCAACGGCGCTGAATGAGGAGGAACGGATGCAAAAGAAGATTCTCATCGTGGACGACGAGGTCCACATCAAGATGCTCCTGGAACAGACCTTGGAAGAGCTGGAGGACGAGTTCGGGGTGGAGCTACTGACCGCCTCCGACGGCGAGGAGGGGCTTGAGCTCATCCAGAACGAGCGGCCGGACCTGGTCTTTCTCGACATCATGATGCCCAAGATGAACGGTTACGAGGTCTGCCGCATCGTCATGGAGGACGAGTCCCTCAAGGACGTCAAGATCATCCTGCTTACGGCCAAGGGCCAGGAGGTCGACCGCAAGCAGGGGCTGGAGCTCGGCGCCAAGATGTACATGACCAAGCCCTTTGATCCGGACGAGATCCTCAAGGTCTCGAAGGACCTGCTCGACCTCTAACCCGACTCGACGCTGACGCCTCCCATGACGCCGCTGAAGAAATTCATACGCCCGAAGGTCCTGAGCAACTTCCTGAACAAGGCGGTCCATCTCGCGGACTGCGCTTGCGCCCTGGCCATCGCCTACGAGGGCGAGGTCCTGATGGTGGAGGGCCCGGCTTCCTTTGACGGGTTCGGGGCGGAGCGGGAAGACGTGATCGGCGCGCCCCTGCGGTTCGACGCCTTGCACCGGGGCCAACTGCTGCTGCGCCTGAACGACCCGGCGGACCGCGAACGCTGCGAAAGGCTCCTTGCGTTCGCCGTCTATTCCCTCCAGGAGCTGCTGGACATGGAACAGGCCCGCCGCTCCATCGCCGACGAGGCCCTGTCCAAGTATCGCGAACTGGCCCTGCTGCACCGCTCGGTTCCGGCCATCAACACCTCGCTGAGGATGCGCGACGTGGTGGGCGCGCTCATCAACGAATGCCGCCGGGAGAACTATCCGGGCGAATACGGCATGATTTTCCTTTCCGAACCGGGCTCCAGCCAGTTCCGGCTGGCCGTGCAGTTCGGCTTTCCCTTCGGCTCCAACCTCCAGCCCGTGGCCGAAAGCCTCCTCTTCCGGGATGTGGTCGGGAGCGGCAAGGGCGAGATCGTCAACAACCTGCGCGCGGACGAGCGCTGGAAGGGCGAGCTGGCGGGCCTGGGCTCCATGGCCCTCATCCCCATAGCCTCGCCCAACCGGTGCGAGGGCATGCTCCTGCTCGCCTCGCACAACGAAGGGCTTTTCGAGGCGGCCCACAGCAAGAGCCTGTCCACCCTGGCGTCCGTGGCGGGCATCTCCGTGAGCAACGCCTTCAACTTCGAGGGCGTACAGACGCTCATGAACGCCATCCTGCGCGCCCTGGCCGAGGCCATCGACTCCAGGGACCCGTTCACGGCGGGCCACTCCGAGCGGGTGGCGCACCTGGTGGTGGCCTTCGCCTCGCTGCTGGGCGGCGACCCAGGCTTTCCGGACCTCCGTTTTTCCGACCAGGACCTGCGCGAGCTCTTCTACTCCGGCATTCTGCACGACGTCGGCAAGATCGGCATCAAGGAGGACGTGCTGACCAAGAAGACGCGGTTGCCCAAGCGGCGCATGGAGGTCATCCGCGCCCGGTTCCGCCTCCTGGGGCAGACCAGCGATTTCGACTGGCGCGAGGCCTTCGAGCGCGTCCGCAGCGTCAACCGGGCCATGGCCCCGGACAAGGCCGAGCTGGACTACGTCCGCGAGCTGGGCGGCCGGGTCTGGAAGACGGGCGACGACGTTTTCCCGCTGCTCTACGATGATGAACTGGAGGTCCTGCTCCTCGACTACGGCAACCTGACCCCGGACGAGCGCAAGGAAATCCAGCGCCACCCGGCGGAGAGCGAGCGCATCCTCCAGCACATCCCCATGCTCGAAGGGTTCACCAACATGCTGAGCATCATCCGCCAGCACCACGAGCGCATGGACGGCTCGGGCTATCCGGACGGCCTGCGCGGCGACGCCATCCTGCCCCAGAGCCGGCTGATGGCCATCGTGGACATCTATGACGCGGTGACCCAGGAGCGGCACTACAAGCCCGCCTTCACCCGCAGCGAGGCCATGAACATCCTGTCCCGCGAGGCCGCGGAGGGCAAGCTGGACAGCCACCTTGTCCACTTCTTCATGGAACATGTGGAACGGGTGGAGAGCCTGTCCGAACGGGTCAGGTCCACGCGCGTGAACCACCTCTCCGAGATCGGCAACCTCGCCGGACTCTAGCCCGTTTCGACCGCCTTGCGGCGCGTTTTTCAGGAAAGCATCCCGGCCATCTGGTCCGGGGGAAGCTGGCCGTTGGCGAAGAGCCGCCGGCAGAATTCCGGCGTGGCGAGCCCGGAGCGGTTGCGCAGGCCGTGCAGCTCGGCCAGGCCGAGCAGGGGCATGACCCGGCTGGCCGGGGAGAGGCGGATGGCCCGGACCCGGTCCAGGGCCTCCTCGCGCGAGTAGCCCGCGTCCGTGAGGATGGCCAGGCAGCGGTCCTGGTCCACGTCGCCGCGCGCAAGCCCGGCGTCGATCATGGCCAGCCCGGCCCGGCACAGTCCCCGGTGGTGGTGCACCAGCCGGTCGAGGTCCGAGCGCAGGTAGCCCAGCTCCTCCAGCAGGTCCTCGGCCAGGGCGAGCCAGCCCGCCATGAACAGCGGGTTGGTGACCTGACCCATGGGCGCGTCGCCCAGGGCGCGGCGCTGGGAGTCCAGCAGGTGGCGGCCGGGATAGGTCTGGCGGGCCGTCATGAAAAGATATTCGCGGCGCATTCGCCGCAGGCGGGCCGTGTCGTCGCGGAAGCCGCGCCCGGTGAAGAGCTGCGGGCTGACGTGGCAGCGGGACTGCTCGCCCGGCCAGGCCCCCAGGGCGGGGTCGTAGTGGATGGGCCGCAGGGTGGAGGCCAGGTGCAGGGGCAGGGGATCGACCCGCAGCCCGCTGTCCTGGAACACGCCGGGCAGGGCGGCGTCAAAGACGAAGGCGCGCAGCCGGTGCATCTCGCGCACCACGGCGTCCAGGGCGGCCATGTCCGGCTCGGCCGGGCCCTCGTAGGCGGCCAGGGCCTCCTGCCAGGGCTTGCCCAGCCCGGTCTCCAGCCGTCGGAGCTCGTCCAGGCGGCGGTGGTATTCCTCCTCGGCCACGGCGAAGATGTCGCGCGCGTGGCGCTCCTCGCCCACCATCTCCGAAACCATGCGGTCAAAGGGCGGTCCCTCGGACTCCGGCACCTCGGGCCGCGAGGCCACGAACCGGTCGTACTCGCGCAGGGCGGTCAGGGCGTCGGCCAGGTGGCGGGGGGCCTTGCCCGCCTTGCCCAGGTCGTCCTTCTCCAGGCCGGAGAGGAAACGGGCGCAGTCGCGGATCATGGTCTGGGCCGTGGCCCGGCTCAGCGGGCTGACGGCCTCGATACACTCCGGGGCGAGGGCCAGCAGGGCGGGGACGCCCCTGAGGCGCTTGAGGAAGCGCTTTTCCCTAGCGGCGGCGTCCTTGCTGGGCAGGGCCACGGCCTGCTCCAGGCCGGTGAATGCCACCTGCAGGAAGAACTCCGGCGCCTTTTCCCACGGCCGGACCAGGTCCAGCACGCTGGCGGCCCAGCCGGCGCTGATGGCCAGGGCCCGCGCCGTGGCCCGGTCCAGGGAAGAATCCGCCTTGGCCCGGGCGGCCTCGAACTCCTGCTGGAACTTGCGCAGCCGGGCGACGTGCCTGGCGATGCCGGATTTGGAGAGATCGTCGTAGCGGTCGAGCCATCGGGCGGCCTCGTTGACCGGGGGAATAAACTCGAAGGCCCCGGAGGCGGACATCACGGGGAAGTGCTTGCCCACGTAGGCGAAGAATTTACCGGCGGATTTGATCTTCATGGCGGAGGGAGGCTCAGTTTCCGGCGGCGGCCGTCTCGGCCAGGAGGGCGTGGACGCGCGGGACCAGGTCGCCGAGCTCGGCCTTGGAGATCTGGGCGTCGGCGCCTACGGAGACCCCCTTGTGGTGAAGGGTCTCGGTGATGATCGAGGAGCAGAGGACCACGGGCAGGTGCCGGAGCAGCCCGTCCTCCTTGATGTTCCGGGTCAGGGTATGGCCGTCCATGACCGGCATCTCGATGTCGGTGACCAGGATGTCCACGTAGTCGGACAGGGGGCGGCCCGCGTCGTGCGCCTTGCCGGCGTACTTGCGCAACTGGTTCAGGGCCGCCTCGCCGTTCTCCACGGACTGGACGTGGAACCCGGCCTTTTCCAGGATGCCGACGATCATCTTGCGCGCCATGGTGGAGTCGTCCGCCACCAGGACCTTGATGGCTCTGGCCTTGATCTCCTTGCGCAGCGGTTCGGGCGCTTCCACGACCGGGGCGTGGTCCGGGTCGAGGTCCATGCAGATCTTCTCCATGTCGAGGATGAAGACGATGCGGTCCGGGAATTTGACCACGCCGGTGATGGAGTTGACCGTGAGGGAGGAGACGTAGCCGGTGGGGGCCTCCACCTGCCGCCAGTTGATGCGGTGGATGCGGGTCACTCCCGAGACCAGGAAGGCGCTCTTGGTGCGATTGAACTCGGTGACGATGACCTTGGGCGGCTCCTTTTCCAGCCGCTCTTTCCTGAGCCAGAGGGCCAAATCCACCAGCGGGATGATCTCGTTGCGCAGGTTGAAGGCCCCGAGAACGGCGGGGTGCGCGGCCTCGGGCATGTCGGTCAGTTTCGGCAACTGAAGGATTTCGAGCACCTTGGCCACGTTGATTCCGTAGAATCCCCGGTAGGTGCCCTTTTCGCGCTGCTCTTCGAGGTAGAACTCGACGATTTCGAGTTCGTTGGTCCCGGATTCCAGCAGGATGTTGGTCTCAGCCATCGTCTCTCCCAATGGGGCGCGGGCGCGCCAATAACGTGCTCTTCTACATATACCATGGGATTGGCCGCTTGCAAGTCCGCGATGGGTGAAAAAACGGCAATAATTACGATTTTCACTCCTCCGGGTCGCCGATGCCGTACTTCTTAATCTTGTAATGGATGGCCCGGCGGCTGATGCCCAGGGCGTCGGCCGCCTTCTTCTTGACCCCGCCCGCCTGGCCCAGGGCGCGGACGATGGCCAGCCGTTCGCTGTCCTCCAGGGAGCGGGGAGCGTCGGCCGGGGCGGGAAATTCCGCCGGGGGCGGATCGAGCTGGAGGTCCGCCGCCTCGATGACGTCGCCCGCGCAGAAGACCAGGGCGGCCTCCAGGGCGTGCTTCAGCTCCCGGACGTTGCCCGGCCAGGGATGGGCCAGGAGCCGGGCCATGGCGCCGGGCGCGACGGCTGCGGCCGGGCGGCCCTGATCGCGGCAGAGCCCGGCCGTGAACCGGGCCGCCAGGGCCGGGATGTCCTCGGGCCGCTCGCGCAGGGGCGGGATGGTCAGGGTGACCACCTTGAGCCGGTAGTAGAGGTCCTGGCGGAACTCGCCCCGGCGGACCAGTTCCGCCAGGTCCGCGTTGGTGGCGGCCACCACGCGGCAGGAGACCCTGCGCTCGGCTGTGTCGCCCACGCGGCGGATGGTCCCCTCCTGGAGGAAGCGGAGAAGCCGCGTCTGCATCTCTTCGGAAATGTTGCCTATCTCGTCCAGGAACAGGGTGCCGCCGTCGGCCGCCTCGATCAGCCCCTGCTTGTCCTTGACCGCGTGGGTGAAGGACCCCTTGACGTGGCCGAAGAGCTCGCTTTCCAGCAGGGTGGGCGGGGTGGAGCCGCAGTCCACCACCACGAAGGGCCCACCGGCGCGCGGGCTGCGCTCGTGCAGGTAGCGGGCGGTCATCTCCTTGCCCGTGCCCGACTCGCCGAAGAGGAGCACCCCGGCCGTGGACCGGGCCACCCGGTCCAGCCGCTCCAGGAAGCGGGCCATGGCCGGGGCCTCGCCGCCGGTCAGGCCGCTCTCCGGCGCGGGAGAGCCCTTTGCGGCGGCCTTGGCCGAAGCCTCGGGGGCGGGGGCCGCCTTTGGCGCGGGGTCGGCGGCCCCGGCGGCGTCGAGCAGCCGGTGGATGCGCCGCACCAGCTCCTTGCCGTCAAAGGGCTTGGTCAGGTAGTCGGCCGCGCCGGACTGGATGGAGGCCACGGCGTCCGGGATGGTGCCGTGGGCCGTGAGCAGAATGATGGGGACGTGCGGCCAGTTGGCCAGGACCTCGCGCAGCAGGCCGTGGCCGCCCATGCCGGGCATCTTCACGTCCGAGACGATGCAGTCCACGGGCTCGTCGGCCAGCATCTCCAGGGCGGTTTCGGCCCGGTCGGCCAGCAATGGGCTCAGCCCGGAGGAGAGCAGGCGCGCCTCCAGCACCTCCAGGATGGTCTCGTCGTCGTCCACCACCAGGACGGTGGGAATGTTCGTCTTGGTCATGCCGTCTCCTTTGGTCCCGCAAGCGGCAGGAAGAGTTCGAAGAGCGCGCCCTGGCCGGGCTCGCTCTCCACCCGGATGCGGCCGCCGTGCGCCTCGGCGATGCGCCGGGCGATGGCCAGGCCGAGGCCCGCGCCGTCCACCGAGTCGCGCACCTCGTCTGCGCGGTAGTATTTCTCGAAGATGCGCTCCAGCTCCCCGGCCGCGATGCCGGGCCCGTGGTCGCGCACTCTGAACACCGCCTCGCCGCCCTCGCGCCGCACCCCGGCCTCCACCGGCCGCCCGGCCGGGGAGAACTTGACGGCGTTGCCGATGAGGTTGAGCAGGGCCTGGCGGACATGCTCGCGGTCGCAGACGCAGGTCACGGGCTCGCCCGGCGGGTCTGCCGAAAGGGTCACCCCGGCCTTGTCCGCCGAGGCGGCCAGCCGGTCCAGGGCGGAGCCGAGCAGTTCGGCGCAGTCCACGGGCCCGGGCGAGAGGGCGACGGCCTGCGACTCCAGCCTCGATACGGTCATGAGCCGGGCCAGGAGGTCGGTCAGGCGCACGGATTCCTTTTCGGCGATGCCCAGGAAATGGCGCTGCCGCTCGTTCACTTCGCCGAAGGCCCCGGAGCGGACCAGGTCCACGCCCTCGCGCACCGAGGTCAGCGGAGTGCGGATCTCGTGGCTGAGCATGGCGATGAAATCCGCGCGCATGGCCTCCTCGCGCCGGAGCCGCCCGGCCATGTCGTTGAAGGCCAGGGCCAGTTCGCCCAGCTCGTCGTCCGCCAGGACGCGCACGTCGCGCGGGGTTCCGCCCCCGCCCATGGCGGCCAGCCCGCGCCGCACCTCGGCCAGGGAGCGGTTGATGGACCAGGCCAGGGCCAGGCTGCCGCCCACGCCCAGGAACAGGCAGAGCGCCAGGCCGTAGAGGCCCATCTCCGCCGCCCGTTGCCCGGCGGCGTGCAGGCCGGTCAGGGCGACCTGCATGTCCGACTGGTTGTCCATGAGGCTCTGTTCCAGGATGCCGGTCCAATCCTGGATGGTGGCGTCCGGGGCCAAGCTGTCGCCCGCGCTGTCGCCGGGAGCCAGGGTGATGGCGAATTCGCGGGTCAGGTCGCTCCATTCCTCGGCGTACTGGGGGTAGGCGGCCATGGTCTCGCGCAGGATCTCGCCGAACCGGTTCAGGTCGGCCACGATGAACTGGACGGCGTCCTTGTTGCCGGTCAGGCGGTAGCGGAGCACGTTGTCGCGGATGGAGTAGAGCCGGTCGAGCATTCGCTGGATGGCCGAGTCCACCTTGTGGTGCACGGTGACCAGCCGGTTGGCCACCTCGGCGTCGTGGCGCACCTGGCGGAAGAGGAAGGCGGTGGCGGCGAAGAAAATGAGGATCAGCGCGCCGGACCAGAGCAGGAGCTTGGCGGCGATGCTGAGTCTAAGCGGCCTGGGCATGGGGCGCTCCGGGATTTGGCAAGGGGGGCCGCCGGATGCTCGGTCCGGCGGGCCGCCCCGAAACTTTCCGATGGGTTCCCGTTATCCCCGGATGGAGAAGTTCTTGTGTTCCTTGTCGTAGTCGATGGCGTTGCAGGAGATGCCGACCAGGTCGATGATCGGAGCCTCGGTCTTCAGCTTTTCGCGGAACGCGGCGTAGCCTTCGGCGTCGCCCTGGACCAGAATCTCGGCCTTGGCGTCGGCGATGTTGCGGACCCAGCCCGTCAGGCCGAGCTGCTGGGCCAGGTCCTGGACCCAGGACTGGAAATTGGTGCCGGCGACCTTGCCTTCCACGATGCAGGTGTAACTCCTCATTTTTGCAACCTCCCGGTGAATGTGAATTTTTGAACGCAATGCCTGAGCATACGGGAAAACCCGCGCCATGAAAAGGGCCGGGAGGGGGAAATCATGCGAAATCGGGGTTCGTTTCCCGCCCCGCGTTGCCTTCGGCCGCGGGATCGGATATGGTTCTTGTCCGCACTGGCTGCTTCGCAACCCGAAGCAGAGGTTTCCCATGCGCTTTTCCCTCGCCGCACTCCTGCTGGCGTCGGCCCTGCTCCAGCCGCTCCCGGCCGGGGCTTCCCTGCCGTTCTACAATCCCGACCTCGGGTACACCATCTGGCTGCCCGGCGAGTGGGCCGAGGCCCGGCCCGCGCTGCTCCGGCGCTACGCCGCCCTGCGCGACGGCGTGGGCCGGGACGGCGGCTGGACCGCCGGATACGCCCTGGACCGCTCGGGCGAAACCTGCCTGCTGGTCTCGGCCGTGCCCGGCCGCGTGGTCTCGCGGGCCGACATGGCCAACTTCAACCAGTTCATCATCCGGGGCATCCAGCGCGCGGAGCGGGCGGGCTGCCGCCGCCTGCGCGAGGCCAGTTTCCTGCCGGAAAAACCCATGCTCCGCCTGGTCATGGACCTGGACCCGGCGCGGACCTCGGTGGTCCACCTGGTCTACACGCGCACGGGCATGCTCAAGTTCACGGGCGTGGCGCGGCGGGGCGACGCGGACGGGGTCCTGGCCATCGACCGGGCCGTGGCCTCGCTCTACCTGGACCAGGGGCTGGTCCGCTGACGCTCCGTGTTGACACCCCGGCGAGGGGGCGGCTAGTGTCCGTGGAGAGCGGGAACGCCTGGTCCCCGCCGCGCAGTTTTCGTACGCCCGGACCGGCCGGGCCGGGAAAAACGCCCGCCGGACGGGCCCTTTCGCCCGGCACGCCCCTTGCTTGGTCCGGGGCGAGGAGCAAGCCATGAAGTCCCTGATGCTCACCCTGGCCCTGTTGCTGGCCCTGCCCGCCGTCGGCGCGGCCGGACCCGCGTGGCGCGGCCTCCATGCCTCGGCGGAGGATCGCGGCCGTCCCAAGGCGTCGGACACGGTGGTCATCACCGGGCGCGACGGGCGGGTCACCGGCGTGGAGCGCCATCCCGAGGACCGCCACGGGAACGGCGAGCGCGATCGCGACCGGGAGCGGGAGCGCGACCGGGAACGCGAGCCGTCCGGCCCCGGCGGCCGCCGCAACTGATTTTTTCAAGCACGAAAATACCATGTCGGCACTCCTGAGTTTTGCTGGTAACGACACCAGTAGAACCAAAACAAACGGGAGGCCGACATGGCGAAGCTCAAGGTATCATCAGTCCATCGGTTTGTAGAAGCTTTTCGTGGC
>NZ_JAQUWN010000120.1 GCF_028692895.1 Pseudodesulfovibrio sp.
CACCTTGCCGGTGCGGGCCATGTCCTGCACGGCGGGCCAGGACCCGGCCTGGTGGCGGACGGTCAGGCCCATGCGCTTGACCAGCAGCTCGTTCATGCAGTCCACCAGGATGCCGGTGACCTGGCCGTCCTTTTCCATGGAAAAGGGCGGGAAGGCGGCGTTCCAGCCGCAGGTCACGGTGGTGTTGTCGGCGGCCATGGCCAGGGTGGGGGCCAGGGGCAGGGTGGCGGAGGCGACGGCTATCAGGCGCAGGGCCTGGCGGCGGGAGATGGTGGTCATGGCGGTTCCTGTGGGCTTGGTTGCGGTTTCGGGCATCATAGGGCGAGTATCGGATTATTGCAACGTGCCGTTTTCCCGTTCCTTGTTCGGCGGATCAGGCCAGGAATCCCTTGATGCCGGTGAAGATGATCTGGGCGGCCATGGCCGAGAGGACCAGGCCGGTGACCTTGGTCAGCACCGAAAGGCCCATGTGGCCGATGAACTTCTTGGCCGCCGAGGCCGAGAAGAGCAGCGTGCCCACGGTCAGGCAGGCCGCCGCCAGCGCGCCCGCGCCCACGAGCTGGTGCGTTCCCTTCAGCTCGGCGCCCAGGACCAGCAGGGTGCCGATGGTGGCCGGGCCCACGGTGATGGGGATGGCCAGGGGCACCACGGCCGGGTCCGTGTCGTCGTCGGACTCGGGCCGCTGCCGCTTGCCCGAGACCAGGGACACCGCCGAGAGGAAGAGCAGCGCGCCCGCGCCCACCCGGAATCCGTCCTGGGTCAGTCCCAGAGTGGAGAAGATCGGGTTGCCCGCGAAATACAGAATCAGCGCGATCGTGAGCACCGCGATGGTGGTGCGCAGGGCCAGCCGGTGCTGCGTGGGCACGTCCATGCCCTCGGTCATGGAGAGGAAGACCGAGAGCACGAAGAACGGCGTCAGCAGGAAGAACAGCTTCATGTAAAGGGAAATGAACAACGAGGCCATGTATTTCTCCTATTCCTCAAAGATGTCGCCCACCTTGATCTCGTTGGTGAGCGGGTCGACGCGGGTGAAATTGATGCTGAACGACTGGCCGGGGTAGAGCTTGTCGCCAAGCATCTTGCGCGGCACCCGGACGTTGATCTGCAGGTGGGGCATGGACAGGGTGGCCATGGGCCCGTTCTCCTCCACCAGCACTGCGGGCTGGAGGGTTTTGCGGTGGTGGGCCAGGTAGACCAGCTTCCAGTAGCGGGGGCGGAAGCGCTGCACCGCGCCCACGGCCTTGACGCGCATGTCCAGGTGGACGGCCAGCCGGTCCAGGGACTCGGCGTCCAGCCGGGGCGCGCCCGCAGCCAGGAAGGAGCAGACCTGGGCCATGTTCACGAAGTCGGTGTAGCGGCGCAGGGGCGAGGTGATGGGCGCGTAGGCCGGGACGGCCAGAGCCGCGTGCCGCCGGGGCGTTGTCTCCAGCACGGGCGGCAGGAGGAGCTTGACCGCGCGCAGGATCTCGGCGGGTTCGGTGAAGATGCCCGCCGATTCCTGGGGCAGGGCGATGTCCTGGGTGCGGTGGAGCAGGGGGACGCCGTTGTCCCGCGCCCAGAGGGCCAGGCCCGCGTTGGCCAGGATCATGAATTCGCTGATGACCAGCTCCGCGCGGGGGCTGGGGTCCTTGAGGACGATCTCCACCTCGGTGTCCCGCCCCTCGCCGGAGATGGTGACCACGGGCTCGGGCTTGCGGATGACGCTCGCGCCCTCTTCCAGGCGGCGCTCCAGGCGCAGCCCTGCCAGCCGGTGGGCCAGGGCCAGGGCCGGGTCGCTCCCCGAGGCGATGGCCGCCTCGGCCGCCTCGTAGGTCATGTTCTCGCGCACGCGAATCCAGGCCGCGTGCGGAGTGGTCGAGACCAGCGCGCCGCGCTCGTCCAGCACGAAGGTGGTCAGCAGGGCCGGGCGGACCTCGCCCGCGCACAGGCTGTAGAGCCCGGTGCCGAACGTTTCCGGCAGCATGTGGGCCGTTCCCTCGGGCAGGTAGAGGGAAGTGGCCCGGTCCATGACCTCGCGGTCCAGGCCCGAGCCGAACTCCCAGTGAGCGTCGGGCCTGGCCAGGCCGATGGTCAGCCGGTACCCGGACCCGGCGGCCTCGATGTGGAAGACGTCGTCGATGTCCCGGGTGGTGGCCCCGTCGATGGAGACGAGGTCGATGGGCTCCGGCTCCTGGAGTTGATTGGAAAAGTCAGTCTTTATCCTTGCGATATCATTTGTGAAGGATTCAGACCAGCCATCTCCCCACTCATATTCGGCCTCGTCCAGGTGGTAGTTGTGGTGGGCCGGCAGGATTCCCCAGCTCTGGGCCAGGAGCAGGGGGAGGTGGGGCACGTCCGGCAGCCCCTTGGAGATGGCCGCCCAGATCTTGCGGTCGTTTTCGTCCAGGTTTTCGGCCACCTTGCCTCGGAGGATGCGGGCCAGGGCGTCCGCCAGTTCGTCCTCCAGCGCGGGCAGCCGGGGGGAGCGGCCCTGGATGTGGGCGCTCCACAGCTCGGCCAGCATGGTCTGCCCGGCGGAGGTGACGGCCTCGCGGCTCTTTTCCTCGGTCTGTTCGCGCATGCGCTGGTCGACCTTTTCCTCGGGCCAGATCTCGAACACGGGCGGCCGGAACTTGAAGTGGGTCTTGGTGGCGAGCATGGCCCGGCCCAGCCCGGCCAGCTCGTCCGGTCCGGCGTCCTCCCAGAGCAGGTCCGCGAACCAGGACAGGGGCGCGCTCTCCAGCTCGCCCTGGGCCAGGGACCACAGCTCCATGACGTCGAGTCCGGCCTGGATTTCGCCGCGCCGCTCCTGGCGTTCATTGAGGATGTCCTGTATTTCCTGGCGGTTGGCCTCTGGATCGCCCACGGGGCCGGTCCAGGGCAGCAGCCGGGCGGCCGGGAGCTTCATCTCCCGCTTGTTGATGGTCCACAGCCGGAGCCTGCCCGACGTTTCCTCCAGCACCCAGGCGAGCTGGGGCTGGTCGCCTTGCATGAATTCCACCACCGTGCCGGGGCGGACCGAGGGACTGAGCAGGTTTGATTTGGCCATGATTCCGCTTTGTCTAAAGTTTCGCGTTGTTGTATGTGTTTTCTAGCATGAAAAGATTGCCAGCGTAAGGGCCCCGGGATAAGTGAAAGCCATGGAACGGGAACTCGTCGAAGCCCTCGGCATCGTGGCCGGATGCTGCACCACCGCGGCCTTCGCGCCCCAGGTGGTCCGCACCTGGCGGACGCGCTCCGTGGCGGACATCTCGCTCGGCATGTACGGGCTGTTCTGCCTGGGCGTGGCCCTGTGGCTGGTCTACGGCCTGCTGGCCGATTCCCTTTCCGTCATCCTGGCCAACGGCGCGACCCTGGTCCTGGCGCTGGCCGTCCTGGTCATGAAGCTCCGCTTCGGCCGGAAGGGCCGCCAGCCCCTCGACGGGGACGACTGAGCCCGCCTTTCGCACCGGCCCCGGTGCAGCGAAGAGGCCGTTTCCCCATTCTTCCTGTTATATCCTTACGATTCTTAACGATTCCCCGGGTGTTCCCGGACTCCATTTTGCCGTCCGGCCGACGAAACCGCGCCGGAAGCGAGGCGCAAGCGCCCGGCGGGATCAATACGCATCTGCATACGCGAGAGCCCGCCGGGCGCGCGGCGACGAAGCAGACGGCGCGCTCACGCCCGCCTGCGTTTTCTTTAATGCTTGAAGGAGCGTTGGGCGGTGAAGACCATGGCCACCTGCGGGGAGGCCTCGTTGACCGCCTGGATGACCTCGTGGTCGCGGATGGAGCCGCCGGGCTGGGCGATGGCCGTGACGCCCTGGTCCATGCACAGGTCCACGCCGTCGCGGAACGGGAAGAAACCGTCGGAGACGAGCACGGAGCCGGGCAGGCCGCCGCGCGCCTCCTGGGTGCGCTTCTCGATGTCTTCGAGCTTGGCCTTCATCTCCGGGTCCTTGATGGCCGCCAGCTTGAGCTCGAACAGGGACTTGCCCAGCTCCTTGGAGGAGAGCAGGTCCGCGTGCTTGATGTAGGCCTTGGTCACGGCCAGGAGCACGCAGCCGACGCGGTCCTGCTCGCCGGTGCCGATGGCCGTGGTCACGCCGTCGCGGACGAAGATCACGGAGTTGGAGGTGACCCCCGCCTCCACGGCCCAGGCGAAGAGCAGGTCCTCGGCCTCCTGCTTGCTCGGGGCGCGGGCCGCGAACTCGTTGCCGTCCTTCTCGGCCCTGGCCGGGATGAAGTCGTCCACGGACAGGATGCGGTTTCGGAAGGAAAACTGGAGAACCATGCCGCCGTCGGACAGGGACTTGATGTCCAGGAACGGGGTGGTGGTCAGTTCGCCCAGGCGGGTGATGCCGGGAATCTCCAGGATGCGCAGGTTCTTGCGCTTCTTGAGCACTTCCAGGGCCTCGGGCTCGAAGGCCGGGGCGGCCACCACCTCGAAATATACGGAATTGATCAGCTCGGCGGTGGCCAGGTCCAGGGTGCGGTTGACCACCACGGCCCCGCCGAAGGCGGCGATGCGGTCGGCCTCGAAGGCGCGCTTGAGGGCCACGGCCACCCCTTCGTCGGTCCAGGCCGCTCCGCAGGGATTGTTGTGCTTGAGGATCAGGGCCGCGGGCTTGGCGGAGAGGTACTGAAGGATGTTGAGGGCGTTGTCCACGTCGGTCAGGTTGGTCTTGCCCGGGTGCTTGCCCGCCTGGAGCATGTGCTCCTCGGTCAGGGCGGAGACCAGCCCCTGGCCCGCGCCCATGAACTTGACGCCGCCGATCTCGAGCCGGCCGTCCACCAGTTCGTAGAGGGCGGCGGGCTGGTCCGGGTTCTCGCCGTAGCGCAACCCCTTGGTCTCGCCGTCGATTTCCCAGGTGCGTTTTTTGAAGGTCAGCTCCTGGTCGCCCAGGGTCAGCTTCATGTCCGCGGGAAACGGGTCCTGCTGCAGCGTGTGGTACATCTTCTTCAAGTCGCTCATGGTGGGTCTCTCCCTGTTGGTGCTCGTGAGGGGGCGGTCATAGCACAGCTTGTCCCGGTGGGCAATCGGACCGCCGCCACCCTTTTTCGGCGGATTTTTCCAACAAGGTGAAATTTATCATAGCTCTGCTCTCCATCCTTCGGCTAATTCTGTTTATGACTACCTCTCTCTATTGGCGAGGGTGGCAACATCAACAGGAGGCAGCGTCATGAAGCGATTCCGTGATTGGGGAATGCAAACCAAGGTGTTGAGTCTTTTCCTCGCCGCCATCATCATCTTCATGGCGGGGTTGCTCGGCTATTTCATCCCCGTGGTGGGTGAATCGCTCATGACGGAAAAGCGGCTGGCCACCAAGAGCGCCGTGGAGACCGCCTATTCCGTGCTGACCTACCTGGGCGAGCAGGAGGCCACCGGCGGGCTGGCCCGCGAGGAGGCCCAGGAACGGGCCAAGAAGGCCATCG
>NZ_JAQUWN010000004.1 GCF_028692895.1 Pseudodesulfovibrio sp.
CCAAAATCCGATTGTAGAACTCCCGCGCCCATTCATCCCGTTGCTTCCAGCCCCAGGCCGCCTCCACGAGCAGGCTTCGCAAGCGGCGTTGCCCGACCGGACGGATGAACGACTTTTCCTTCCCCCCCCGCCGCTTTGCCGGACGACCGGAGCCAGGCCGAGGTATGCCGTCACCTCCTCGCTGCGGCTAAAGCGTTCGGGCCGGTAGATCTCGGCCGCAAAGGCCGTCGCCACCACCTCGCCGACGCCGGGAACGGACCTCATGGCGGCGATTCGTCGCGCCTCGTCTTGTTCCCTGGCGTGAAGGCGCAGCAGGGCGTCCACCTCGCGCTGAGCCGTTTTTAGGTAGTGCAACTCACTGAGAAGACTATTTTTTGTCGCGTTGGCGCAGTGGGGAAACTCGATTCTCGCAACCGAGGCGACCGCAGCCTGGCCCCAATGGTCGATGCCGGGCGGTTCCGGAATGCCGAAGCTCAGAAACAGGGCGCGGATGCGTTGCTTGACCTTGCGGATCGAATCCGTGAGCTGATGCCGCCTGCGTTGCAGCGACCGGAAGGCCTCTTCGGCTTCCGTCGGGATCGAAATCGGGCGGATCAGGCCGGACGCGGCCCATTCGGCCAGCTTGCGGCAATCGAGGCTGTCCGTTTTGTTGGTTGCGGCCACCGGACGCGGAATCCGGCTCGGCGCAGCGCTGATGACGGGAATTCCGGCTTGCTCAAGCGCCCGCTGCCAAGCCGAATCCCGTGGGTCCGGCCTCGTAGCAAACCGCGCCGAGCCGCACGGGCAGCGACAAAATGGTCCTGACCAAGGCGTGGTTGTCGGCAGGGCAGATCCAATCCTTCACCATCCCGTCAGGCCGGAGGAGCCCCACGCTGTAGCTGCGCTTGTGGACGTCGACGCCGATCCGAATCTCTTCGCCACGAAAAGCTTCTACAAACCGATGGACTGATGATACCTTGAGCTTCGCCATGTCGGCCTCCCGTTTGTTTTGGTTTCACTGGTGTTGTTACCAGCAAAACGCAGGAGTGCCGACATGGTATTTTTGCGTCGCGCGGCGAAGCGTTCCTAGTCGGACAGCTTCGAGTCGATGTTGTTCTTGATCCAGGTGGCGTCCCACCATTCGATGGGCTGAACCGGGGTGCCAGAGATGATGACGCCGTAGTGCAGGTGGTCGCCGCCCGCCAGGCCGGTGGCCCCGGTGCGGGCGATGATGTCGCCGCGCTTGACCTGGTCGCCGGGCTTGACGTCGATGGCGCTCAGGTGGGCGTAGAGGGTCTGGAGCCCCAGGCCGTGGTCGATGACCACCACGTTGCCGTAGATGCCCAGGAAGTCGGCGAAGACGATGCGGCCGTCGTTGCCCGCCGGGACCGGGGCGTGCTGGATGCTGGCCAGGTCAAGGCCCAGGTGTGTCTGGTGGTCCACCTTGCGCCCCTCGAAGAGGTAGTCGCGGCTGTCGGCGAACCGGGCGCGGTTGGCCGCGTTGGGCAGCCGCATGAAGGGGCCCCGCCAGAGCATGACCGCGCTGGTGTCGAGCCCGAATTCCACGAGCCTTGCCCGGTTCTGGCGGCGGATGTCGTTGTTGATGTAGAGGTACTGGTCCAGGAGCGATTTGTCCTGGGGTACGCCCTGGAATTCGGGGATGGTGCGCTCCATGAAGGAGGTGGACAGGGTGATGCTGTCCTTGCGGAAGGAGCGGGCGTTGGTGTGGAAGTTGAAGGAGCGCTGGGCCGTGTTGCCCGCGGCGTCGGCGGCCTCGATGAGCGGCTTGAAGTCCGCCACCGAAACGTCCCAGGGGTGGGCGAACATGCAGTGGTAGACGAACTTGCCGCCCGCGTCGTGCTGGAGGTAGGCCGGGAAGAACCGCTCGCCCACGCGGATGCCCGTCCGGGACGCCTTTTCCGACAGGGCGAAGACCAGCAGCCCGGCCCCGCCCTGGTTGAGGTTGTTGATGTTCGACTGGACGTAGATGCGGGGCGGGGTGGCGTCCAGGGTGTAACTCCGTTTGGCCTTGGACTCGCCCGCCGCGCCGAAGGGATAGATGGAGGTGTCGGCGGCCGCGACCACGATGTCGAAGGGCCCTTCGGCGATCTGGCCCCGGTCCAGGGCCACGGTCTCGGCGGCTTCCTTCTGTCCCTCGGCGAAGGTCCTGGCCGCCAGGGGGATTTCCTTGCCTCCCTGCACGGCGGTCACGGTCAGCGCCTTCAGTCCGCTGCCCGCGTCGGTCACGGTGACGGTCACCTGGGTCGTCTTGCCCACCACGGACGCTTCCGGGCCGATGACGATGACCGGCGGCTCCGTGTCCCTGAAGAGCAGGAACCCGCCCGCGCCGATGGCCAGCACGAGGATGATGGTCGTCAAGATGAAGGGGAAGCGCCTTCCGCCCCTGTCCGAATTGAAAGTGTCTTTGCTCATGGTTCGTCCTGTTTCGTGAAAGTCTAGAATATTTCTATACCGTTCGGACGGAGGAGACAAGGGGGGAGCGCCGATTCCCAAAAATCGGCTGCTGGCGGTCCTTGCGGACGGGAGGGAGCAGGGGGGGCTTACCGGGGATCGCTCTCCAGGCCTTCCATAAGATTGATGGTCAGGCGCAGGAAGTCGGCCTCGGTGAGGATGCCGGTCAGCGCGCCCTCCTGGACCACCGGCAGACAGCCGTATTTGTGGTTGAGCAGGATCTGGGCCGCGTCGCGGAGCGAGGATTCCGGGGATACGGACCGGATGTCCGTGCGCATGATCTCCCGGATGGGGATGCCGGAATCGATTTCCTTTTGGGTCTCGGGGTCGAGCTCCGCCAGCTTGGAGATGGTGGCCGAGAGGATGTCGCGATGGGTGATGAGGCCGATGAAGGCGTTCTCCGCCGTGACGATGGGAATGTGGCGGATGCGCTGGAGGTCCATGAGGGAGCGGGCGCTGAGCAGGGAGTCGTTTTCCCGCAGGGAGAAGACCGGGGAAGACATGAGATCTTTGACTTTGAGCATGCTGTTTCACCTCTTGGATTTGCGTCAAGTCTCCCCGAATGCAAGGCCCCTGTCAAGGCGGGACGGAAGAATATTAAAGTGTCTCCGGCCAGTTGGTTGACTTTGCCGGAAGAATCTGTTCAGCATCCCGCAGGTCTTTCGACGTCGCGTCCGGGCGTCGATTTCAAGGAGCGTCGATGGTTGACCCGGTGAGACTCAGAGAGCGGATGGTGCGCGAACAGATCGAGGCGAGGGGCATTGCCGACCGCCGGGTTCTCGACGCCATGCGTTCCCTGCCGCGCCACAAGTTCGTGGAGGAGGCGCTGGCCTCCAAGGCGTACTCCGACGGTCCGCTTCCCATCGGCCAGGGCCAGACCATTTCCCAACCCTACATCGTGGCGCTCATGTCCGAGCTGCTCCGGGCCGAGCCGGGCATGAAGGTGCTCGAAATCGGCACCGGATCGGGCTACCAGGCCGCCGTCCTGGCCCACATGGGCTGCGACGTCTACACCGTGGAGCGGATCAAGCCCCTGTTCTTCGCCGCGCGCAAGCGGTTCATGGACATGCGGTTCTTCTCCATCAAGCTCAAGCTGGACGACGGCACCATGGGCTGGCCCGACGAGAGCCCCTTCGACCGCATCATCGTCACCGCGGGCGGGCCGGAAGTGCCCGAGCCCCTGGTGGCCCAGTTGGCCGATCCCGGCCGCATGCTCATCCCCGTGGGGCAGGGCAAGCGGCTCCAGTCCCTGGTCCTCATCGAGAAGAACGCGGGCGAGGTGACCCGCATCGACAAGGGCGACGTGGCCTTCGTGGACCTGGTCGGCAAGCACGGGTGGTAGGCATGGGCGGCGGGCGTTTTTCCCTCGGCCGGGCGTTCATGGCGTCGCCCGGGCCGGACAGCCTTCGGAGCGCGGCCCTGCTCTGGGGCAAAGGGTTCTGCATGGGCGCGGCGGACATCATCCCCGGCGTCTCCGGCGGGACCATCGCCTTCATCACCGGCATTTACGAGCAATTGGTGGACGCCATCCGCTCCTTCGACGTCCGCATGGTTCGCCGCCTCCTGGCCCTGGATTTCGCCGGGGCCCTGGCCGGGACGCACCTGCGCTTTCTGGCCTGCCTGCTCTTCGGCATCCTCACGGCCGTGGTCTCCATGGCCCGGGGCATGCATTACATGCTGCAATACCATCCGGTGGAAATCTGGTCGCTCTTCTTCGGCCTGATCGGCGCGTCCATCTACGTGGTGGGGCGGGAGATCAACCCCCTCAACCTGCGCGCCATGATCTTCGTCGCCCTGGGGGCGGCGGGCAGCTACGCGCTGGTGGGCATGATCCCCGTCTCCACGCCCGAGACACTGCCGTTCATCTTCTTCTGCGGGGCCATCGCCATCTGCGCCATGATCCTGCCCGGCATCAGCGGAGCCTTCCTCCTGCTCATGCTCGGCAAGTACGAGTTCGTCACCGGAACCCTCAAGAATCCCTTTCTGTTGGACAACTTCGTCGTTCTGTTGACCTTTGCGGCGGGGGCGGGAATCGGCATCATTGTCTTTTCCAGGGTCCTGCACTATCTTCTCCACCGGTGGCACGCGCTGACCGTCAGCACGCTGACCGGATTCATGATCGGGGCCCTGCGCAAGGTCTGGCCCTGGAAGGAAGTGCTGGAGACCGCGACCATTCGCGGCAAGGTCCATGTGCTCCGGGAGCAGAACGTGCTTCCGGCGAGCCTGGACCACCAGGTTTTTCTGGCCGTCGCCCTGGCCGTTGCGGGCGTGGCCGTTGTCCTGCTGCTCGACAGGCTGTCGCGCGGCGAAAGATGAAACCGGGGGCCGGACGACCGGGTCCGCCTCCAAGACATAAGCGAGTTGAAAGAATGAGCGAGTGCAGTTCCGGCTCCTGCGGGGGCGGCGGCGCGGACAAGACCAGCGCCAAGATGAAGATTCAGGACGAGATGATCCGCTCCACCCTGGAGAAGATCAAATGCAAGCTGTTCATCATGAGCGGCAAGGGCGGAGTGGGCAAGAGCTCCGTCTCGGTCAACGTGGCGGCCGCCCTGGCCGAGAAGGGCTTCAAGGTCGGCATCCTGGACGTGGACATCCACGGCCCGAGCGTTCCGACCCTGCTCGGCCTCTCCGGCCAGCTCGAGGTGGACCGGGGGTCCCTGGTCGTGCCCAAGGAATACAACGAGAACCTGCATGTGGTCTCCATGGAGTCCCTGCTCAAGGACCCGGATCAGGCCGTGCTCTGGCGCGGGCCGATGAAGACCTCCGCCATCCGCCAGTTCATTTCCGACGTGCAGTGGGGCGAGCTGGACTTCCTGGTCATCGACTCCCCTCCGGGCACCGGCGACGAGCCCATGACCGTGCTCAAGACCATCCCCGAGTCCCTGTGCGTGGTGGTCACCACTCCGCAGGAGGTCTCCCTGACCGACGTACGCAAGTCCGTCAATTTCCTCCAGTACGCACACGCCAACATCCTCGGCGTGGTGGAGAACATGAGCGGCCTGGTCTGCCCGCATTGCCATCAGTCCATCGACCTGTTCAAGAAGGGCGGGGGCGAGGAGCTGGCCAAGAAATACGGCCTCAACTTCCTGGGGCGCATCCCCCTCGACCCGGCCACGGTGGTGGCCGGCGATCTCGGCACGCCCGTCGTCCTCCTCAAGGAGGATTCCTTTGCCAAACAGGCCTTCCTCGACCTGGCGGAGACCATCGCCGAGGCGGCGCAGCAGTGCTTCGAGGCGGCCTCAACCACACACGCGTAGGTGCTCGGCATGAAAAAGGAAATATTCAACCTTCCGAACTGCCTGACCATGGCCAGGATACTGGCGGCGCCCGTGGTGGTGTTCCTCCTGTATCTTGAGATGTGGTTCCAGTTCCGGCTGGGGTCCTATTTTGCGTTCGGGGTGTATTTCGTCGCCTGCATGACCGACTTCTTCGACGGAATGATCGCCCGGCAGCAGAACATCATCACCAACCTGGGCAAGTTTCTCGACCCCCTGGCCGACAAGCTGCTCATCGGATCGGCGCTGATCATGCTCGTCCGCCTGGGCCCGGACTGGAAGGTCCCGGCCTGGATCGTCATCATCATCATCTGCCGCGAGCTGGCCGTGACGGGCATGCGCGCCATCGCGGCGGAGATGGGCGAGGTCATCGCGGCGGACCGGTACGGCAAGGCGAAAACCCTGCTCCAGTCCCTGGCCGTGGGCTTCCTGATCTTCCACTATCCGTTCTTCGGATGGGACCCCAGGCCGCTCGGGCAGGGGCTGCTCTGGGCCGCCCTGGCGTTGACGGTTTTTTCCGGCGGGAATTATCTGTACAATTTCTATAAAAAGTGGTTAAAAAGTGGAGAAAATTGAAGAGGGATACGGTGAACGCCATGGCTGACTCCGCCTCCGTGAATCATCTCATTCGCATAACCAACTGTCTTCAGACCATTTTGGACCTCGAACCCCAGTTGGAGAAGCTGGAGCACGGCCATTCGCTGCTCGATGAATTCGTCGTGCTCAAGTCGTTTCTGGAGAAGATCGACCGGGTGGATTTGAACGAGACGGATGTGGAGCGGATCGAAAAGGCCACGGCCAACTTCCTCAAGGAGTTGCAGGCGCCGCTCGCCAAGGCGCGGTTCGAGAGGAAAAGCAATCGAAGGCTACAATAGGACATGCATGGACGCATTCTGCTCGTCGCTCTATTGCTCTGCATCAACCTGTTCCTCATGTTCAGGCTGGTTTGGAGCGATCAGGGCGTTTTTGCGTATTTGGAGCTGAAAAACCGGTATGCGGCCCTGCAGGAGAAGATCGACGCCGTGGACGCGAAGAGCCTGGACCTGAGCCAGGAAATCCGGCGGCTGAAATCGGACAAGGCCTACCAGGAAAAGGTCGTTCGGGAGCGCATGAACTTCGTGAAAAAGGACGAGATCCTGTATATATTCCCGGATGATAACGCCAAGAGTTCGGAGAGTGGAGATGAGCGGAAAGATTGAGTGGTACCTGGAGGTCCTCTCCCTGGAGCCCGGCTCCAGGGTGTTTTTCCCGTTGGCGAAGCTCTTTGTCGAGAACGGCCTTCCCGAGGACGCCGTGGCCGCGCTCCGCAAGGGGCTCGACCGGCATCCCGACTATCTTGAGGCGCGTATGCTTCTCGTGGAGCTGCTCATCGAGCTGGGGCGCGAGGACGAGGTCCGCGACCAGCTTTCCCGGGTCATCGACCCCCTGCGAGACTATCCCGCCTTCTGGCGCGCCTGGGCCAGGAGCCTGCCGACCGAGCAGCGCGACCTGTCCGTCTTTCTCATGCTCGTGGCCTCCAACATCTCCGGCGACACCATCCGCTGGACCGACGTGGTTTTCGAGGGCATCGGCACTCTGGCCGACCGGCTGGTGGGCGCGCCGCTGCCGCCCCCGTGCGACACCCCGCGCGCCGCGCGCCGAAAGACGCCCGAGACCATGCCGCCCGAAGGCGACGACGAGCCGGAGCAGGAGTACGTCCGGCCTGGCATGGGCTCGTTCCGCACCAAGACCATGGCGGACCTGCTGGCCTCCCAGGGCGACGTCGAGGGAGCACTGGAAATTTACCGCGAATTGGTGCATTCAACGGTTTCCGACGAACGGCGCGCCGAACTGAACGGCCGCATCGCGGAGCTGGAGGCGGGCGGTCCGTCCGAGCAGCCGAAGCGGGAGGACCCCTTCAGCGCTCACGCCAAGAACCGCCTCATCAGCACGCTGGAGACCCTGGCCTCCCGTTTCGAGGCCCGCATCCGCAACTGACGCGACGCCGCGCAGGGGACAGGCCCGGGCGTCAACCTCTCTTCGCTTCATGAGATACGGAAGAATGAAATATACCGGACTATTATTGCTTTTTATCGCCCTGGCGACCTCCGGATGCGGCATGTGGTCCAGCACCAAGCGGTATACCAAGGAAACCTGGGAATCGACCCGCGAGTACATCGATCCCAACCCCACCATCGAAACGGACAGCTACCAGTTCGAGAATCCCAACCAGGAGAAACTGGCCAAGCTCTTCACCCCGGTGGACGGCCCCCTGACCTCGCTGGCCCGCTACATCGACGACATGGACTCCATGCCCGATCCCGACTGGATGGACCTGCTGCTGACCCGCTTCCCCTGGGTCCATCGGGTCCTGGTCACGGACCAGGACGGGACCATCGTGGTCATGCAGCCGGAGATTCCGGTCAAGCGCATCGACAAGCCCCTCCGGTTCGAGGGCGTCTGGCGCGCCACCTCCCTGGTCACGGTGGTCGACTACTCCGACCTCGGGCCCGAGCTGTACATAGCGCGGCCCTATTTTTCGGACGTGGACTTCAACGGCCTCATCGCCGTGGGGTTCGACCCCCGGGCCCTGCTCAGCCTGAGCCCCAGCCCCAAGGACCTTATCATCATCCATCCCGGCGGCGGCGTCTGGACGCGCGGCGCGGACGTGGACAAGGACGGTCTTTTGGCCTTACCGTGGGAGGAAATGCTCAAGGACAAGGTGCAGGGCCAGGTCAAGGTCGGCGAGAAGCATTACACCTGGCTGGCCAAGTACATCGGCAACGACCAATACGTTTACGCCACGGAGAGCGTCGACCCCAAGGCGGGCGAGAGCTTCCTGTGGTTTTTCTAGGAGAGTCATGGCCTATTCGAATTCCCAGCGGCGGGAGCACGTGGCGTTGCCCCAGCAGGTCACCGTCACCGAGCACATCCTGCTGCATCAGAAGATGGTGCCCGGCGCCACGGGCCAGTTCACCCGGCTTTTCAACGAGCTGGTCCTTTCCGCCAAGATCATCACCCGCGCCGTGAACAAGGCGGGGCTGGTGGACATCCTGGGCTTCACCGGGGACGTCAACGTCCAGGGAGAGGAGGTCAAGAAGCTCGACGAGTACGCCAACCGCATCCTCATCCACCGGCTGGCCCGATCCGGCGTGCTTTGCGCCATGGCGTCGGAGGAGAACGCGGACATCATCGAGGTGCCCGACTCCCTGCCGCGCGGCGACTACATCATCATTTTCGACCCGCTGGACGGTTCGTCCAACATCGACGTCAACGTCAACATCGGCACCATCTTCTCCATCTACAAGCGCAAGAGCGATTCGGGCGGGCCGCTCATGTCGAGCGACGTGCTGCAGAAGGGGAGCGAGCAGGTGGCCGCGGGCTACGTCCTGTACGGCTCGTCCACCATGCTGGTCTTCACCTGCGGCGACGGCGTGCACGGCTTCACCCTGGACCCGAGCGTGGGCGAGTTCCTGCTCTCCCATCCCAACATCCGCATCCCGGAGCAGGGCAAGATCTACTCGGTCAACGAGGGGTACGAGCGCTACTGGGACCGCGAGACCAAGCAGGTCCTGGCCTATTTCAAGTCCCCCAAGAACGCCCTGCGCAAGCCCTACAGCGGCCGCTACATCGGCTCCCTGGTGGCGGACTTCCACCGCAATCTGCTCTACGGCGGCATCTTCCTGTATCCCGCCGACCTGCGCGATCCCAAGAAACCCTCGGGCAAGCTCCGGCTGACCTGCGAGTGCAACCCCATGGCCTTCATCGTGGAGCAGGCGGGCGGCATGGCCATCGACGGCGGGCAGCGCGTCCTGGACATCGAGCCGGATCACCTGCACCAGCGCATTCCCTTCTACTGCGGCTCGCTCAACGACGTGAAGATGGTCCAGGATATCTTCGAGGAAGCGCGGAGCGGCAAGCAACGGTAATGCGCATTCTCGGCATCGAGACTTCCTGCGACGAAACGGCCGTGGCCCTGGTGGAGGACGGCCGCCTGCTCGGCGAGCGGCTGGCCACCCAGGTGGACGTGCACGCCCTGTTCGGCGGCGTGGTGCCGGAGATCGCCTCGCGCGAGCACCTGCGCGTGCTGCCGCGCCTTTATCGCAGCCTCATGCACGACGTCGGGCTCGAACCCGGCGATGTGGACGGGGTGGCCGTGGCGCGCGGACCGGGGTTGCTCGGCAGCCTGCTGGTGGGCGTCAGTTTCGCCAAGGGGCTCAGCCTGTCCACCGGCGCCTTCCTGGTGGGCGTGAACCACCTCTGGGCGCACCTGCTCGCGCCGGGACTCGCGGGGGACCTGCGGTTTCCCGCCTTGGGCCTGCTCGTCTCCGGCGGGCATACCCACACCTACCGCATCGAGTCGCCCGTCGAGTTCGCGCTGCTCGGCCGCACCCTGGACGACGCGGCTGGCGAGGCCTTCGACAAGGTGGCCAAGGTGCTCAATTTTCCCTATCCGGGCGGCCGGTTCATCGACGAACTGGCCCGCGAGGGCGAGCCGGACAAGGGGCTGTTCCCCCGCGCCTTCATCGACAACCCGAGCCTGGATTTCAGCTTCAGCGGCCTCAAGACCGCCGTGGCCACCTACGTGGCCGCCCATCCCGACCTGGTCTTCGAGACCATGGCCGATCCGGCCGCCGTGGCGGCCCTGTCGGGCGAGCGGCGCGCGCGGCTGGCCGGGGTCTGCGCCTCCTTCAACTGGGCCGTGGCCGACACGCTGCGGATCAAGGTGGAGCGGGCGCTCCGGCGGGCCGGGCCGGTGAAGAGCCTGATCGTGGCGGGCGGAGTGGCGGCCAACTCACTGGTGCGCGAGACCATGGCCCGGCTGGCCGGGGAGAACGGCATCGCCCTGAACCTGCCGGACCTCTCGCTGTGCACGGACAACGGGGCCATGATCGCCCATGCCGGATGGCTCATGGCCCGGGCCGGGCTGCATCATGGCCTGGACCTGGAGGCGGTGCCCAGGGGGCGGGTCGTTCCGCAGGATTGGCTCCGAGGTGAACTTGGGGTATAATTTCCCGGCCTCTTCTTGACACTGGGGTAGGGGAAATCTATTTTAAGAAAATTGGTTGAACATTTCGCCGAAGGTCCGATGGAAGGGTTGCGGCTTATCATCTCGTAGCAAAACGGCTGCCCGCCGGGAAACACAAGGAGAACACAATGGCTAATCAGATCACAGACGGCAATTTCGAGCAGGAAGTTTTGCAGAGCGACGTTCCCGTCCTCATCGACTTCTGGGCCCCCTGGTGCGGTCCCTGTCGCGCCATGGGTCCGGTCATCGACGAACTGGCCGAGGAGTACGCCGGTCAGGTGAAAATCGTCAAAATGAACGTGGACGAGAACTCCGCCACCCCCGGCAAGTACGGCATCCGCGCCATCCCGACCTTGATCCTCTTCAAGGGCGGCGAGGTCGTGGACCAGTCCACCGGCGCCGTCTCCAAGAGCAGCATCAAGGAAATGATCTCCAAGAAGGCCCTGTAATACATGAAATTGTATGACGCCGTAGTCATAGGGGGCGGCCCGGCAGGAATGACGGCTGCCCTTTATCTTTTGCGCGCCGGTGTGAAGACGGCCATGGTCGAAAAGCTGTCCCCCGGCGGGCAGGTCCTCATGACCTCGGAGATCGAGAACTATCCGGGGTTTCCAAAGGGCCTCCAGGGGTGGGAGCTGGCCGACAAGTTCGCCGCCCACCTGGAGGAGTATCCGCTGGAGCGGATCAATGACGAGGTCCGCGCCATGGAGCCCAACGGCGACGGCCACGTGCTCAAGGTCGGGGAGGAGGACGTCAAGGCCAAGGCCGTCGTCCTGGCCACGGGCTGCCGCTACCGCAAGCTGAACGTGCCCGGCGAGGACCGGCTGCTTGGCCGGGGTGTGTCCTATTGCGCCCTGTGCGACGGGAATTTCTTCCGTGGGCGCGATGTCGCGGTCATCGGCGGCGGCAACTCAGCCCTGGAAGAGGCTCTCTACCTGGCCCGCATCTGCGGCAAGGTCCACCTCATCCACCGCCGCGAGGCGTTCCGGGGCCAGATCATCTACCAGCAGAAGTGCTTCGACCACGAGAACATCGATATCATCCGCAGCACGGTTGTGGACGAGATCGTGGGCGAGACGGACGTGGAGTCCCTGACCCTGCGCAACGTCGCCTCGGGCGAGTCCTCCTCGCTCAAGGTGGATGCCGCGTTCATTTTCGTCGGGTTCGAGCCCATAATCGATTTCGTGCCGGAAACGGTGAACAGGGATCGCAACGGCATTGTCACGGACGTGGAGATGCGGACCAACATTCCCGGCCTTTTCGCTGCGGGGGACATCCGCTCCAAGCTGTGCCGCCAGGTTGCCTCGGCCGTGGGCGACGGCGCCACGGCAGCCAACTCGGCCTTCGCCTATCTGGAACAGCTTGGCTAGGGGGTCCTGCATGCGGTCGCTTCGCCTCCCCGTCGTCCTTCTGCTCCTGACGCTCGCCTCGGGCTGCGCGCTGATCGACCAGTACTTCCTGCCCCCGGCCGAGGATACGGCCCAGGAGCTGTACGAGGCGGGCATGGACGCCATGAACGGCAAGGAATATGTGGACGCCCAGGGGTATTTCAACAAGCTCAAGGACCGGTTCCCGTTCAGTCCCTATGCGCTCAAGGCGGAACTCGCCCTGGGGGACGCCTACTACCTGGACGACCAGTTCATGCAGGCGCGCGAGGCCTACAAGGAATTCGAGGCCTTGCACCCGACCAACGAGAACATTCCCTACGTTCTCTTTCAGATCGGCAATTCCAACTACAGGCTGTTCAAGTCCATCGACCGACGCCAGGAGAACATCAAGGAGGGGCTGGAATACTACTACCGCCTCCGCGAGTCCTATCCAAACACCCAGTACGCCGAGGCGGCCCAGGAGTTGATCGCCAAGAGCCGGAGGATTCTGGCCGAGCATGAGATCTACATGGCCGACTTCTTCTGGCGGACCGACCAGTACGGCCCGGCCTGGCACCGCTACCAGTACGTGGTGGAGAACTTCTCCGACATCCCGGATTTGCGCGACTACGCCCGGCGGCGGGCCGAATATTCCTACTTCGAGTACCAGAAGACCCTTTCCGAGGACGAGCGCATGCGCATCCAGGGAAGCTGGAAACTCTGGCTCAAGAAGTGGCTGTAAGGGAGTCGGCGACCGGTTGGCCGCTCATCCGCAGTATGGAACACGCACCGTTTTCGTTTCCGCAATGGATCAATCCGCTCGTTCCTGACGACTCGGTCTTCGCGCAGGCCTATCAGGACCTGTCCGACGCCGAGCGCGCCAGGATCAAGACGGGCATCGCCCGGGTCCACGACTGCTATGGCCCGCGCAAGGACGTGGCGGGCGAGGACCTGCGCCGTTGGACCGGCGGGTTCTGCACCCGTACCCGGTTCGAGGCCGCGGAGTTCGCGGTGGTCCTGTTCGACGACAGCCTGCTTTCCCCGGCGCGCCTGCTGGCCGCGCTGGTCCCGGCCATGGCCATGGGCGTGGGCCAGGTGCTGGCCGTGCGGGTGGGGGAGGACATTCCCTGGCGCAAGGCGATCCTGACCGGGCTGGAGCTGGCCGGCCAGGAGCTGGTCGCAGACATGGACCCCGCCCAGGCGCGTCGCCTGCTGGTTGAGCTTAGGGACGCGGACAGGCCCGGCACGGTGATCCTGCTGGGGCCCAAGGCGGCCGAGGTCGGCTCCGGCGAGCAGTGGGCCGCCACGCGCATGGCCTTCTGGCGTCCCCGGTTCAGCCGGATGGCCACAGTGTGGATGGAGGGCGAATCGACCTTCGACCTCGAAACCCTGGCCTTCATCCATCCCGACATCGCCTTTTCCGTCTACGGGGCCGAGCCGCCCCTCCCGGCTGCGAATTTCACCCACATGGACGGCGGATTCGACGAGTTCCTGCGGGCGACGAGCGACGTCGCCTACCTCCCGGCCGACCGAATGGCCGACGCCTCGGGCCGCGTCAAGCTGGCGCTGGGGCCGGGGCTCGAAGGATGCTGGATATGGCCCGACCTGCATCCGCAGCTCTTCCAATTCCACAGCACGGCCTGGACCCTCGGAGACTGACATGGGCAAAACCAACGCTCCCTCGGCGAAGGTCCTGGCGAACCTTCGCAACATCGGCATCATCGCCCACATCGACGCGGGAAAGACCACGCTCTCCGAGCGCATCCTCTATTATTCCAAGAAGATCCACCGCATCGGAGAGGTCCATGAGGGCACGGCCACCATGGACTACATGCCCGAGGAGCAGGAGCGGGGCATCACCATCACCTCGGCCGTGACCTCCTGCCTGTGGGGCCCGTGCATCATCAACATCATCGACACGCCGGGTCACGTGGACTTCACCATCGAGGTGGAGCGCTCCCTGCGCGTGCTGGACGGCGCTGTGGGCGTGTTCTGCGGGGTGAGCGGCGTGGAGCCGCAGTCCGAGACCGTGTGGCGGCAGAGCGAGGCCTACCACGTTCCCAAGCTGGCCTTCGTCAACAAGATGGACCGGCTCGGCGCTGATTTCGAGGCCGTGGTCGGGTCCATCCGCACACGGCTCGGGGCCAATGCCGTGCCGGTGCAGTATCCCGACGGCGAGGGCGCGGATTTCCGGGGCGTGTTCGACCTTGTGGACATGCGGCGGCTGGTCTTCGACCCGGGCACCAACGGCGAACAGTACGAGGCCCTGCCCCTGACCGACGAGGAGGCCGACCGGCTCTCCCCGTGGCGGGAGAAGCTCCTTGAGACCGCTGCCGAGGCGGATGAGGAGATCCTCGACCTGTACCTGGGCGGCGAGGAGGTCGAGCCCAGGCGGATCATCGAGGCGTTGCGCAAGCTGACCCTGGACCGGGCCGTGGTGCCCGTGCTGGTGGGCTCGGCTCTCAAGAACATCGGGGTCCAGCCGGTCATGGACGCCATCTGCCGCTACCTCCCGAGTCCGCTGGAGGTGCCGCCGGCCACGGGCGTTGAGCCCGAAACAAGGAAGAAGATTTCCTTCGAGGTCTCCCACAAGGAGCCCCTTTCCGCCCTGGTCTTCAAGGTGGTCATGGACGAGGGGCGCAAGCAGGCGCTCATGCGCATCTACTCCGGCCGCATCGACGCCGGGGATACGGTCTACAACGTTACCCAGGGCCAGGACGAGCGCGTGGCCCGACTCTTCCGGCTTCACGCCGGACGCCGGGAGCGGCTGGACGCCGCCTTCGCCGGGGACATCGTGGCCGCCGCCGGGATGAAGCACGCCCGCACCGGCGACACGCTGTGCTCGCGCGAGGCTCCCATCCTGCTGGAGCAGATCGCCGACTACAAGCCGGTCATCTCGCTGGCCATCGAGCCCCGCAATTCCGAGGAGGGGGACAAGCTCGACGACGCCCTGGAGAAATATCTCATGGAGGACCCGACCCTGGACCTCAAGCACGAGGAGGACACGGGCCAGATCATCCTTTCCGGCATGGGCGAGCTGCACCTGGAGGTCATCCTGGAGCGGCTCGGCCGGGAGTACAAGCTCACCCCGCGCACCGGCAGGCCCCAGGTGGTCTACCAGGAGACGGTCATGTCCAAGGGCGCTGGCGAGGCCGTCTTCGACCGCGAGCTGGGCGAGGAGACGCATTTCGGCTCGGTGGCCCTCACCGTGGAGCCGCGCGACCGGGGCAAGGGGCGCGACATCCTCTTCGAGGTGGACCCGGAGCAGTGGCCCGCCCCCTGGCTGACGGCCGTGGAGGAGGGCATCTCCGACGGCTTGCAGAGCGGCGTGGTGCGCGGCTATCCCGTGCAGGACGTTCGGGTGCGCGTCCGCTCCCTGGAACGGCGCGACGACTCCACCCCGGCGGGCTACCGCATGGCCTCGGCCATGGCCCTCAAGCAGGCGCTCGGCAATGCGGGCTCCCGTCTGATGGAGCCGATCATGTGGGTCGAGATAACGGTGCCCGAGGAGTTCACGGGCGAGGTCGTCGGCCTGCTCGGGGCCAAGGGGGCCAAGATCGAAAACCTGCTCGACCGCACCGGCCTGAAGGTGGTGCAGGGGCTCGCTCCCCTGGGCAAGCTCTTCGGCTTTTCCACCGACCTGCGCTCCGCCACCCAGGGCCGCGCCGGGTTCGTCATGAAGTTTTCCCGTTTCGACGTGCTGGAGTAGCCTTGGCCGAACTGAACCGACAGAAGCAGAACCGGGCAGCCCCGGCGAACAATGACCGGCAGGGGTGGTGGATCAGAAGCAAGCGCTGGACGCGATACTGGTACCTCCGGCTCATGCGCCAGAACTCGTCGCCGCAGAACCTGGCCCTGGCCATGGCGCTCGGCATGTTCATCGGCGCGTTGCCCATCATTCCCTTCCAGTCCATCGTGGTCATCGCCCTGGCCTTCGCCATGCGGGTCAACAAGCTGGCCGCCTGGCTGGCCACCTGCTATTCCAACGCGGCCACCATGGTCCCGTTCTACTATTTCCTCTACCTGGTGGGCAGCGCCTTCACCCCGTTTCATGTCGCCTTCGACCCGGCCAGGCTGGAAATGAAGCAGCTTCTCTCGGCCGGGTGGGAGGTCTTCGCGGTCATGTTCACCGGCGGCCTCGTTTTCGGCGTCCCGGCCTCCGTGCTGACCTATTTCGTCTCGCTCTATCTCATCCGCGGCTATCGCCGCCGACGCGCCCTGCGCCAGTTGCGCAAGCGCATCGGCGAGTAGCGGCCTCCCAGATTCACTCCCCACCCGGGCGGCAGCCTTTGCAAGGCGGTCGTTTTTCCCCTCGATATTATTGCATCTTTCCGAATTCCCGCGTACAAGGTATGCGGGAATTCATTATTGTTGCGGGCTTGTGGCGGTGTTCACCTCTGGTGTCGGAGCGTGGGATGAATGATCGGGCAGGGAAAATAACGATTCTTCTGGGGTTGGTGTCGTGCGGTTTTTTTGCGGCGGGCGCGTACGTCGGAGGCTGGGCCGCCTATGGCGCGGCCCTGGTCGGCGCGCTGGCGTGCCTGGCAGGAACCGTGGCCGCCCAGGGCCGGCGGGTCCGGCGGCTGCGCGCCGGGCTGGACGGGCTGGCGGCCGGCGGGCACGAGACTCCCGCCGGGGACGGCCCCGACGATCCCCTGGCGGAAGGGTTGCGCCGCGTGGCCGCGTCCCTGGCCGGCGCGCGGGAGGCGACCCAGGTCATGGAGCAGGCCTTCCGCGGCGTGGCCCGGCCCGCCCTGTACTGCGGGGCCGACGGCACGGTGCTCGCTGCAAGCGCGGCCCTGGCCGAACTGCTCGGCAAGGGGGCTGACAAGGTGGTGGGCCGGAAGGCGGGGCAGGCATTTTTTGACGCCGACAGGCCGCTGCTGCCCGACGCGGCGTTGCGCTCCGGCGCTCCCGTGACCGAGATGCGCGACCTGACCCTCTGGGACGGCCGCAAGCTGGCCGTGGAACTGGCATGCCGTCCGGTCGGACTCGGCGGCGGCTCGGGCAGGGGCGTGGTGGTCACGGTTTCCGACCTGACCGCGAGCCAGGACCGCCAGCGCGAGGTGGCGGCGCAGCAGGACCGGCTTTCCAGGGCCGGGGCCCGGATCAGCGAACTGGCCGAGCATGTGGCCTCGGCAACGGAGCTGCTCTCCGCCTCGGCCGACGACCAGGCCCAGGGCGCGCAGAAGCAGCGCGGCCAGACCACGGCCGTGGCCACGGCCATGGAGGAGATGACCGGTACGGTCATGGAGGTGGCCCGCAACGCCTCGGCTACCAGCGAGGCCGCCGCCAGCGCGCAGCGGTCCGCCGGGGACGGCGCGGTCATGGTCACCCGGGCCGTGGCCGCCATCAACGAGGTCTCGCAGTCCGCCGCCGAACTCGGCCGGGAGGTGGGCGAGCTGGACGCCAGGGCCGAGGAGATCGGCCGGATCATCGGCGTCATCAACGACATCGCCGACCAGACCAACCTTCTGGCCCTCAACGCAGCCATCGAGGCGGCCAGGGCGGGCGACGCTGGCCGGGGATTCGCCGTGGTGGCGGACGAGGTGCGCAAGCTGGCCGAGAAGACCATGGCCGCCACCAAGGAGGTGGAGCAGGCCATCGGCACCATCCAGGAGCGCTCCCGCCACGCCATGGCCGCCATGCGCCGGACCGAGGAGCAGGTGGGGGAGAGCACCTCCCTGTCCAACCAAGCGGGCGACGCCCTCCAGCTCATCATGGAAAGCATCGGCGACATGGTGCAGCGGGTGGAGCAGATCGCCACCGCCGCCGAGGAGCAGTCGGCCTCGGCCGAGGAGATCAAGCACAGCGTCGAGGACATCGCCGACATCGCCGGCGAGGCGGACGAGGCCGCCGGGCAGGCGGCCGGAGCCACCCGCGACCTGGCCCGGCTGGCCCAGGACCTGCTCGACCTGTCCAAGGGCGTGCAGGGGGACGAGCCCGGTCGGGTGAAGCTGCGGGAGTCCGAAGGCCGGATGAAGGGCATCCTGCCCAAGCTGGCCTTGGGATTCATCCGCGAACGCTACGGCGAGGACGCCTTCGAGGGCGTGCGGGAGGAGATGGGCCATCCCGTGTTCCTGCCCGCCGAGAGCTATCCCGACCAGGTCCTGTCGCAGATGGCGGAGCTTGCGTCGGCCCTGGCAGACGTCACGGTCCGCGAGTTCTTCCTGGACCTCGGCCGGTTCACCATAGGCAAGTTTCACGAGATGTATCCGGGCTATTTCAAGGACGAGTCCCTCAAGTCCTTCTACCTGCGCATGAACGACGTCCACGCCAAGCTGACCAAGGCCACGCCCGGCATCAAGCCGCCTGACTTCACCTATGAGGACAAGGGCGACGATCTGTTCATGAACTACCGGTCGAGCCGGGGGCTCTTCGACTATTTCGAAGGCATCCTGCTCGGGGCCGCCGAGTTCAAGGGCGAGCGTGTCCGCGTCCGGATCAAGCCCTTTGACGAGACCACCGCCAGGGCCGAGATCGTCTTTCTTGGCAAAGATGTGTGACAACGTGTATTTATAATGGGCTGATTCAGGGGTTTTCTGCGATACTGCGACAAACGGGAGATAGGCGGCGCTGATTGCCAAGCGAATTCATGCTGACCATTTTGACGAGTTGCAGGAGCAAAACGGATGTCCGATGATCTCAACCGGCAGATATTCAAGGAAGAAGCCTACGATCTCCTGACCGAACTGGAGGCGGCGCTGCTCGAACTCGAACAGTCGCCCGAGGAAATCGATCTGGTCAACCAGGTCTTCCGGGCCCTGCACACCATCAAGGGGTCGGGCTCCATGTTCGGCTTTGAGGACATAGCCGAGTTCACCCACGAGGTGGAGTCGGTATTCGACATGGTGCGCAACGGCGACCTGCCCGTCACCCCCGAGCTGTGCAGCCTCGCCCTCAAGTCCCGCGACTACATCAAGAAAATGCTCGACGCTTCGGACAGCTCCGAGGTGGTCGCCCCGGAGATGATGGAGGATATCCTGACCGGGCTGCGCAACGTCGCCGGAGGCGGGGCGGGCGCGGACGAGCCCGCCGCCGAGTCCGCGGCCGGAGCCGAACAGGAGGCGGCGGAATCCGGGGACGCGGCGGAGCCGGTCGGCGGGTCTCCCACAGGGGAAACGGAAGCGCCGCATGTCTATCGGATCGTTCTGAGTTCCAAGTCGGCGCGGAACATCGACCCGGACGTCCTGGACGGCTTGTTGGCGGAACTGGGCAAGCTGGGCGAGTTGCAGGTGACGCCGCCCGTCGGGGACGCGCAGGAGGGGGAGCCCGTCTCTTGGACTGTCCGCATGGTGAGCTCCGTGGACAAGGACGCGGTCTACGACGTGTTTTTCTTCACCGATGCCGATATTGGCGTGAATGTTTCGGAGGAAGGCGAGGAGCCGGAAGGTCCCGGTGACGCGTCCGACGAGGTCGCGCCGGAAGCGGTGGCTGAGCCCTCCGCGCCCGTTGTCGAAAAGCCTGCGGCCCCGGTTGCGCCAGTCCGCGCGGCTGCGGACGACTTGCACGAGGAGATGGATTTCGGCGAGGAGACGCCCCGGCTGGGCGAGATCCTGGTCAAGAGCGGCGCGGTGTCCGAGGATGACGTGCGCGACGCGCTGAGGAAGCAGCGTTCCCTCGGCCAGATTCTCAAGGATGAAGGCAAGGTGGAGCCCGAGAAAATCGAGTCGGCGGCCAAGATCCAGGCCCAGGCCCGTGAGCGGGACGCCCACCGGAAGAAGCAGGAGGCCCTGTCCAGCATCCGCGTGGCGGCCGACAAGCTCGACTACCTGGTGGACCTGGTGGGCGAGCTGGTCATCGTCCAGGCGCAGATCACCCAGGTGGTCAGCGAACGGGCCGATCCGGCCCTGACCGCCCTGGCCGAGGAGCTGGAGCGTCTCAGCGACGAGCTTCGTGATTCAACTCTGGGCATCCGCATGTTGCCCATCGGCACCTCCTTCAGCAAGTTCAAGCGGTTGGTGCGCGACCTCTCGGCCGAACTGGGCAAGGAGATCAGTCTGGCCACCAGCGGCGAGGACACCGAGCTGGACAAGACCGTCATCGAGCGCCTCGGCGACCCGCTGGTCCACCTGCTGCGCAACAGCATCGACCACGGCATCGAGACGCCCGAGGAACGCAAGGCCGCCGGAAAGTCGCCCCAGGGGCTTATCATGCTCGCGGCCGAGCATTCCGGCGGCGAGGTGCTCATCCGCATCACGGACGACGGCCGGGGCATGGCCCCGGAAATGATCCGGGAGAAGGCCATCGAGCGCGGCATGATCACCCGCGATTCCGACATGTCGGAAAAGGAGCTGCTCAAGCTCATCTTCGAGCCGGGATTCTCCACGGCCAAGACCGTGACCAACGTCTCGGGCCGGGGAGTGGGCATGGACGTTGTCAAGCGGGCCATCGACTCGCTGCGCGGCAGCATCGACATCGACAGCAAGCCCGGCAAGGGGACCACCCTGACCATCCGGCTCCCCCTGACCCTGGCCATCATCGACGGCCTCCAGGTCAAGGTGGAGGACGGCTTCTACGTCATCCCCCTCTCCTTGGTCGAGGAGTGCGTGGAGCTCTCGCGCAAGGACGTGGAGGAGGATTCCGACCAGCGCATCCTGCACCTCAGGGGCGAGATCGTCCCCTACATTCACCTGCGGGAGTGGTTCGGCATCGAGGGCGAGAATCCGCCCATCGAGCAGATCGTCATCACCGGGGTGGAGGGAAGCCGCGTGGGCATTGTGGTTGACACCGTCATCGGCGAGCACCAGACCGTCATCAAGAGCCTGGGCCGTGTCTACAAGGATGTCGAAGGGCTTTCCGGCGCAACCATCAAGGGCGACGGCTCCATCGCGCTGATTCTCGACATCCCGAGCCTGGTCCGCCGGGTCATTGCGGAATCCAGGTAATCAACCGTTGCAGGGTGAAAGCATGGGAAACAACATTCGGGTTCTCATTGTGGATGATTCGGCGGTGGTGCGTCAAACCCTGGAGAGCATCCTTTCCGCAGCCCCGGGGATCGAGGTCATGGGGACGGCCTCCGATCCCTACGTCGCCGCCGAACGCCTCAAGACCGAGGTCCCGGACGTCATCACGCTGGACCTGGAGATGCCGCGCATGGACGGCCTCACCTTCCTGCAGAAGCTGATGAGACAGCACCCTATCCCGGTGGTCATCTGCTCCTCCGTTGCCGAGCGGGGCACGGCCAACGCCCTCAAGGCCCTGGAATACGGCGCGGTGGAGATCATCACCAAGCCAAAGGTGGGGACCAAGCAGTTCCTGGAGGAATCCAGCATCCGGCTGGTGGACAAGATCCGCGCGGCGGCCATGGCCCGGCCCAAGCCCGTCATTTCCACGCCCATCAAGGTCCGGCCCAAGCTGGACGCCGACGTGGTCATCCCCATGGGGCGGCCCCAGACGCTGACCACCACCGAAAAGGTCTGCCTGGTCGGCGCGTCCACCGGCGGCACCGAGGCCCTGCGCGTCTTCCTGGAGCAATTGCCCCCAGGCTGTCCGCCCGTGGCCATCGTTCAGCACATGCCCGAGCATTTCACCGCCGCCTTCGCAAACCGCCTGAACGGCATCTGCGAAATCACGGTCAAGGAGGCCAAGGACGGCGACCCCATGCTGCGCGGTCAGGCGCTCATCGCTCCCGGCGACAAGCACATGCTGCTCAAGCGCAGCGGGGCGCGTTATTTCGTGGAGATCAAGGAGGGGCCGCTGGTTTCACGCCACCGTCCGTCCGTGGACGTGCTCTTCCGCTCCGGCGCGCGGTACGGCGGAGCCAACGTGGTGGCCGCCATCATGACCGGCATGGGCGACGACGGGGCCAAGGGAATGAAGGAGCTCTTCGACGCCGGGGCCTACACCATCGCCCAGGACGAGGCGAGTTGCGTGGTCTTCGGCATGCCCCAGGAAGCGATCAAGGCGGGCGGCGTGCACAAGGTCATGGCCCTGACCCAGATCGCCGGGGAGATCGTCCGCACCTGCAGGTAGCCGAAGCTACTTGGCGTTGTGCCGGTAGGCGATGACGTCCACCGGCTCGCGGGTAATCATGCCTTCGCGCATCATGCCGTCGATGGCTTCGAGCAGGGGGGCGAGCCGGTCCGGGTGGTCGACAATCTCGATGACCACGGGCAGGTCCTCGGACAGGCGCAGGATGCGGCTGGTGCGGATCAGGCTGTTGGCCCCGAAGCCGATGAGCCCCCGGAACACGGTGGCTCCGGCCAGGCCCAGGGCGCGCGCCTTCTCCACGATGGCGTCGGCCATCGGGCGGCCCTCGAACTTGTCGTCTTCACCGGTATATATCCTGATTCGTTCGGCTTTTTCCAAGAGTTTCATGATCCCTCCAGAAAAGTGGTTGCACGCCAAGGGGGATTAGATCAACCTGCCCAGAGCGATGCCGCACAGGACCAGGGTCAGCCCCGCCAGGCTTTGCCCCACCACGTTCGCGAGCGCCATGGCGAGCTGGCTGAATTTGACCAGTTCGGCAGTCTCGAACATGTAGGTGGAGAAGGTGGTGAAGGCCCCCATGAACCCGGTGAGAACCAGCAGGCGGACGCCGCTTCCCGGCAGCAGCCGATTCTCGAAGAATCCCCACACCGCCCCGAAGAGCAAGCAGCCGAGCAGGTTTACTGCCAAGGTGCCGAAAGGGAAGGCGGTTCCGGTCAGGCGCTGCACCGCACCGGAAAGCCAGTAGCGCGACAGGGTACCCGCCGCGCCGCCAAGGGATAGGTAGATACATTTTGTCAACATCTCATGTTACCCGTGGCCGTCATAACAAGCCGAGGAGCGATTGCCAATGTCTCTTGAGTGCGAATTGAAATATTTGGACGTGGATCTGGACGCGCTGCGTCTGCGCTTGGCGGAAAGCGGGGCCGAGGGGGCGCCCGCCCGCTTCGAGACCAACATCGTCTTCGACCATCCCGACCGCTCGCTGAAGAAGGCGGGCGTGCTGCTTAGGCTACGCGACTTCGGGGGCGAGGCCACCCTTACGGTGAAGCGGCCGCCCGACCACGAGACTCTGTCCACCCTCAAGATATTCGAGGAGATCGAATCCGGCGTGGAGAACTTCGACGCGGTGCGCGAGGCCCTGCGCATCGTCGGTTTCCACGAGGCATTTTCCTATGAAAAGGTGCGGGAATGCTGGAAATTCATGCAGTGCACCGTCTGCCTGGACCGTCTGCCCTTCGGTGATTTTGTGGAGATCGAGGGGAGCAAGTGGTCGGTCTTCCGCTGCGCCGAGGCCCTGGGCCTGGACGAGCAGCCCACTTCGCGGCAGACCTACCGCGAACTCAACCTGGAGCACCGGCGTCTCAAGGATCTCTATCCGGAGGAGAGCTTTGTCTTCACGCCCGACGAAAAGCGCGCGCTGCTCGCGGAAATCGGCGGAGAATGACATTCCGGACTCGACAGGCCCGCAAAACGAATTTATATTGTGACTTAAGCAAAACCAGAGGATCGTTGGAGAGAAACACCCATGGACAATCCTTTTACCGGGGACCGGCCGGATTTCGAACTGCTCGACCAGCATCAGGTCAAGGAGCCGAAGAAATACAAGGTCCTTCTGCATAACGACGATTACACGACCATGGATTTCGTCGTGGAGATTCTGATCCGCGTCTTTCGCAAGAACGAGGCGCAGGCCACGGCGATCATGTTGTCCGTGCACAACCAGGGCTTCGGCGTGTGCGGGGTGTACACGGCCGAGGTGGCCGAAACCAAGGTCGACCTGGTGCATAAGCTGGCCAAGAGCGCGGGTTACCCCCTCAAGTGCAGCATGGAAGGTGAGTAGCAGATGACGATGCTCAGCAAGGAATTGGAAAGCGCGTTGACCTCCGCGGTCAACGAGGTGAAGCGGCGGAACCACGAGTTCCTGACGCTGGAGCACCTCCTGTACGCCATCACCGGCGAGGAGCAGGGCGAGGAGATTCTCGAAGCCTGCGGCGCCGAACTGGAAAAATTGCGCGACCAGCTCGGCCGCTTCTTTGTCGAGAACATGGAGTCGCTGCCCGAGGGCACGGAAACCGAGGTCATCCAGACCCTGGGCGTGCGCCGCGTGCTCCAGCGCGCCGTGTGGCAGAAGAAGGCGGCGGGCAAGGAGACCGTCGAGGTCGGCGACGTCCTGGCCGCCATGTTCGATGAGGAGGACTCCTACGCGGTCTATTTCCTGCGCACCCACGACGTCTCCCGGCTGGACGTGCTGGAGTTCATCTCTCACGGCATGTCCGCCCGCGAGGACTGGGGCGACGCGGGCGACGAGCCGTCCCGTCCCTCTCCGCTGGAGGAGCGGCCTGGCGGCGGCAAGAAGAGCCCGCTGGAGGAGTTCACGGTCAACCTGACCGACCGCGCGGCCCAGGGGTTCATCGACCCGCTCATCGGCCGCGAGTCGGAGCTGGACCGCACCGTGCAGGTCCTCTCGCGCCGGCGCAAGAACAACCCCATCTTCGTGGGCGACCCCGGCGTCGGCAAGACGGCCATGGCCGAGGGGCTGGCCCTGCGCGTGGTGGAGGGCAACGTGCCCAAGGAGTTCCTCAACGCCGAGATCTACGGTCTGGACATGGGCTCGCTGCTGGCGGGCACCAAGTACCGGGGCGATTTCGAGGCGCGGCTCAAGGGCGTGCTGGCCGACCTGAAGAAGAAAAAGGACGCCATCCTCTTCGTGGACGAGATTCACACCATCGTGGGCGCGGGCTCGGTGAGCGGGGGCTCCATGGACGCCTCCAACATCCTTAAGCCCATGCTCCAGTCCGGCGAAATCCGGTGCATCGGCTCCACCACCTACGAGGAGTACAAGAATCATTTCGAGAAGGACCGCGCCCTGTCGCGCCGGTTCCAGAAGATCGAGATCAGCGAGCCCACCGTGGACGAGACCGTGGCCATCCTCAAGGGCCTCAAGCCACATTACGAGGAATTTCATGGTGTTAACTACACCCACTTCGCGCTCAAGGCCGCGGCCGAGCTCTCTGACAGGCATATCACCGACCGCTTCCTGCCCGACAAGGCCATCGACGTCATGGACGAGGCCGGGGCGCTCTACAAGCTCTCCGGCCGCACGCGCAAGGGCGACCGGATCAAGGTGGAGGACATCGAGAAGGTCGTGGCCCGCATGGCCCGCATCCCGGCCCGCCGCCTGACCGTGTCCGACCGCGCCCGGCTCCAGCACCTGGAGGACGAGTTGTCCGGCGTGGTCTTCGGCCAGGACGAGGCGGTCAAGGCGCTTGCCAAGTCCATCAAGCGCTCCCGCGCGGGAATGCGCCAGCCGGGCCGTCCCGTGGGCAGCTTCCTGCTCACCGGCCCCACCGGCGTGGGCAAGACCGAACTGGCCCGCCAACTGGCCCAGGTCCTGGGCATCGGCTTCCTGCGTTTCGACATGAGCGAATACATGGAGAAGCACGCCGTGGCCCGGCTCATCGGCGCGCCTCCGGGCTACGTGGGCTTCGACCAGGGCGGCCTGCTCACCGAAGGCGTGCGCAAGAAGCCGCACTGCGTTGTCCTCTTCGACGAGATCGAGAAGGCCCACCCGGACGTGTTCAACATCCTGCTCCAGGTCATGGACTACGCCACGCTGACCGACAACAACGGCCGCAAGGCGGACTTCCGCCACGTCATCCTGCTCATGACCTCCAATGCGGGCGCGCGCGAGATGGCCAAGGGGGCCATCGGCTTCAAGCGCGACGAGGCGTCCGACCGCCAGGGAGACGCCATGAAGGCCCTGGAAAAGCTCTTCAGCCCCGAGTTCCGCAACCGGCTCGACGCCGTGGTCGCCTTCAAGGCCCTGGGCCAGCCGGTCATGGAACAGATCGTGGACAAGTTCATCAAGGAGCTCAACGACCAGTTGGAGGACCGCCGCGTCTCGGTGCTGCTCACCGAGGCTGCCCGCGCCCGGCTGGCCGAGATGGGCTACGACCCGGCCATGGGCGCGCGTCCCATGGCCCGCGTCATCCAGTCCGAGATCAAGGACATGATCGCGGACGAGTTGCTCTTCGGCCGGTTGGCAAAGGGCGGCGTGGTCACCGTGGACCTGGCCGCGAAGCCGAAGAAGGGCGGCAAGAAGAAGGCGGCCGACGCTCCCGGCGAGTTCGCCTTCGCCTTCGACGCCGTCGGGCCGAAGCAGTGAGCTCGCAATCGAAGATAAAGACGGGGCGGCTTCGGCCGCCCCTTTCGTTTCGGGTGGGGCCATGACCATTTACCGGCTCTTCGAGGAACCCGTCTTTCCGGACCCGGAAGAGGCGGACCCGGACGGCCTGTTGGCCGTGGGAGGCGACCTGAGCCCGCAGCGGCTGCTCACGGCCTATGCCAGCGGCATCTTTCCCTGGTACGGCGAGGACTCGCCTATCCTGTGGTGGTCCACCAACCCCCGGCTGGTCCTGCTGCCCCGCGAGTTCCACCTGCCGCGCAGCCTGCGCCGGGTCCTCAACCGGGGGACCTTCTCCTTCACCCTGGATACGGCCTTCCCGAAGGTGATCCGGGCCTGCGCCGACGCGCCGAGGCCCGGCCAGGACGGCACCTGGCTGGTGGAGGATATGGTGGAGGCGTATACGCTGCTGCACCGGCTGGGTTATGCCCACAGCGTGGAGGCGTGGCGGGACGGCGAACTGGCGGGCGGGCTCTACGGCCTCTCTCTGGGCACGGCCTTCTTCGGCGAATCCATGTTTCACCGGGAGCCGGACGCCTCCAAGGCGGCCTTCGCCCGGCTGGTCGGCCAGCTCGGCCGCTGGGGCTTCACGCTCATTGACTGCCAGCAGACCACGAACCACCTGCTCCGGTTCGGCGCGCGGGAGATGCAGCGGTTCCGCTTCCTGGCGGCCCTGCGCGAGGCCATGGACGCGTCCACCCGGGCAGGGCTGTGGCGCTTCGACGAGCCGTGAGCGGCGCTATTCTTCTTCCACCAGGGGCAGGTGGCGGCTCAGGTCGTAGAGGCCGCGCAGCGGGATGTCCAGCGGATAGCTCGGGATCTTCGCGAACTCGATGAACCCGATGTCCTTGTCGGGCTGGGCTTGGGAGAGCCCGGCCATCCCGGCCGGGACGGGAAAGGCGAGGGGCACGGACCGGATGGCCGTAAGCCTTGTGGAATACTGTTCTTTCAGGTAGTTTGCCAATCGGTCCCGCTCGACGTCGGAGAAGGCTTCCATGACCACCCGGCGGCTCGGGTCGTCCGGGGCGGAAGGAGGCGTGATGAGGGCGTCCCAGTCCTGGGCCCGCTCGTCCTCGGGCGTCCAGGAGGCCCGGAACAGGTGGACTTCCACGTCACGGCGTCCCTTGAAGCTGCGGATGACCATGGAGAGGGTGTTGGCGTAGGGGGTCGGCGGGGTCGTCGCCGCCCGGGTGATGTCGATGTCCATGCGCTACCTCCATCGGGCCGTTTTGTTGTGTCAAAACAATCATACGTCCTTTATCGGAGCATCTCAAGGGGGCTCGCCGCCGAATGCCTGATTTCAAACTGGTCAGTGAATACGTCCCGAGGGGAGACCAGCCCGAGGCCATCGCCCAACTTGTGGCGGGCATCGGCGCGGGCGTGCGCGATCAGGTGCTCCTGGGCGCAACGGGCACGGGCAAGACCTTCACCATGGCCAACGTGGTGGCCGCGCTCAACCGCCCGGCCCTGGTGCTCGCGCCCAACAAGACCCTGGCCGCCCAGCTCTATACCGAGTTCCGGGGCCTCTTCCCGGACAATGCCGTCGAATATTTCGTCAGTTATTACGACTACTATCAGCCGGAAGCCTACCTCCCGCACTCGGACGTCTACATCGAGAAGGATTCGTCCATCAACGACGACATCGACAAGCTCCGCCACGCCGCCACCCACGCGCTGCTGACCCGCCACGACGTGCTCATCGTGGCCTCGGTCTCCTGCATCTACGGCCTGGGCTCGCCGGAATTCTACGCCAAGATGGTGATCCCGGTGGAGGAGGGCCAGGCCATGTCCATGGACCACCTGCTCTCGCGCCTAGTGGAGATCCACTACGAGCGCAACGACTACGACTTCCATCGCGGCACCTTCCGCGTGCGCGGCGACGTGGTGGAAATCATCCCGGCATACAGCCGCGAGCAGGCCCTGCGAATCGAGTTTTTCGGCGACGAGATCGATTCGCTGTCCGAGACCGACCCGCTCACCGGCGAGGTCAGGGACCGGCTGCGCAAGACCGTCATCTACCCCGGCAGCCACTTCGTGTCCGACCGCGACAACCTGGAGCGGGCCGTGGACGCCATCCGCACCGAGCTCCAGGAGCGGCTCGCCGCCCTCAAGTCGGCGAACAGGCTGGTGGAGGCCCAGCGGCTGGAGCAGCGGACCATGTACGACCTGGAGATTATCGAGGAGCTGGGCTACTGCAACGGCATCGAGAACTATTCCAGGCATCTGGACGGCCGCGTGGCGGGGCAGCCCCCGGCCACGCTCCTGGACTACTTCCCGGACGATTTCCTGCTCTTTGTGGACGAGTCGCACATCGCGCTGCCCCAGGTGGGCGGCATGTTCAACGGCGACCGCTCGCGCAAGACCACCCTGGTGGACTTCGGCTTCCGGCTGCCGTCCGCCCTGGACAACCGGCCGCTCAGCTACGACGAGTTCCAGGGGCGCGTCCACCAGGCCGTCTATGTCTCGGCCACGCCGGGGAAGCTGGAGATGGACCTGGCCCAGGGCGTGGTGGTGGAGCAGATCATCCGGCCCACCGGCCTGGTGGACCCGGAGGTTGAGGTCCGAAAAGTACAGGGACAGATTGACGATTTGCTCGCGGAATGCAAAAAGAGGCAATCGAGGGACGAGCGGGTTCTGGTCACCACGCTGACCAAGCGCATGGCCGAGGACCTGAACGATTATTTCAACTCGATGGGGGTGCCGTCGCGCTACCTGCACTCGGACATCGACACCCTGGAGCGCATGGCCATCATCCGGGCGCTGCGCGAGGGCGAGTTCGTGGTTCTGGTGGGCATCAACCTCCTGCGGGAGGGGCTGGACATTCCGGAGGTCTCCCTGGTGGCGATCCTGGACGCGGACAAGGAGGGGTTCCTCCGGTCAGCGCGGTCGCTGATCCAGACCTTCGGCCGGGCGGCCCGCAACGCGGGAGCGCGCGTGGTCATGTACGCGGACGGGGTGACCCCGTCCATGGCGGAGGCCATGGAGGAGACCGCCCGGCGTCGGGAGCGCCAGCTCGCCTACAACGAGGAGCACGGCATCGTCCCGACCACCATCCGCAAGAAGGTGGACGATCTCTTCGGCTCGTCCGGAACCGGATCGACGCGCGGCGGGGCGCACGGTGGAACGGGCCGGACCGCCGGGGAAGCCGGGGACGGGGATGATTTCGGCGCGGACCCGAAGGCCCTGCGCAAGGCCGTGAACCGGCTGGAGCGGGAGATGCGGGGGGCCGCCAAGGAACTGGAATTCGAGCGGGCCGCGGAACTGAGGGACCGCGTGGCCCTGCTCAGGGAACGGCTGCTGGAACTGGGGTAGGTTATGAAGACTTCCTTTCACCGGAGAATGTTGCGGATGAAGGCCAGGATGGGCTCCTTCTGGAGTCTCGCCCTGGGCGGGATGTATCTCATCCTCGTTTTCCTCATCGGCATCGGATATTACATGGTCTTCGAGGAGTGGGACTTCCCGAGCTCCTTCTACATGGTGGTCATCACCCTTTCCACCGTCGGCTACATGGAGGTCAACGAGCTTTCCAACACGGGGCGCATGTTCACCGCCTTCCTTATCATGGGCGGCGTGGGCGGCTTCGTGTACATCGCGGGCGCGTTCGCCCAGCTCCTGATCGACGGACGTCTGCAAATCATGTGGGGTAAGCATAAAATGATGAAAGAGATCGGCAAGCTGAGAAATCATTTCATCGTCTGCGGCTACGGGCGCATCGGTTCCATCGTGGTCCAGGAAATGCTCAAGGAAGGACACGACGTCGTCGTCCTCGAGCAGACGCCGGAACTCATCGACAAGATGGAGCAGGACGGCATCCTGTGCATCGAGGGCGACGCCACCAGCGACGGCGTGCTCCTCAGCGCCGGACTGCTGCACGCCCGGTCCCTGGTCTCCGCCCTGACCAGCGAGGCGGCCAACGTCTATGTCACCCTGACCGCCCGCCAGCTCAACCCCGACATCAACATCATCGCCCGCGCGGGCGAGGTCTCCCACATCGCCCGGCTGGAGCTGGCCGGGGCCAACCGCGTGGTGCTTCCGCACTTCATCGGCGGCCTGCGCATGGCCCAGAACGTGTTGCGGCCCACCGTGACCAACTTCATCGAGCTGGCCATGCGCGGCGGCATCGACCTCCAGATGGAGGAGCTCGTGGTCACCTCCGGCTCGGAGCTGGTGAACAAGGACCTTGTCCAGTCCCAGATCCGGCCGCGTTTCAACCTGATCATCATCGCCATCAAAAAGGAGTCCGGGGAGATGGTCTTCAACCCTGGCCCCAAGCAGGTCATCATGGCCAACGACACGCTCCTGGCCGTCGGCAGCCAGAAGAACCTGCACGAGATCAAGGCGATCCTCTAGCGGAGCCCGAAAAAACAGATGATTTCCCGCGAGATCCGGGAGCGCGCGGCCAAGCTGCGCGCGGACCTGGAATACCACAACCACCGTTACTACGTCCTCGACGACCCGGTCATCTCCGACGAGGAGTACGACAACCTCTTCCGCGAGTTGCAGGCCCTGGAGCGCGAGCATCCCGAGCTGGACGACCCCAACTCGCCCACCCGCCGGGTGGGCGGGGAGCCCGCCGCCGGGTTCTCGCCCTACGAACATGCCGAGCGCATGTACAGCCTGGACAACGCCATGGACCTGGACGCCTGGTACGCCTTCACCGAGCGCGTGGCCAAGGGGCTGGGCACGGACGGAGCCGAGTACTGGGCCGATCCCAAGATGGACGGTCTGGCCTTGGAAGTCATTTACGAGCGGGGCCGGTTCGTGCGCGCGGCCACGCGCGGCGACGGCCTGGTGGGCGAGGACGTGACCGGAAACATGCGCACGGTCATGAACCTGCCGCTGACCCTGCGCGGCGGCTCGGTCCCCCGGCTGCTGGAGGTCCGGGGCGAGGTCATCATCTCGAATCGGGATTTCGCCGCCCTCAACGAGCGGCAGCGCGAGGCCGGGGAAAAGGTCTTCGCCAACCCGCGCAACGCGGCCGCCGGGTCCATCCGCCAGCTCGATCCCAGGGTGGCCGCCTCCCGGCCCCTGCGTTTCATGGGCTACGGCCTCGGCCGGGTGGAGTGGGACCAGCCGCTTTTCGCCTGGACCACCCAGCGGGAGGCCATGGAGGGCTTGAAGGGGCTCGGTTTCGCCGTGGCTCCCGAGGCCCGGCTCTGCGGCTCGGCCGACGCGGTGGCCGCCTATTTCCGCGAGCTGGGCGAGCGGCGGGAGTCGCTGCCCTTCGAGATCGACGGCGTGGTCGCCAAGGTGAACAGCCTGGAGATGCAGCGCGCCCTGGGCTTCACGGCCCGCGCCCCGCGCTGGGCCCTGGCCCTCAAGTTCCCGGCCATGCAGGCCCGCACCCGGCTCGACGCCATCCGCATCCAGGTGGGCCGCACCGGCGTGCTCACCCCGGTGGCCGAACTGGCCCCCGTGCCCCTGGCGGGCGTGATCGTCTCCAACGCCACCCTGCACAACAAGGGGTACATCGAGGAGCACGACCTGCGCGTGGGCGACACCGTGCTGGTCCAGCGGGCCGGGGACGTCATCCCCCAGGTCCTTTCCGTGGACCTGGACGCGCGCCCGGCGGACGCCGAACCCTACGTGTTTCCGGACACCTGCCCGGTCTGCGGCAGCCAGGCCCGCGAGGACGGCGAGGCCGTGCGCTGCGCCAACGAGACCTGCCCGGCCAAGACCGTGCAGCGGATCATCCATTTCGTGTCCAAGGCCGGGCTCGACATGGAGGGCGTGGGCCGCAGGTGGGTGGAGCGGCTGGCGAGGGACGGCGTGCTCGAAACCTCAGCCGACCTCTTCACCCTGGAGAAGACCGCTCTGCTCAGGTACGAGGGCATGGGCGACAAGTCGGCCGAGAACTTCCTGGCGGCCATCGCCAAGGCCAGGGAGGAGGCCCCGCTGTGGCGGCTCATCGCGGGGCTGGGCATCCGCCACGTGGGCGAGCAGACGGCCCGGACCCTGGCCGCGCACTATGCGGACCTGGAGGCCCTGGGCGAGGCCACGCGCGAGGAACTCCAGGCGCTGGAGGACGTGGGGCCCATCGTGGCCGAGAGCATCCATTTCTTCTTCGAGAGCGAGGACGCCCTGACGCTCATCGAGCGGTTCCGGGAGGTGGGCTTCTGGCCCACGGGCGGGCCGTCGGCTTTGGCCGAGGCCACGGAGGACGCGCCGCTTGCGGGCAAGGTGTTCATCTTTACCGGGAGCCTGCCGGACATGAGCCGCACCGAGGCCGAGGCCCTGGTGGAGGCGCGGGGCGGGACCTCGGCCAAGGCCATCTCCAAGAAGGTGGACTACGTGGTGGCCGGGGAGAAGGCCGGGTCCAAGGTGGCCAAGGCCCAGAAGCTCGGCCTTGAAATTATTGACTTCGAGCGGTTCATGGAATTACTCCATGAATCCGAATAAATTTTCAACCTGCTACAAGGAGAGCGGTATGGCTACCACCGACATCGTCATTCTGGGCGCGAAGGGGCGCATGGGCAACATGCTGGTCAATATGGCCCTGGGCGACGACGAGCTGAATCTCGTCGGCGTCTGCGAGCGCAAAGGCAATGCGGGCGGGCTGAGCTACGACGGCTGCCAGGCCTCGGACTGCCTGGAGGATTTGCTGCCCCAGGTGCCGGGCGCGGTCATCGTCGATTTCACCGCTCCCGAGTCCTCCCTGGCCATGGCCGAGAAGGCCGCCGCGTTCGGCAACCCGGCCGTGATCGGCACCACCGGCCTGGACAAGGACCAGCAGGCGAAACTGGCGGAGTTCGCCAAGAAGGTTCCGCTGTTCTGGGCCCCCAACATGTCGGTCGGCATCAACGTGCTGCTCAAGATCCTGCCCTCCCTGGTCCAGGCCCTGGGCCCGGCCTACGACATGGAGATCGTCGAAACTCACCACCGCATGAAAAAGGACTCGCCCAGCGGCACGGCCCTCAAGCTGGCCCAGTGCCTGGCCGAGGCGCGCGGCTGGGAGTATGACGACGTCAAGAAGCATTGCCGCGACGGCATCATCGGCGAGCGGCCGCGCAACGAGATCGGCGTGCAGACCCTGCGCGGCGGCGACGTGGTCGGCGAGCACACCATGTACTTTTTTGGCCCCGGCGAGCGCATCGAGGTCACCCACCGGGCGCACTCCCGCGAGACCTTCGCCGCGGGCGCCCTGCGCGCGGCCAAGTGGCTCTCGGCGCAGCGGCCCGGCAAGCTCTACAACATGGCCGACATCTTCTAGGCCGTCACGGTTCACGCAATGAGAAGGGGCATGGAATCATCCATGCCCCTTTTTTCGTCAGTAGCGTTGGAATTCTTCGTCGTCTTCCCCATCTTCTCCCGGCGGCTCGCCGTGCGGCGAGGGGAGGGGCGGCAGGGCGCGCGCCTCGGCGGCGATGGCCGACGACGTGCATTCGCCGACGTGGAAGAAGCACATGGTGTCCTTGAGGGCGCGGGCCTGGCCGTCCATGTCGGCGGAGGCCGCGGCCACGTGCTCGGCCATGGACGAGTTCTGCTGGACCACGCTGTCCAGTTCGTTGACGGCCTGGTTGATTTGCGAGACCCCGATGTCCTGCTCCTTGGCCGCCGCGAAGACTTCTTCGATGAGGTCCGAGGTGCGGTGGATGTCCGGGACGGTCTTCTTGAGCATCTTGCCCGCCCGGTCCGCCACCTTCAGGCTGGAGGTGGAGAGCTCGCCGATCTCGGCGGCGGCCACGCCGCTGCGTTCGGCCAGTTGGCGTACTTCGGCCGCCACCACGGCGAAGCCCTTGCCGTGCTCGCCCGCCCGCGCCGCCTCGATGGCCGCGTTGAGGGCCAGCAGGTTGGTCTGCCGGGCGATTTCCTCCACGATGGCGATCTTCTCGGCGATCTGGTTCATGGCGTCCACGGTCTGGGCCACGGCGTTGCCGCCTTCCTCGGCGTCCATGGCGGCCTGCTGGGCCAGGGCCTTGGTCTGCTGGATGTTTTCGAAGCTCTGGCTGATGTTGGCCGAGATTTCCTCGATGCTGGCGGCCACCTGGGCCACGCTGGCCGCTTGGCGGGAGGAGCCGTCGGCCAGCGTGCCGGAGGAGTCGCTGACGTCGCCGCAGCGTTCCACCAGAGAGTCCGTGGCGGACTGGACCGATCCCACGATGTCGGTCAGGTGCCGGCGCATGTCCCGGAGCGAGTCGGCCAGGTCGCCCATTTCGTCCTTTTGCCGGACCTTGAGGGAGACGGTCATGTCCCCCTGGGAAAAGGCCCTGGCGAAGGCGAGCAAGGCGTGGATGGGGGTGAGGATGAATCGGCGGATGACCTGGCCGCCCACCAGGATGGGGATGACGGCGATGAGGATGACGCCGCCAGCGATGATGTAGAGGGCTCCGGTGATGAGCGCGCGCTGCTCGCCCATGTCGGAGACCAGGCAGAGCACGCCGATCTGCTTGCCCGCGTAGTCGTCGATGGGCACTGTGGTCACGGAAAAATCGCCCGCCATGCGCGTGGAGGTCCTGTCACGCCCCTCGTCGAGTGCGTCCTTGGTCACGGCGTCCCGCGCGGCGGCGTTGTCCTGGCCGGAAATGAGCACGTAGCGTTCCGCCACCAGGGGATACTTCGCGGGGTCCTGGAGCCTGGTCGTGATGGTCAGCAGGTCGCGGTTCATGAAGAGCAGCACCTTGAGGCCCCCGGTCTTTTCCATGGCCTTGAGCAGGGGATCGAACCCCTTGAGCACCTCCACCGAGCCGAGCTGCCTGCCGTCGGCGGACTTGATGGGCGCCACGCCCCGGATGGTGAAGCCGCCCCGGCCTGGCTCAATGCCCTTGACCGGCTGGCCGGTGCGGTTGACGTCCAGCACGGTCTTGCGGAACGAGGAGATGTCGTCGGAGATGTCCACCCACTTGCCGTCCTTCTTGGCCTGCTTCTTCCTCCAGACCCGGAGCAGGCTGCGGCCGTTGGGCAGGTGGTAGTGGACGTTCAGGTCGGCTCCGGTGGTCTCCTTGAGCCCGGCGGCCGCGTCCTTGAGGGCGGCGCGGATGCGTTCGCGCGCTTCCTGCGACTGGGGACTTTTCGGGTCGTCGATGTCGCCCGTACGGGCCAGGTCGAAGGCCTCGATGACCGGCGTGAGCCGACTGTACTGCGCGGCCTGCTCCAGGGCGTCGTTGGAGGCGGACTCCAGGGCGGCCTGGAAGTTGGCCACCTTGTCCTGAGCCAGGAGCCCGATGAACGAACTCTCCAGGGTGGCGAACTCGCGGTTGATGAAGAACAGGCCGATGACGCAACAGGTCGCGACCGAGATGAAGAGCGGACCCAGCAGTTTGCTTCGTAGTTTCATGATGCTTCCCTCGTCGGCTGGCAGCCGTTGCCCGGGCCGAGGCCCGGTAATTGTCCGGTTCCATACCAAGGGATGGAGGCGGCGCTGTCAATTATAGATGCGCCGTTCCTGTCGGGCCGCGGAGGGGCCAGTCCGGCCGGGCCGGGCCGCGGGTCAGAGGATGGGGGAGAAGAGCCGGGCGAGCTGGATGGCGGTCTGCTGGATAATGTTCTTGCCGTCGTATTCGTCGGTGCCGACCTCGTCGCTGTGCGCGAAGTCGGTTCGGAACATGGCCTCGATGCGTTGGCAGAAGGCCGGGTTCTCCACCAGCATGGTCAACTCGAAGTTGAGCCGGAACGAACGGTTGTCCAGGTTGGCGGTGCCCACCCCGGCCAGGTCGTCGTCGGCCAGGAAGACCTTCTGGTGCATGAAGCCGTGCTGGTAGCGGTAGACCCGGATGGTCTCCATCTGGAGCTCCTTGAGGCAGGAGAACCCGGCCAGGTAGACCAGAAGGTGGTCCGGCTTGCGGGGCAGGAGGATGCGCACGTCCACCCCGCGCATGGCGGCAAGTTGCAGGGCCTTGGTCACGCTGCTGTCCGGCACGAAATAGGGGGAGGCGATCCAGAACCGCTTGCGCGCGGAGTTGATGGCCCGGATGAACATGAGCGAGCAGGTCTCCAGCGGGTCGGCCGGGCTGGTGGGAAAGGCCAGGACCTCGGCCTCGCCGCCGCACGGCGGGACCGTGCCGGCCAGGTCGAGCAGGACGCCCGTGGCCCAGTACCAGTCGCGGGCGAAGCTGAGGCCGACCCCGAGCACGGCAGGGCCGGTGATCTTTATGTGCGTGTCGCGCCAGCCGTTGAACTGCTTGGATATCCCCAGGTATTCATCGCCCACGTTGTGGCCTCCCACAAAGGCGATGCGGTCGTCCACGATGACGATCTTGCGGTGGTTGCGGAAGTTGAGCTGGAAGCGGTTCCCCCGACCCTTGGTGGTGTGGAAGGGGTGGACCTCGATGCCCGCGTCGCGCATGGTCCGCCAGAACCGCTCCGGCGTGGTGTGGCAGCCGATCTCGTCGTAGAGGAAGCGGATGGACAGTCCCTCGGCGGCCTTGCGCAGCAGGATGTCGCGCAGCCGCTTGCCCAGCCCGTCCTCATGGACGATGAAGAACTGGATGAGCAGGGATTCCTTCGCCGCCCCGATGGCTTCGAAGATGGCCTTGAAGGTGTCGTGGCCGCTGGTGTACAGCTCGATCCCGTTGCCGCCCGCAAAAGGGATGCGGGCCATGGTCTCGAAGGAGCAGCGGGGCGCGTGCGGGTTTTCCCGGTCGGCCGGGCTCGGAACCTCCGGCAGGTTGTGCCGGTCCGCGAGGCTGCGGCGGAACCGTTCGTCCACGGCGCGCATGGTATCCACGTAGCCGTGGAACTTGTTGCGGCCGAAGATCCAGTAGAGCGGCAGGGAGAGCAGGGGAAAGCAGACCAGGGAGATGGTCCAGGCGATGGCCCCCTGGGGCGTGCGCGTGTCGCGCACGGCCGTGATGGCGGCGAAGATGGCCGTAATTTCTATCGCGGTGTAGGCCAGGCTGAGAAAGCCGAGCAAAATCTGGATGTCCACGGATTCCATGGGAATGATTTAACAGAAAATTCCGGAAAGTGAAATCCGTATGCTTGCCCCCCGCAGGGAATTGTGCTCTGAATTTTTCCATGTGCGCATCCGCCCCCGGTGGGGCGGCGCAGGACGCCGCCCCGCACCATCCGTTCATGGTTCGGCCCAACCGGACTCTTGTCGGCCTGGCCGTTCCCGTGCTTTTTTCCCTGGTGGCCGAGCCCCTGACCGGGCTGGCGGACACCGCCTTCGTAGCCCGCATCCCCGGAGCCGAACCCGTGGCCGCCCTGGGCGTCGGCACCGTGGCCTTTTCCTCCATTTTCTGGGCCTTCGGTTTTCTGGGCATCGGCACCCAGACCGAGGTCGCCCACGCCATCGGCCGGGGCGACCGCGACCACGCCGTGAAGCTCACCTCCCTGGCCTGCGCCCTGGCCGCCGGGGTGGGCGTCTTCCTGCTTTTCGGGCTCATGCCCTTCCTGCGCGACCTCTCCGCGCTGCTCGGCGCGCAGGGGCGGGTGGACGGCCTGGCCCGCGAATACATGTTCTACCGGCTGATGGGCGCGCCCGCCGTGCTCGTCTCCGTGGCCGCCTTCGGCGCGCTCCGGGGCGTGCAGGACATGCGTACGCCGCTTTACGTGGCCGTGGGCGTCAACGTCGTCAACGTGGTCCTGGACAGGATACTGATCTTCGGGGCCTTCGGGCTGCCTCCCTTCGGGGTGGCTGGCGCGGCCGTGGCCAGTTCGTTCAGCCAGTGGGTGGGGGCGGCCTGGTCCCTGCTGGTGGTGGCCCGGCGCATCGGCCTGACCTGGCATATGCGCGGCGCGGGCGCGGGCAAGCTGCTGCGTATCGGCGGCGACCTGTTTGTCCGCACCGGGCTGCTGCTGGTCTTTATCGGGCTGTGCACCCGGGTGGCCAATCATTTCGGCGCGGATGAGGGCGCGGCCTACCAGGCCATCCGCCAGTTCTTCGTCTTCGCGGCCCTGTTTCTGGACGCCTTCGCCATCACCGGCCAGAGCCTGGTCGGATATTTTCTGGGCGCGCGCAACGTTGCCCAGGCCCGGCGCGTGGCCGAGGTGGTCTGCCTGTGGAGCATGGGCACCGGGGCTGTGCTGGGGGCGCTGATGCTGGCGGGGCAGGATTTCGTGGCCTGGCTGCTGGTGCCGCCGTCGGCCATGGGGGAGTTCGGTCCGGGGTGGGTGGTGCTCTCGCTGTCGCTGCCGGTGGGGGCGCTCTCCTTCGCCACGGACGGCATCCACTGGGGCACCGGCGATTTTCGCTACCTGCGCAACGCCATGCTCGCGGCCTCGGCCGTGGGCGCGGCCCACGTCCTGCTCATCGAGCACTTGCACCCGGCGCACGCCATGGTCCACATCTGGCTCGCCTCGACCCTGTGGATGGGGCTGCGGGGAGGTTTCGGGGTCATTCGCGTCTGGCCGGGCATCGGCCGGGCCCCGCTCGGTCGGGCGGCATAGCCCGCCCCGGCCATTGGCCTAGTGTTCGGCCAGGTAGGTGAACATGAAGGCGTAGGCGCTGCGCATTTCCTTTTCCAGGTCTTCGAGGTGGGAGGAAGCCGCCGCGAAATCGCCGGCCTTGGAGGCGTTCTCCAACTGGAGGCAGCAGTCGCGCACCCGGGCGACGCCCATGGTGGCGGCGCCGCCCTTGAGGGCGTGGGCCAGGTGGCGCAGGCGCTCCACATCCCCGAGCCGGAGCGCTTCCCTGATTTCCTGAATCCGCTTGGGCTCCTGGGAGATGAAGGTGGTGAACATCCGCTTGAGAAACGGCTGCTTGCCCGCCATGGACTCCAGGAACCGGCTTTCGACCACTTCGATTCCGTTCATATGTGTACCGCCGATTGCAATCTTGTTGACGAATCGCAACGAACATACTGCGTCGCCCGGTTTTCGGCAACCGCTTTGGCGTTTTTTTTTGGGTCCTCGGCAACGGCGCGAAAAGAAAGGGCGGAACCGAAGTCCCGCCCTTGATTCCAATGGGTTGGCCGCCGCTAGAGCGCGTAGAGCTTTTCACCGGGCACGATGTTGATGCCGTTTTTCTGGAGCAGCTCAATGCCCTGGTCCGTGCGGTCGAACCGGAAGATGAGCACGGCGGAGTCGCCGGACTGCTGGACGAAGGCGTACATGTATTCGACGTTGATGTTGGAGTCCTGAAGCATGCTCAGGATGTTGTGCAGCCCGCCCGGATGGTCCGGGACCTCGACGGCCACCACCGAGGTGCGGCCCACGGTGAACCCGTTCTCTTTGAGCTTGTCCTTGGCGGTCTCGAAGTCCGAGACGATGAGGCGCAGGATGCCGAAGTCCGAGGTGTCGGCCAGGGACAGGGCGCGGATGTTGACGCCCGCTTCGGAGAGGATGCGCGTCACTTCGGCCAGGCGGCCGGCGCGATTTTCCAGGAATATGGAGAGTTGATCGACTTTCATGGTGTTCTCCTCGCTGTTGCGGATTGCTAGGCTTCTTTCCTCTTGTCGATGATGCGTTTGGCCTTGCCCAGGGAACGTTCGATGGCCTTGGGCTCAACCAGTTTCACCTTGGCGGTGACGCCGAGGAATTCCTTGATATTTTTCATTACCTTCGATTCCACCCGCTGTAAACTCTTGATCTCGTCGGAGAACATGGACTCGTTGACCTCGACCTGGACCTCCAGGGTGTCGAGATTGCCCTCGCGCTCCACGATGAGCTGGTAGTGCGGGGTCAGCCCCTCGGTCTCGATGAGGATGGACTCGATCTGCGACGGGAAGACGTTGACGCCCCGGATGATGAGCATGTCGTCCGAACGGCCGGTGACGCGCTTCATGCGCATGGTGGTGCGGCCGCATTTGCAGGGGACCGGGTTCAGGACGGTCAGGTCGCGGGTGCGGTAGCGGATGAGCGGGATGCCTTCCTTGGTCAGGGTGGTGAAGACCAGCTCTCCTTCCTCGCCGGGGGCCACGGGCTCGCCGGTCTCGGGGTTGATGGTCTCGGCCAGGAAGTGGTCTTCCTGGATGTGCAGGCCGTCCTGGGCCTCGTGGCACTCGATGGCCACGCCGGGGCCCATGACCTCGGACAGGCCGTAGATGTCTATGGCCGTGATGCCGAGCTTCTTCTCGATGGCGCGGCGCATCTCGTCGGTCCAGGGCTCGGCCCCGAAGATGCCGATGCGCAGGGGCAGCTCGCGGACGTCGATGCCCATTTCCATGGCGGTTTCGGCCAGGAACAGGGCGTAGGACGGCGTGCAGGTGATGACGTCGGGCGCGAAGTCGCGAAGCAGGGTGACCTGGCGGCGGGTGCCGCCGCCGGAGATGGGCACCACGGTGGCGCCCAGGGTCTCGCAGCCGTGGTGGATGCCGAGCCCGCCGGTGAACAGGCCGTAGCCGTACGCGTTGTGCACGGTGTCGCTGGCCGAGGCCCCGGCGGCGACCAGGGAGCGTGCGATGAGCTTGCCCCAGTTCTCGATGTCGCGCTTGGTGTAGCCGACCACGGTGGCCGAGCCGGTGGTGCCGGAGGAGGAGTGGATGCGGACGATCTGTTCCTTGGGAACCGCGAACATGCCGAAGGGATACTGGTCGCGCAGGTCCTGCTTGACGGTGAAGGGCAGCAGGCTGACGTCCTTCAGGGTCTTGATATCCTGGGGCTTGACGCCCTTTTCGTCGAATTTCTTTTTGTAGAACGGAACGTTGGCGTAGACCCGCTCGCACAGGGCCTGGAGCCGCCGGAGCTGGAGTTGTTCCATTTCCTCCCTGGGAAGGGTCTCGTTCTGCACGTCGTAGATCATCCTGTTCTCCTCGCTTTCGGACTCCGGGACGTAAAAAACCACGGTCCCGTAAGCCCGTGGTTCGTCCTTTCGCCTTTGACCGCTATTGTTCCACGAGCATCATATGCTCGTCATAAAGAAGAAATAGTACGGTGACGGATTCTGTCGCATAGGCGGCACGTTGCCTCATGTTCCGGGCCTCGTCAAGGGGTTTGTCCCGGCGCGCGGGGGCTCTCCGGGGCGCGAAGCGCTTTGCATTCTCCGGCGAGTTCCTTTACAAATTGACCACGCAACATGGAGGCGACATGAATTTCAAGGATTTGGTCATCAAGAACAGGACCCGCCGCGTTTTTGACCAGTCGCGGCCTGTGGACGGGGCGACCCTGGCGGAGCTGGTGGACGTGGCCCGTTACACGCCTTCGGCCAGGAACCTGCAACCCCTCAAGTACGTGGTCACCGCCGACCAGGCGCAGTGCGCGGAGATTTTTCCGCTGCTCGGCTGGGCGGGCTACCTCAAGGACTGGAAGGGCCCGGCCGAAGGGGAGCGCCCCACCGGCTACGTGGTCATCCTGCTCGACCGCGACCTGACCGACGACCCCATGGGCGACCAGGGCATCGTCAGCCAGACCATCATGCTGGCGGCCGTGGAAAAGGGGCTGGGCGGCTGCATCATCGGCACGGTCAACCGCAAGAAGCTGGCCGAATTGCTGGCGCTTCCCGCCAACCTGGACATCCTCCTGGTCCTCGCCCTGGGCGTCCCGGCCGAGGAGGTCGTGGTGGAACCCCTTCCCGCCGACGGCAAAATCGAGTATTGGCGCACTCCGGACGGCACGCACCACGTGCCCAAGCGGAGCCTGGGCGAAGTGCTCGTGGCCCAATATCCCCAAAAAGCATAACGAATCGACGGACGGATGAACGACAATAAGAAATATCGCGACCTTCCGGCCCTGGACAAGGCCCGGCTCGTCGCCGCATGGCTGGAGGACAAGCAGGCAGGGAACATCGTCATCATGGACGTTTCGACCATGAGTTCGGTGACGGACATGACCGTGGTGGTCTCGGCGCGCGGCGTGAAGCACGCAAAGGCGCTGGCCCAGAACATCCTGGAGAGGGCCGCCGAGGACAACATCGAATTCCTGCGCATGGAGGGCCACCTCGCGGGCGAGTGGGTCCTTCTCGACATGAACGACGTGCTGGTCCACATCTTCCTGGACGAGCTGCGCAGCTTCTACAACCTCGAAGGCATGTGGGCCGAAGCGCCCCGCGTCGGGCTGGCCGGCTAGGCCGGAGGGATCATGGCCGAACCCAAGAAGACGCTCCTGCTCATCCTGGACGGCTGGGGCATCGCCCCGGACGGGCCGGGCAACTGCGTGAAGAACGCGCCCACCCCGCACCTGGACCTGCTCCTGGACTCTTATCCCCACACGAAGCTCGCCTGCTCGGGCCGGGCCGTGGGGCTTCCGGACGGCTTCATGGGCAACTCCGAGGTGGGGCACATGAACATCGGCGGCGGCCGCGTCATCTACCAGGACATGACCCGCATCGACATGGCCATCGAGTCCGGCGAGCTGGCCGGCAACGCGACCCTGGCCGACTTGGTGGCGAAGACCAAGGCGGGCAGCGGACGGCTCCATCTCATGGGGCTGGTCTCGGACGGCGGGGTGCACAGCCACCAGCGCCACATCGACGCGCTGCTCGAACTGGCCGCCAGGGCCGAAGTGCCCGAGGTCTACGTCCATGTCTTTCTCGACGGCCGGGACACCCCGCCCGCCAGCGGGCTGGGCTACGTCCGGCAACTCATGGACACCATGGAGCGGCTCGGGACGGGGCGGATCGCCACGGTCAGCGGCCGGTTCTGGGCCATGGACCGCGACAGGCGGTTCGAGCGCGTGGAGCGCGCCTATCGCGCCCTGGTGGACGGCGAGGGCGTGGACATGGCCGACCCCCTGGCCGGCATCCGGGCCTCCTACGACGCCGGGAAGGAGGACGAGTTCGTTGAGCCGGGCGTGGTCCGGGGCGTCAACGGCCGCATCGGCGACGGCGACGGCCTTTTCTTCTTCAACTTCCGCGCCGACCGGGCGCGGGAGATCTGCCGGGCCATCTTCGACGGGGATTTCAGCGAATTCGGGCGCAAGCGCGTGCCGAGCCTCGCCTGTTTCGCCACCATGACGCAGTATGAGAGCACCTTCCCCATGCCCGTGGCCTTCCCGCCCGAGTCCTACGACGACACCCTGGGCGAGGTGGCCTCGCGTCACGGCCTGAAGCAACTGCGCATCGCCGAGACCGAGAAGTACGCCCATGTCACCTATTTCCTCAACTGCGGCCGCGAGGAGCCCTTTGCGAACGAGGACCGGGTCATGATCCCGTCCCCGCGCGAGGTGGCGACCTACGACCTCAAGCCGCAGATGAGCGCCGACGAGGTGGCCGACAACCTCATCGGGCGGCTGCCGGACTACGACCTCTGCGTCTGCAACCTGGCCAATCTGGACATGGTGGGCCACACCGGGATCATGCCCGCGGCCGAGCAGGCCTGCGTCACCGTGGACGCCTGCGTGGGGCGCATCGTGGACGCGGTCCTGGCCCAGGGCGGCCGGGTCCTGCTCACGGCGGACCACGGCAACGCGGAGCAGATGCTGGCGGCCGACGGCAGCCCGCACACCGCCCATTCCACCAATCCGGTGCCCCTGGTCTACATCGAGGAGGGCAACGGGAAGGCGACGCTCACCGAGGGCCTCCTCGGCGACATCGCCCCGACCATCCTCGGGCTGTGGGGCATCGAGCAGCCGGCCGCCATGACCGGCAAGAATCTCATTCACAAGGGGTAGATACGTGTCCGAATCCAAGAAACCGCTGACCCCGGTCAAACCGGCCGGGATGGAGCTGATCTTCCTGTACCCCTGCCCCCACTGCAATCGCGAGGTGCCGCTCATCGCGCCCTCGCGCCCGGCCATGGCCCAGTGCGACGCCTGCCGGGAGAACTTCCCCATCGTGCCGGTGGACGACCGGACCATCCGCTACATGAAGCTCGTGCTGGCGGGCGGCAAGGCGGCCATCGACCCCGACTTCCTGTAGCGCCGGGATTTCCTTTGCATCGACAAAGGCCGGGCGGACCGCGTGTCCGCCCGGCCTTTGTCGTGCGCGCTGACGCCCGCGGTCTTCGGCCGTCATTTTCAGGATGGGGAAGGCGCGCATTGGCCCCGCAATTGCTAGGGATGAAAATCGATACAGCATTTTTCTAGCAACGGGGAAGACGAATGAATCGGGTGAAGAAAATGTATCTGGCGGGATATACGACCTTTTTGGCGGTCATGATGTCCTTTGGGCTGGAAGCCGGACCGGCGGCGGCCGCATCGGACGATCTGACAATTCTGTCAGCGGCCGAAGGCGGCTGGTCGGGGTGGACCGTGGGTGGATTGGCCTTTGGCGGCGGTGCGGCCGTGGTCGTACTCGCCGTGCTTATGGTCAAGATGAATAATAAAAATAAATTGTTGGCATCTTTTGTCGAAGCTGTTGCCTCCGGCGAAAGGACCGCTTCGCTGCCTGATGTCGACCTGAACATTTTTGGAAAAACGGCTCGCGGGCTCAACCGGATTGTCAGGGACATTAGTGAGTTGGAGAAAAAGCTGAAAAACAGCGAAAATGTGGCCCGCGATGCGGAAAAGCAGGCGTCCTTCGCCCTGGCCCAGGCCGAGCAGGCCCGCGAGAAGGGCGAGGCGGCCCGCTGCCAGGGGCTGCTTTCCGCCGCCAAGACCCTGGACGTTTCGGTCAAGGGCATCCGCGAGGCCGCTGCCAGCCTGAGCGCCTCCTCGGACAAGGCGCGGGGCGGCGCGGACGATCAGCAGCGCTACCTGGGCGAGGCGGTTTCCGCCATGGAGGAGATGAACGCGGCCGTGGCCGAGACCGCCGCCAACGCGGAGGCCGCCGCTGGCGACGCCGAGCACGCGCGCGAGTTCGCCAGCAGCGGGGCCGAGGTCGTGGCCCGCACGGTGGCCTCCATCGCCTCGGTCTCCGGCAATTCGCGCGAGCTGGTGGACCGCGTCGCGGCCCTGGGCTCGCGCGCCGAGGACGTGGGCCGGATCATGAGCGTGATCTCCGATATCGCCGACCAGACCAACCTCCTGGCTCTCAACGCGGCCATCGAGGCGGCCCGCGCGGGCGACGCCGGGCGCGGTTTCGCCGTGGTGGCCGACGAGGTGCGCAAGCTGGCCGAAAAGACCATGGAGGCCACCCGCGACGTGGGCGTGGCCATCGACGGCATCCAGCAGCAGGTGGGCAAGACCATCGACGGCGTGCGCGAGATGGCCGGCCTGGCCGACTCCGCCGCCGGGCTGGCCAACGAGTCCGGTTCTGCCCTGCAACGGATCGTCGACGTGGCGGGCGACAGCGCGGAGCGCATCCGCTCCATCGCCTCGGCGGCCGCGCAGCAGTCCGTGGCCAGCGAAGAGGTGACCCGGACCATGACGGCCGTCCACGACATTTCGAGCGCCACGGGCCGGGGCATGGAGGAGGCCGCCCAGGCCACCTCGGAACTGGCCGGGCGGATCGACGACCTGACCACCATGACCGACGTCTTCCGCCTGGTGGGAAGCGGCCGGGTCCAGGAGGTCATCGGGGCCCTGGCCACCTCCGCCGACGTGGTCTCCCGAGAGCGCGAACGCCAGGAAAAGGCCATGCGCCGGGCGCTCAAGGAGAACGCCTTCCTCGAACTGCTTTACATCACCGACGAGGCGGGCCGCCAGACGGTCAGCAACATCGGCGGCAAGGCCATGGGGTTCTCCGAGGACAAGGGCGCCTTCGGCGCCAACTGGTCCTCCCGGCCCTGGTTCACGGGCGTGGTGGAGAACCGCACCTTCTGCATCTCCGACGTGTACGAGTCGTCCGCCTCGGGCGAGAACTGCATCACCGTCTCCTGCCCGGTCCACGACGGCGCGGGCAAGCTGCGGGGCGTGGTGGCCGCCGACGTCCGCGTGGCGGTCTGATCCCGGCTTGATTCCGGTTCATCCGAACGGGGAGGGCGGTTCGCCTTCCCCGTTTTTCGTCGTGTGGGGGCGTGTTGGGCGGAAAGGCCAGCCGGGCCAGGACGGGCGTTACGCTTTGCGTCCCTTGTACTGCATGATGGCGTTGCCCGCGACGATGAAGGCCAGCCCGGCCACGGTGGCGGGCAGGATGGTCTCGCCCGCCAGGAAGTGGATGAAGACCAGGGAGAGGAAGGGGGAGAGGAAGATGAGGTTGGCCACCCGCGCCGTGCCGCCGCCGTCGGGCAGGGCGGCGTGCTTCATGGCCGAGAGCCAGAGGGCGAAGGTCAGCCCCATCTCGAACAGGCCGACGTAGGCCCCGCCCAGCAGGGCCGGGAAGGTGAGCGCGGGCGGCTCGGAGAAGATGCAGGTGGCGGCCAGGATCAGCGGCAGGCCGAAGAGGAAGTTCAGGAACAGGCCGACCACCGGGTCCAGCTCGCTTTTGGTGTTGATGAGCCAGTACAGGGCCCAGATGAGGGTGCTGCCCAGGGCCAGGCCCACGCCCAGGGGGTCGGAGAAGCGCAGGCCGAGCGGGTCGCCGTGGGTGGAGATGACCAGCACGCCGAGGTAGCTGACCAGGATGGCGGCCAGGTCCCTGGCGCGCAGTTTCTGCCCCAGCAGGGGGACGGAGAGCAGGGAGAGGGTGATGGCCCAGGTGTAGTTGAGGGGTTGGGCCTCCTGGGCCGGGAGCAGGGCGTAGGACTTGAAGAGGATCACATAATACAGAAAGGGGTTGAGCGCGCCGAGCAGGGCGCAACGCAGGAGCTCCCGCCCCCGGACGCGGGCCGCCAGGGCCAGCCGTCCCTTCGCCAGCAGCACGCCGCCCAGCGCCACCAGGGAGGCCGCGCTGGCCAGCAGCAGGAGCTGGAGCGGGTCGAGGTGGCGCAGGGACAGCTTGAAGGCCGAGGCCACGGTGGACCAGATGGCCACCGCGGCCAGGCCGTGCGCCACCGCCTTGGAGCGGTTGGTCATTCCTAGATGATGACGTGCCGCTTGATGTGGGCCACGCCCTCGGCCGCGTCGTCGGTGATGAAGAAGAGGTCGAGGTCGCCCTTGGCGATGAACTGGTTGGGCAGCAACTGGCCCTTGAACCAGTCGATGAGCCCGCCCCAGAATTCGGAGCCGAAGAGGACGATGGGGAAGGGCTTGATGCGGTGGGTCTGGATCAGGACCAGGGCCTCGGCCAGCTCGTCCAGGGTCCCGAACCCGCCGGGCAGGGCCACGTAGGCCAAGGCGTATTTGATGAACATGAGCTTGCGGATGAAGAAGTAGCGGAAGTCGCAGGTCACGTTCAGGTAGTCGTTCTTGTGCTGTTCCAGCGGCAGGTGGATGTGCAGGCCGATGGACTCGCCGTCCGCCTCGAAAGCGCCCTTGTTGCCAGCCTCCATGAGGCCGGGACCGCCGCCGGTGATGACCGAGAATCCGGCCTTGGACAGCTCACGGGCGAATTCCTCGGTTTGTTGGTAGAGCGGATTGTCCGGGGTGACCCTGGCCGAACCGAACATGGACACGGCCGGGCCGATCTCCGCCAGGGTTTCGAAACCGTCGACGATTTCGGACATGATCTTGAAGAGCCGCCAGGACTCCTGCATGGAGAGGTCGTCTATGAGATACTGCTTCGAACGATTAATCATGAAAACTCCTTGTGGGTTGCCCCCGTCCGCCGATCGCCGGTTGCCTGACGGCGGATAATAAGGCATGTTTGCGCGGCGTCGGGCAATGGTCCGTCGCGCGCAACTGTCCCATTACAACGATTTTTTCCCTTTCGGAAGCGGAATGTCAGTGGTGTTTCCGGCCGGGGGATGCACGAGGAACCGGATGAAAATCACATTCATGGGGGCGGCTCGCACCGTCAGCGGCTCCTGCTACATCGTCGAGTGCGGCGGCAAGCGGTTCGCCGTGGACTGCGGCCTGCATCAGGGCAACGCCGAGATCGAAAAGCGGAACTGGAATTTCGAGGCCTATGACGCCAAGAAGATCGACTTCATCCTGATAACCCACGCCCACATCGACCACAGCGGGCTCCTGCCCGCCCTGGTGGCCAAGGGGTTCAAGAATCCCATCTACTGCACCGCCCCCACAAGGGACCTGGTGGAGATCATGCTCCTGGACAGCGCCCACATCCAGGAGATGGAAGCGGAATGGGCCAACCGCAAGCGGCTGCGCACCGGCATCCAGTTGGAGCGCGCCCTCTACACCGTGGCCGACGCCGAGCAGGCCGTGCCCCTGCTCGCCACCGTGGACTACGACAACACCTTCGAGCCCGCGCCGAACATCCGGGTCAGGTTCAAGAACGCCGGGCACATTCTGGGTTCGGCCTTCATCGAGCTGGAGTACGACGAGGGCGGCAAGCGGACGAGGCTGGTATTCTCCGGCGACCTGGGGCGGCCGGAGCAGCTCATCGTCGAGGACCCGGACGAGATGAGCCGGGCGGACTACGTGTTTCTGGAGTCCACCTACGGCAACCGCACCCACCCCGACGCGGAGCACAGCCTGGACGAGCTGGCCAAGGCCATCGAGTACAGCTACGGCAAGGGCGAGAAGGTGGTCATTCCGGCCTTCGCCGTGGAGCGCTCCCAGCAGATCATCTACAGCCTCTTCCTGCTGCGCAAGCAGGGGCGGCTGCCCGAGGACATGCCCGTCTACCTGGACAGCCCCCTGGCCATCCGGGCCACCGAGGTTTTCCGCAAGCATCCGGAATTCTACGACGAGAAGAGCCGGGAGTACCTCCGCAACGGCGAGCATCCCCTGGACCTGCCCAACCTGCATTTCACCGAGACCCGCGAGCAGTCCCAGGCCATCAACGAATCCAAGGGCCCGGCCATCATCATCTCCGCGAGCGGCATGGCCAACGCGGGCCGGGTCAAGCACCACCTGCGCCACAACCTGTGGCGTCCGGGGGCCAGCGTCATCTTCGTGGGCTGGCAGGGCGTGGGCACGCCCGGCCGCAAGATCCTCAACGGGGCCAAGAAGATCCGCCTGTTCGGCGAGGAAGTGGTCGTCGCGGCCAAGATATTCACCATCAACGGCTTCTCCGGCCACGCGGACCGGGACGACCTCCTCAAGTGGCTGGAGTCCATGCGCGGCAGGCCGGTCCAGATCATCCTGGTCCACGGCGAGGCCGAGGTGCAGAAGGATTTCGCCGCCCTGATCACCGAGCGGTTCGGCTTCAAGGTCCACATTCCCGAGTACCTGGAGGAGCTGGAGCTGGAGCCGGGCGTCTCCTTCCAGCCCGTGGTGGACCTGGAAAAGGCCCGGCCGCACGTGGACTGGGAATTCCTGCTCCGCGATTCCGAGCATCTGTACGCCGAGCTCCGGAAGCGGGTGGCGAGTGTGGAGGAACGTCCCTGGGTGGACCAGGTGGACATCCGCGACCGGCTCCTGGCCGTCAATCGCCAGATCGTGGAACTCATCTCCGAGATGTAGCCCATGCGAGTCGTGGGCGGAGAATTGAAGGGCAGGACCATCAAGACCTGCGAGGGACCGGGGTACCGGCCCGCCACCATGAAGGTGCGCGAGTCCGTGTTTTCCATGCTCCAGGCCCGGGGGGTGGATTTCCCCTCGGTCCGGGTCATCGACCTGTTCGCGGGCAGCGGCAGCCTGGGCATCGAGTGCCTGAGCCGGGGCGCGCCCGAGGTCTGGTTTGTGGAGAAGGCGCCCAAGGCGGCCGCCCTGATCCGGGAGAACCTCAAGAACTTGGGCGTGAGCCGGGGAAGGGTGGTGGCCAAGGACCTCTTCAAGGTGCTTGAACAGCCGCCGCAGCGTCCGTTCGACCTGCTGTTCATCGACCCCCCCTACGGCAAGGGATTGCTTGCGCCCGCCCTGGAAATGGCGTTGAATAAGGGCTGGGCGGCCAAGGGCGGGATCATCGTGGCCGAGGTGGAGACCTCGGTGCGCCCGCCCGAGACGGGCCCCCTGGCGGAACTCGAATTGCTAACCGATCGTGAATATGGTCAAACCAGGATTATAGTATGGCGGATTTGAACCCTCGGCTGGCAGTCTATCCCGGCACCTTCGACCCGTTGACCATGGGGCACGTCAGCCTCATCCGGCGCGGCCTCAAGGTGTTCGACCAGGTGATCCTCGCCATTGCCGAGTCCACTCCGAAGAAGACGCTCTTCACCATCGGCGAGCGAGTGGCGCTGGCCAAGGAGGTCTTCCGGGACGACACCAACATCATCGTCGATTCCTTCGATTCCCTGCTCATCGACTACGTGGCAGAGAAGGGCGCGGGGTCCGTGCTGCGCGGCCTGCGCGCGGTTTCGGACTTCGAGTACGAATTCCAGATGGCGCTGATGAACCGCAAGCTGGACCGCGAGATCCAGACCGTGTTCATGATTACGGACTTCAAGTGGATGTACCTGAGCTCGACCATCGTCAAGGAAGTGGCCATGTACGGCGGCGACATCTGCGGCCTGGTCCCCGGCCCGGTGGTCAAGGCCCTGCACATCCGGTACGGCACCGGCTACGGCTGCGGGGACAAGCACGGGCAGCATGGCGACGACTAAGCCGCCCATCGTCTGCCTGCTCGGCCCCACGGGCACGGGCAAGACCGCGGCGGCCATCGCGGTGTCCCGCCGGATGGACGCGAGCGTGGTCAACTTCGACTCCCGCCAGGTCTACCGGGACTTCCCGATCATCACGGCCCAGCCCGACGAGACCGAGCGCGCGGCCTGCCCGCATCTCCTCTACGGCTTCCTGCCCACGGAGGAGAAGATGAGCGCGGCGCGTTTCGTGGAGCTGGCCGTGGGGGCCATCGAGGCGGTCCGCGCAGAGGGGCGCCTGCCCATCCTGGTGGGCGGCACCGGCCTGTACCTGCGCTCCCTGCTCCAGGGCATCGCGCCCATTCCCGCGATTCCGGCCGACGTCCGGCTCCGGGTCCTGGAGCGCATCGAGCGGGAGGGACCTCAGGCCCTTCATGCCGAACTGACGGAGAACGACCCCAAGTACGCCGCCGTCATCCATCCGAACGACACCCAGCGAAACGCCAGGGCCGCCGAAGTCTACCTGGCAACCGGCCATACTCTGACCTGGTGGCACGAGAACGGCGAGCACACGCCCGCGCCTTACGACGCCCTCAAGATCGGCATGGGCATCGGTCTGGACGAACTGGAGCCGCACCTGGCCCGGCGCATCGACGCCATGCTGGCGGCCGGGGCCCTGGACGAGGCCCGCGCGGCACGCGAGCGCTGCCCGGCCCAGGACGCGCCCGGCTGGTCAGGCATCGGCTGCGCCGAGTTGCTGGCCCACCTGCGTGGGGAAATTCCTCTGGACGAGGCCAGGACGCGGTGGGTGAAGAACACGCGCGCCTATGCCAAGCGGCAGCTCACCTGGTTTCGCAAGGAAGCGGACATCCGCTGGTTTTCGCCGGGCGGGAACGAGGCCGTGGCCGACTGCGTGGCCGACTGGCTGGCTGCCCGACTGGCGGACTGAACCTAGCGGCCCGAGTACCGCTCCTCCTTCCACGGATCGGCGGAATTGCTGTAGCCGCGCGTTTCCCAGTAGCCTGGTTCGTCCTTGCTGACGACTTTCAATCCTTCCAACCACTTGGCGCTCTTGTAGAAGTAGCGGTCCGGCACCACGGCCCTCACGGGCCCGCCGTTGGGGCGCGGCAGGGGGCGGCCGTTGAACGTGTGGGCAAGGAAAACGGTCCGGTCCCGGACGTCGCTCAGGGGGATGCTTGTGGTGTACCCGTGGGCCGCCTCGAAGACCAGGAATCCGGCCTTTGCGGCGGGCTCGGCCCGGGCGAGGAGGGCGGTGAGGGGCACGCCGCCCCAGCGGGAGTCGAGCAGGGTCCAGCCCGTCACGCAGTGGACGTCGCAGGTGACGTCCGCCTGGGTGAACGCCAGCAGTTCCGCGAAGGTGACCGAAAAGGGCTTTTCGACCTCCCCGTGGACCTTGAGCCGCCAGGCGTCGACGTCGGGCGATCCGGGGCGACCGCCCATGTCCTCGATCCTTTCGACCGCCACCTGTCCGGGCGGTATGCGCGGTTTGCCGTCCGGGCGGCGCTCCTCTGCCACGGCGAGCCGCCGGGCGTCCGAGAGGGTGGCGAAGACGCCGGGCAGGCCGATGGCGGCCACGGTCCCGGCCGCGGCGGCCAGGAAGTGACGTCGGGTGAGCTTGGCATTTCGTTCCATGAACCGCTCCGGAAAAGGTCGCCGGGTGTCGAAGGGAGCCGCTAACCCGCGATCAGGGTCAGTTGGGCCGGGGTGAGGTGCCAGTTCAGGGTGGCGTTTCCCTTCTCCGGCAGGTCGAGCTGGGTCAGCCCCGCGTTTTCGATGTGCACGGCCGGTTCCGTTCCGCCGGTGAGCAGGGCGGCGGCCACCTTGGTCAGTGATGGCAGATGTCCGGTCACAAGCACGCTTTCCAATCCCTGATATTCTTTGATGAAGTCGATGGTCTCGCGGGCCGGGGCCATGGCCTTGGCCGCCTCGGTCACCTGGATGCGCGACACGGGATAGCCCGTGGCTCTGGCCATGATCTCGGCCGTTTGCCGGGATCGAAGCTTGGGGCTGGCCACGATCAGTTCGAAGCGCAGGCCGAGCACGGCCGCGGCCCGAGCGGTCTTCTCCACGATCTCCCGTCCCACCGGGCTCAGGGGCTGATTGGGGTCCAGTTGTTCCGAAAGGCACGCGCCGTGTTGCATCAGGTGTATCAGCATGGTTTCTCCGGTGTTGCAGGGAATCCCATGAAAGCTATCACCCGGCGTGGCGGGGTGCAAGCCGCTTGCGGAAATGCGGCAAGCGGGGTACATCCGGGGTGGTTTTTTCAACGCCCGCCGCGCGCGGGACCGCACCCAAGGATAATCGCACCAATGCCTATACGCAAACTCCTGTTGACCCTGGCCCTGCTCCTGGCCCTTCCCGGCCCGGCGTCGGCCTTCCAGGGATATGTCCAGCCCGTCGGGCCGGGCGGAACCATCGCCTGGGGCGACGGCGAACTGACCGTGGCCCGCATCCTCGACGCCTCCGCCGGGGGGGAATCCGAGTCCGGGGCCATCGCCGTGCGCAAGGCCGTTTCCGGCGCGCGCAAGCAACTCCTCGACATGATCCTGGGCATCCGCGTCGACGCCCGCAGCACCGTGGGGGCCTACCTCTCCGAGGACGACGAGATGGCCGCGCGGGTCCGGGGCGCGGTGCAGAACTCGCCCCTCAAGCGGCCCGCGCTCTTTGCCGAGGGCGGTGAAATCCGGGTTTCGGAATCCCTGCGCGGCAAGCTGGCAGAGCTGGTGCTGCCGACCACGATCCAGTTCCAGAGCGGCATCCCGCCCAAGCTCTCCACTTCCATGGAACAGCGCCTGGACTTCGAGGAAGGGGAGCCCGAGCACGTGGGCGGCGGCGGTGGAGGCTACACCGGCGTGGTCATCGACGCGCGCGGGTTGAAGGTCACCCCGGCCCTGGCCCCGGTCGTCTACGGCCAGGACGGCCAGGGAGCCTACGGCCCGTTCCTGGTCAGCCGCCAGAGCGCCATCGACAGGGGCGTCGCCGCCTATGCGTCCACCGCCGATCCCGTCGCGCTGAGGGAGCGGGTGGGCAGCCATCCCCTGGTCATCAAGGCCGTCAGCGCCTATGGTTCCTGGCGGACCGACCTGATCGTCCCCACCCCCATGGCGAGGCTGGTCCGGGCCGTGATGCGCTCGGCCGACGCCGTGGACAACTGTCGGCTGGTCATCGTCCTCGACCCGCCCGCGCAGCCGGAGGAAATTCCGGGTCAGGCCCCGGCGGAGGTGGGCGGCAATGCGTAGATTCCCCTGTCTTTTCCTGTCCTCGCTCCTGGCGCTGGCCCTGTGGTGCAACGCGGCCGGGGCCGCCGAGGTCCGCGTGTTCCGGCCCATGGAGGAGGGGCTCTCCGCCATGCATATCCGCGCCCTGGCCATGGCCGAGGGATTCGCCCAGGCTGTGGCGGAGGCCTCCCAGGCCATGCTGCCCGCCAAGCTGGACGAGGCCCGCGCGGAATACTTCAAGGAATACCTCACCGGCCGGGCCGAGCCGTACGTCATGGGCTACAAGGTCCTCTCCACAGAGGCCTCCAAGGCCGGGCTGATCCTGAGCCTGGACGTCACCGTGAACAAGTCCACCCTGCGCGAAGGCCTCCGGGGGCTCGGGCTGATGGCCGACGGGCCGACCTCCGCCTCGGTGGTCCTGCCCGGCGACCTGGACGAGGCCACCCGCGCCCAGGTGGAGCATCTCGAAGTCCTCAGCGGCCTCCGGGCGGAGGATTCCGCGCTGCCCCGGTTCACCTTGGAGCGCGCGCGGGAGAAGGACGTCTACCGCGCCCGTCTGGAGACGGCGGACCGCGAATGGATGGCGGTCGGCAAGGACATCCCGGCCCTGTGGCTCGACCTGTGGGCACGCTATTTCGTTCGCGAGAACGCGGCCGAGGCCCGGTCCGAGAGCCACACCCTCGCCGTGACCGGCTGGTTCTCGCCTGACGCGGCCCTGGAGTTCGACCGGGTCCTGCGCGGCTGGGATTCCTCGGTCCAGGACGTCCGCCTGGTGGAGATGGACATGCAGCCGACGGGCGTGGGGGCCACCTGGGTTTTCCGCCTGCTGAGCGCCGACCGGCTGGCCGTGCAGCTCCAGGGCTTCCTGCCCCAGCGCGGGCTGAGCTACAAGCTGGAGGAGCGGGCCGCCAACTGATCCGGCCGGCCCGTTCTGTCGGCCCGGTCGATGGACGACAAAAAAGCCGACTGCATGGCAGTCGGCTTTTTGATTCCCTTGGCGTCCGGAAGAACTAGTCTTCCTTTTTCTTCTCTTCGGTTTCCTTTTTGGGCGTCACGTCGATTTCCTGCGGTTCGCTGCTGGCCTTCTTGAAGTTGCTGATGGCCTGGCCGATGCCGCCGCCGATTTCCGGCAGTTTCTTGGCCCCGAAGATGACCAGCACGATGACGAGAATAATCAAAAGTTCCCAGATGCCGAATCCGCCGATCATGTATAGCCTCCAATAATAAACGTCTTTGATGGTGGGTAGAGCCTGGCTATACACCCGGCCTCCCGGCAGGTCAAGGACATGGCGCTTTTCCGGACGGCGCGGAGCCGTGCCGGCGGGCGGACGTTATCCCTTTACAATCATTAAGCGGGACTATACACCTTGCGAAAGCTTCGGGAGGGTTCCCGGACGGACGGGAGCGCCATGGCCGAAATCGCGAGATTGCCCGGAGAGGGGTGCCGACACTTCGACGCCGGGCGGTGCCTGTACGAGGAGCACCTCAACCCCGGGTACGACGCCAGGTACCGCTGCCTGGTGCTGGAGCATTGGGCCGAGGCCTTCGACGAGTTCCTGTCGCGGGCCGAAGCGTTCCGGGTGGAGCAGGACGCGGTGTCCGGCCTCTGGGCCCGCCAGTTCCAGCGGCTCGCGCGCAGGACCCTGCACTGCGCGCGCCATGAATTTTGCGCGGCGGCCGAGGCCCCGGCCTGCCTCCACGTCGTGGACGGCCTGTGCCGGTTGAACCTGCCCGCCTGCGAGGGGCGCTGCCGCCACTTCCGTCCGGCCGAGCCCGAGGAGAAAGCGTGAAAACCAAGGAGTCGTCGATGTTGCTGGCCTTTCCCTACATGCATTCGTACCTGTTCCCCGAGGACCTGATCCCGTCCGTCCGCTTCTTCGATCCGGGCATGACGGCGGAGTCCCTGCCCGAGGCGTTCAGGCCGGACGACCTTCCACTGGACCCCAAGACCGCGACCGCGCTGATCAACGACTCCATCCGCTTCGGCGAACAGTTCAAGGACCCCGGCGAAATGGCCTATTTCGGGGCTGTGACGGCCGACGATTATTATGAGGGCTCCTCCATGTCCATCCAGGCCCAGTTGACGCGCCAGTTCGACGACGGCCAGGGAGAAAAGGCCCGGCGCGAGGAGCGCGAGGCCAGGGCCAGGGCGCAGTTCGTCCTGCTGCTCGCCTGGTTCTTCGAGGAGCGAATGCTGGAGCTCCAGGGGCTGGAGGAGCGCGTCAAGAACGCCTGGTCGGCCATGGACAAGGGGCTGGGCGTGGATGACGAGGACCGGCTGGAGCCCGGCGTGGCCGCCCATGGCGGGACCGAGAGCCACACCGGCGGAGCGTCGGATGGCCAGGAGGTCCAACTGCCCTGGCAGCGCATCGTCGAGGCCCTGCCCGCCTTCATCGGCGAGGACGACGTGCTGGTCTGCGTGGACGACGCGATCCACGCCGCCTGGGAGGACCTGGGCATCGAATTTTCCCCGGCCGACGCGAAGCTCGGCCTGCCCGCCGGCGCGCTGGCGGCACGGCAGCCCGCCTGGCGGTTCGCCGGTCGCCGCATCGAGCCGGCGAACCTGCCGCCGGCCCGTCGCGAGGTGACCGTGGCGGTGATCCGATAACCCCACTGGAGACCACATGGCCATTGCCAATCCCTTGATGAACCCCCGCCTGGTGGAGGGGGTCAGGGCGGTCGTCTTCGACTGCGACGGCGTGCTCATCGACTCCTACGAGTCGAATATGCGCTATTACGGCGAGATAAAGGAGCGGCTCGGCCTGCCGCCCCTGACAGAGGAAGAGAAGCTCTACGTGCACAGCCGGACCCACGTCGAGGCCCTGCGCTATATCGCGCCCACGGACGAGCTCTACGCCCGGACGTGGGAGATCGTGCGAAGCTTCGATCCCACGATGTTCAATCCGTACCTGAAGCGGTCCGAGGGCATCCGCGAGTTCCTGGACTGGCTCCGCTCGGCGGGCTTCGCCATGGCCGTGAACACCAGCCGCAGCCTCATGGACCCCATCCTGCGCATCATGGACCTGGAGGGGTTCTTCCGTCCCGTCATCACCACCAACCTGACCACGCGGCCCAAGCCGTCCCCGGAAGGGCTCTTCCGCATCATGGAGGAGCTTCGGGTCGCCCCGCAGGAAGTGGCCTACATCGGCGACACCCATGTGGACGAGAAGGCGGCCATCGGGGCGGGCGTCCGCTTTTGGGCGCACCGCGCGCCCACGCTCCGGGCCGAGGTGCACATCAACAGTTTCTGGGACCTCCGCGCAGTCATGCAGCGATGCTACAAAGAGCGGGGCAGAGTGTTTTAGGGCTTGATTCTTGCTACCCTGTGTGCGAAATTGTCGTCAATTGACACTATACCGTGCGGACCGCCGACAGGTCCGCCCATTCTGGAGGATTCATGGGTTTTCTCGGGACGTTGGTCCAGGCGGCTGTTTTCGTCATCGACACCGTTCTTTCCATCTATTTCTGGATCGTCATCATTTCCGCGTTGCTCTCCTGGGTCAATCCGGATCCCTACAATCCCATCGTCCGATTCCTGCGTGGGGTGACCGAGCCGGTCTTCTACCGCATCCGCCGATGGATTCCCTTTGCCGTGGTCGGCGGGTTCGACCTGTCGCCCATCGTGGTGATCCTGGCCATCCAGGTGTGCAAGATCGTCGTGGTCCAGAACCTCGCGGTTCTCGCCATGTCCCTGCGCGGTTCCGGCATGTAGCGTATCAAGGAGGGGTTCGATGACCGCCGTTTCCAAGATCGATCTGCTCAACAAACAGTTTTCCCGCCGCATGTTCGGTTATTCGCGCATGGAGGTGGACCAGTTCATGCTGGAGCTGGCCGAGGTCCTGGGCGACGCGGCCGACAGCCAGAAGGCGCTGCGCCGGAAGATCAAGCAGCTCGAGCAGGCGGTGAAGGAATACCGCCAGCGCGACGAGACCCTGCGCGACACGCTGATGAGCACCCAGAAGATGGTGGACGATCTCAAGGTCGCCGCCGGAAAGGAAGCCCAGCTCATCATCGACGAGGCCCGCGCCAAGGCCGACGCCATGGTCCAGAAGGGGCACAACCGCGTGGCCCAGGTCCATGAGGAGATCGAAGGGCTCAAGCGGCAGCGCGCCCGTTTCGAGATCCAGCTCAAGGGGCTGCTCAAGTCCCACCTGGAGATGCTGGAGACGGATGACCCCGAGAAGGAAATGGTCGAGGCCCTGGAGTCCAAGGTCAAATACCTGAAAAAAGTAGATTAAGGCGGTTGTTGCCATATCTCCCGACCGGAATTTGTCAGCAGGAGCGAGCACGGATGGCGTCTGGCCGTGTGGGTGCAGCCGGGAGCCCGGAAAACGGAAGTTTCCGGACTCTACCAGCAGTGCGTCAGAATCCGTCTTGCCGCCCCTGCGGTCGACAACAAGGCCAACAAGGCGCTTGTGGCTTTCGTTGCCGACGCATTGCGACTGAAGAAAAACCAGGTGACCATCGAGCATGGGCATGCCAGCCGAAAGAAGCACCTGGCCATAGCGAGCACGGCCGAGCCCGATTGGCGGGTTTTCCTGTAGCCGGAGCGGCCGTATAACCTGAAAAAAGGAGCGGGACATGGAATCCAAAGACCTTGAACTCATTGAGAAGTACGGGATCGAGGACGTTCAGCTGAAGGCTCTGTGGGAACAGCACGTTACGTACGAGAAGATGTTGGACAAGCTTGAGTCCAAGAGCTACCTGTCACCCACCGAGATGCAAGAAATGAAGGAACTCAAGAAGAAGAAGCTGGCAGGCAAGACCACGTTGCAGACCCTGCTGGACAAATATCGGGCCATGGAGGCGTAAGATGAAACTGACCGGGGCCCAGATACTCCTCAAGTGTCTGGAAAAGGAAGGGGTTGATGTCATGTTCGGTTTCCCTGGCGGAGCCGTCATCGACATCTATGACGAAATACCCAGATCGTCCGTCGAGCACATTCTGGTGCGCCATGAACAGGGCGCCATTCACGCTGCAGACGGATACGCCCGCGCCACCGGCCGGGTAGGGGTATGCCTAGTCACCTCCGGTCCCGGCGCCACCAATACCGTCACCGGCATCGCCACGGCCTATGCCGACTCCATCCCGGTCGTCATCTTCACCGGCCAGGTGCCCCGCGCCCTGATCGGCAATGACGCCTTCCAGGAGGTGGACATCGTCGGCATCACCCGGCCGTGCACCAAGCACAATTATCTGGTGCAGGACATCAAGGACCTGGCCAAGACCGTCAAGCAGGCCTTTTATCTGGCCCGCACCGGCAGGCCGGGTCCTGTCCTGGTGGACCTGCCCAAGGACGTCCAGAACCAGATCACCGAGTTCGAGTACCCGGACAAGGTGGAGATGCGCAGCTACAAACCCACCAACAAGCCGCACATCGGCCAGGTGCGCAAGGTGGTCAAGCTGCTCAAGGAGGCCAAGCGCCCGCTCATCTACTCCGGCGGCGGCGTCATCACCTCCGGCAGCCACGAGGAGCTGACCTGGCTTGGCCGCAAGCTCCGCATCCCGGTCACGTCCACCCTCATGGGCCTGGGCGCGTTTCCCGGTGACGACGAGCTGTTCCTGGGCATGCTCGGCATGCACGGCACCTATGCGGCCAACATGGCCGTGAACAACTGCGACCTGCTCCTGGCCGTGGGCGCGCGCTTCGACGACCGCGTCACCGGCAAGATCACCACCTTCGCCCCCAGGGCGACCATCGTCCACATCGACGTGGACCCGACCTCCATCCAGAAGAACGTCTCCGTGCACGTGCCGCTGGTGGCGGACTGCAAGTCCGCCCTGGCCGCCCTCAAGAAGGAGACCAAGGCCACCTTGGATGAGTTCGACTGGCAGGCGGACCATCAGCCCTGGGTCGACCAGGTCCAGACCTGGGCGCGCGAGCATCCGTTGACCTACAAGGACAACACGGACGCCATCAAGCCGCAGTTCGTGGTCGAGAAGATTTACGAGATCACCAAGGGCGACGCCATCATCGCCACCGAGGTGGGCCAGAACCAGATGTGGGCGGCCCAGTTCTACAAATACACCAGGCCCAACACGCTGCTGACCTCCGGAGGTCTGGGCACCATGGGCTACGGATTCCCGGCGGCCATGGGGGCGCAGCGCGCCTTCCCGGACAAGCTCGTCATCGACATCGCGGGCGACGGCTCCATCCAGATGTGCATCCAGGAGATGATGACCGTGGTCTGCAACAAGCTGCCGGTCAAGATCGTCATTCTCAACAACGGCTATCTCGGCATGGTCCGGCAGTGGCAGGAGCTCTTCTACGAGAAGAACTATTGCGCCACGTGCATGGACGCCCAGCCCGACTTCGTCAAGCTGGCCGAGGCCTACGGGGCCGTCGGCTATCGCGTGACCGAGAAGAAGGACGTGGAGAAGACGCTCCGCGAGGCGTTCAAGGTGGACAAGCCGGTTATCGTGGACATCCGGGTGGAAAAGGAAGAGAACGTCTACCCGATGGTCCCGGCCGGCGCGTCGTTGACCGAGATGTTGTTGGTGTAGGAGGGCGGCGACATGAACAAGCACACACTTTCCGTGATGGTCGAAAACGAGCCGGGCGTCCTGTCCCGCGTGGCGGGGCTCTTCAGCGGGCGCGGGTTCAACATCTATTCCCTGAACGTGGCCCCCACCCTGGAGAAGGGCGTGTCCCTCATGACTATCGTGGCCGAGGGCGACGACGCCATCATCGAGCAGATCGTCAAGCAACTCCGCAAGTTGATTCCCACCATAAAGGTGAAGGATCTGACCGAGATGAAATCCGTGGAGCGGGAGATGGTCCTGCTCAAGGTCAACGCCGAGGATTCCAAGCGGGCCGAGGTCCTGCGGATTGTTGACATCTTCCGCTGCAAGGTTGTAGACGTGAGCCCGGACGAAGTGACCGTCGAGGTCACGGGCGATCAGGGCAAGATCGGCGCGCTCATCAATCTCCTGACCCGTTTCGGGATCAAGGAGATCGCCCGCACCGGCAACGTTGCCATGCAGCGTTCCATGCAGATCGACCTTTAATCCGTGCAATCAGGCGATGTCCCGGACCCGGGGTGAAAGCCCTTGGTCCGGTTTTTTCGCATGTTTATATAAGCGCTAATGACAGCCCTCGCGGCTTAAAATATGAGGAGTGAATCCCATGAAAGTGTATTACGAGAATGATGCGGACCTGAGCCTCTTGAAGGACAAGGTCGTGGCCGTTGTCGGCTACGGCAGCCAGGGCCACGCCCATGCCCAGAACCTGCGTGACTCCGGCGTCAACGTCATCGTGGCCCAGCGTCCCGGCGGACCCAACTTCGAGCTGGCCAAGGAACACGGCTTCGAGCCCATGTCCGTGGCCGAGGCGGCCCGCAAGGCGGACATCATCATGATCCTGCTGCCTGACCAGTATCAGGCCGAAGTCTTCGCCAACGAAATTCTCCCGTACCTTCAGGAAGGCAACGTCATCGCCTTCGGCCACGGCTTCAACGTCCATTTCCAGCAGATCATCCCGCCCAAGGGCGTGGACTGCGTCATGATCGCCCCCAAGGGCCCGGGCCACCTGGTTCGCCGCACCTTCACCGAGGGCGGCGGCGTGCCCTGCCTGGTCGCCGTGGCGGCCGACGCCTCCGGCAAGGCCACCGATCTCGCCCTGGCCTACGCCAAGGGCATCGGCGGCACCCGCTCCGGCGTCATCAAGACCACCTTCAAGGAAGAAACCGAGACCGACCTCTTCGGCGAGCAGGCTGTGCTCTGCGGCGGCCTGACCGCCCTGTGCAAGGCCGGTTTCGACACTCTGGTGGAAGCCGGTTACCAGCCCGAGATGGCCTACTTCGAGTGCCTGCACGAGATGAAGCTCATCATCGACCTCATGTACGAGGGCGGCATGGCCAAGATGCGCTACTCCATCTCCGACACCGCCGAGTACGGCGACTACGTCACCGGTCCGCGCATCATCACCGACGAGACCCGTGCGGAAATGCGCCGCGTGCTGCACGACATCCAGTCCGGCAAGTTCGCCCGCGACTTCATCCTGGACAACAAGGCCGGCCAGGTCGGCCTCAAGACCATGCGCCGCATCAATGCCGAGACCCAGGTCGAGGAAGTGGGCGCCCGCCTGCGCGGCATGATGAGCTGGCTCAAGAAGTAGCCGGTTTCATTCAGCAAATAAAAAAGGGCGGTTTCGTTGCGAAACCGCCCTTTTTTTGCGCGAAAAAAACGCTTGACCAGCCCCTCCGCCGTCCTTAAATGAGCTCGCGATTTTTCGTCGGAGGGGTAGGCGATGCCTGTGGATATTCTGTTGTTGGGAATAGTGGTCTTTTTCGTGGAGCTGACGTCCCTGACCATCGGGACCGTGCGGACCATGATAACGGTTCTCGGGGAATCCCGGATGGCCTTTGTCCTGGGCTGCCTGGAGATGACCCTGTGGATCTTCGGCACCTCGGCCGTGATGCTCAAGGTGGGCGAGGAGCCGTTTCTTGGCATCTGCTACGCCGTGGGCTACGCAGGTGGGAACGTGGTCGGCATCCTGGCCGAGAAGAAGCTCGCCCTGGGCAACGTGGTGGTGCGCATCATCAGCGCCCGGCTGGGCCGGGAGATCGCCGGGGCGGTGCGCCGGGCCGGTTTCGGCGTGACCACCGTGGCCGGGGAAGGCTCCGAGGGGCCGGTCACGGTCCAGTTCGTGGTCTGCCGCCGCCGGGACATGAAGCAGCTCCTGGCCGTGGCCCGCGAGGCCGATCCCGAACTCTTCTACACCTTTGAGACCGCGGGCGGGGCGAGCGCGGTGCATGGCCCCGCGCGCAGCCGGGCGGGCAGGTTGCTCGCGCCCCTCCGGCGGCTGGCGCCGCAATTTTAAAGGGAAACGCCCGGTTCAACGTGAACCGGGCGTTTTTGTTTGGTCTGTTGGGGACCCGGCTTGGCCGGGCCGCGCCCGCTACTTGCCGCCGAGCAGGGCGGCCTTGAACTTTTCGCCGGGGCCCGGCCTAGGGCCGATCCAGGTGGAGAGGATGGCGTCGGCGAAGTCCTTGCCCGGAATGCCGCCCATGGGCTTGCCGGCCACCACCACGTCCGTGCCGGTGGCCGGGGTGTAGGTGAAGCCCATCTCGTCGCCTTCCTTCATGTTGCGCATCATCTCCTCGAGCTGGACGAATTTGGCCCGAAGCTCCGGGGTCACGGGGATGACGTTGGCTTCGAGCCCTTCCACCCACGCCTTGTTGATGGCCCCGGCGTCCGCATTGTGCACGAAGTGCATGAGCATCATGCGAGGCGCGTCCTTGGCCAGGATTGCCTTGGGATCATGCGAGGTTTCTGTGAGATAGAGTCCGGCGACATAGACGTCGAACACGAACTTTTCGCGCAGGGCCACGCCGTTGAGCCGGAGGGTGGCGTCGCCCACCTCCACGGTGTCGGGCAGGTTGACGCCCGCCTTCTGGACCGCCGGGGCGGCCTGGGCCAGGCAGAGCGCGGCGAACAGGGTGAGAACAAGGAGTTTTGCATGTCGCATGGGGGCCTCCTTACGGCAAATGGCTGAGGAACGCTGACAGTTCCCGATTGAATAGATCAGTTTCCTCGTAAAATGGCAAATGGCCGCTGTGCTCCAGGGTGACCAGGCGCGCGCCGGGGATGGACCCGGCCACGAACCGGCCCGTCGAGCCGCCGGCCCGGACGTGGCGCGCCAGGCCGTACATGGCCAGGCAGGGGAGGGCGATGGCCGGCAGCACAGGGGTGAGGTCGCGCCGGGCGTAGTCCCGGTAGAGCGCGGCCAGGGCTCCGGCATCGGCCCGGAGGTGTTCGGCCAGCATCCATTGCCGGCCGTGGGCCGGGGCGCGGCAGGAGAGGAACATCCCGTCCACGAACCGGTTCCCGTAGCCGGTCCGGTCTTCGGCCATGCGGCGCAGGTCCTCCTCCATGGCCGCCATGTTGCGGTCCCGAAGGCGGTGGCCGTTCCAGGGCGCGTCGGAAAAGGGATAGGGGCAGGACTCCACTAGTCCGAGGGCGGCCAGGCGGGCGGCCCCGAAGAGGCGCAGGTGCTCCAGGACCACCGAGCCTCCCAGAGACCAGCCGACCAGGGCGGCGCGGTCCAGGTTGAGGGCCCGGATCACGTCGCGCAGGTCGCGGGCCAGGCGTTCCAGGGTGTGGCCGCGCGGGACGGCGTTGGACCGCCCGTGGCCGCGCAGGTCCAGGGTCACGACCTGGAATCGATCGGCCAGGCAGAGCTGCCGCCGCCAGAAAGCGGAACTCGCGCCCCAGCCGTGCACCAGTAGCACGGGACGTCCACGGCCGTGGACGTCCACCCACAGCCGCGCGCCGTCGTCCGCGGTCACCCGGCCGCCGACGTGGTCGTCGCCCAGGGTCTCCACGGCCTCGAAGCGATCGTCCATCAGCCTCTGCGTTCCTTCTTGCGCGGCTTGATGTCGATGACCGGCGTGCCGTCGATGGCCTCCAGCGGCTCCACGACCAGGGTGGCCGGGGCCTCGACGGCGACCACGGTGACCTGGTGCAGGCCGATGGGGTTGGGCCGGTTGGGCGAGCGGGTGGTGAACACGCCGCGCAGGGGCGAGTTCAGGTTGCCGCGCGGGTGGACCTGGAGGGCGTCGCGGCTGGACTGGTGGAACCAGGTCAGCAGGTCGAGCTGCGCTCCCGGCTCCATGGCCAGCAGGCCATCGGCATAGGCCGGGTCCAGTTCGATGCGGGCCCGGACCGCGCCGGGTTCGTCCTCCATCTTGGGCGCGTCGTCGCGCGTCTTGATGGTGGAACGGACGTGGCCGATGATGACGAGTTCCGGTTTCATGGCGACTCCTATTGTTCGAAATGGTCGAACCCGGCTGCGTCAAACGGTTCGCCGTTGACCACCAGGCCGGGCTTGTCGGTGACGGCGCCGATGACGGTCACGCCGGGCACGGTCTCGATGCGCGGCATGTCCATGAAATTCGCGCAGCCGAGCAGGGCGTAGTCCTCGCCGCCCAGGATCGCCTCCTCCACGGGGTCCACGCCCATGGCCAGGGCGAAGGCCACGACGTTGCCGTTGAGCTGTTCGGCCTTCAGCGCGATGTCCGCGCCCAGGTCCGGGCCGAGGAAGCGGGGCAGGTCGCGGGCCAGGCCGTCCGAGACGTCCATGAGCCCTTTGGCCCCGGCGGCCTTGAGCAGGGTGCCGATCAGGACTTTGGGCTTGGGCCGGAGGTGGGCGTTGACCGCGGCCGGGAAGGCCTCGCGCGCCTTGTCCTTCAGCGATTCCAGGGCCATGAAGCCCGCCCGGGCCATGCCGAGGTCGCCCACGGTGAAGAGGACGTCCCCCTTGGCGCAGTTGCCGCGCGTCAGGAACCTGCCGCCGCCCTTGGCCACGCCGAACACGGTGATGGACACGCCGAGCTTGTCCGCCCGGCAGAGGTCGCCGCCGGTCAGGACCATGTCGTTCTGGCGGGCGAGCATGGCCATGGAGTGGAGAAACTCGTCCCAGAACTCGTCCGGGAGGTCGGCCGGGGCCATGAGGTCCATGTTGAAGGCCACGGGCAGCGCGCCCATGGCCGCGATGTCGCTGATGTTCACGGCCAGGGCCTTGTAGCCGATGTCGGCGGCGGAAAAGTAGTCGCGGCGGAAGTGGACGTCCTCCAGGAAGAGGTCGGAGGAGACGCAAAAGGGCTCGCCGCCCGCGAGCACGGCGCAGTCGTCGCCCCGGCCCAGGGTGACGGCCTGGCCCTCGCGCGGGAAGTGCGCGTCGATCAGCTTGAGGAATTGTTCTTCGCTTTTCATGATATGCCAGCTTGTTAGAGGAGTTCCAGATAATCTCCGACAATGGTCTTGATGCCGAAGCCGGGGAAATTGACCTTGAACTTGTTGGGTTCGGGCTGGGCGATGATCTTGCCCTTGCCGAAAATCTTGTGCCTGCAAAAGCCGAGCTTGGACGGATCGCCCACCGGCGCGGCGGACCCTGCCGAGGGAGCTGAATCCGGCGCATGGACGCGCAGGGGCGTGACGGGGCGCAGGCCGCCGCCGTAGGACTCGTTCTTGCGCTCGTAGACCCCGGCGGGCAGCTCCTGGACAAAGGGGCTGGGCAGGGTGGGGTCGGACAGGCCGCTGGCCCGGTTGTAGACCGAGGCGGGCACGAAGAGCTTGAGGCACTCCCTGGCCCTGGTGCAGGCCACGTACATCAGGCGGCGCTCCTCCTCCAGGTCCTCGGCGCGCTGCATGGCCTTGCGCGAGGGGAAGCGGTCCTCCACCAGGTCGATGAGGATGACCGCGCTCCACTCCAGCCCCTTGGCCGAGTGGACCGTGGACAGGACCACGGCGTTCTCCTTGCGCTGCTCGTCGTCCGGGTCGCCGTCCAGGCTGAGGTCGCCCAGGAACTGCTCCATGTCCGTGTATCCGGCCGCGATCTGGCCCAACTGCTCCAGCCCGGCCTGGCGCTTGGGATAGTCGTCCGGGTATCTTTCCACAAGGATGGGCTGGTAGAAGGCCAGGATGCGTTCGATGAGGGCGGCGGGGCGCGGCGGCAGGCCGCGCAGGGCGTCCAATTCGGCGAAGAGTTCGCGGAGCTGCTCGTGCTTTTTGAACATTTTCCCCAGGTACTTGTCGTCGCGGGCGTGGACGGCCTGGTAGATTTTGGTCACGCTCTTGGGGCCCACGCCCTTGACGTGGTCCAGGGCGCGTTGCCAGGCAAGGAGGTCGTGCGGGTTCTGGACCAGGCGCAGGTAGGAGAGGACGTCCTTGATGTGCGCGGCCTCGTGGAAGCGGATGCCGCCGAACTTCTGGTAGTCGATGCCCACGCGGGTCAGGGCCACCTCCAGGGGGAAGGACTGGTAGCCCGCGCGGAAGAGCACGGCCACGTCGTGCAGCGGGTATTTGCGCCCCAGCTCGATGATCTCGTCCACCACCAGGCGGGCCTGGGTCTGGTCGCTCAGGGGATGGACCACTTCGGGCAGCCGGTCGCTTTGCAGCTCGGAGTAGAGGGTTTTGTCGAACTTGGTGGTCGCGCCCTTCAGGATTTCATTGGTCAGGTCCAGGATGGGCTGCACGGAGCGGTAGTTGCGCTCCAGGCGGATGACTCGCGCACCTTCAAATATCTTCGGAAATTCCAGTATGTTGGCGACGTTTGCCCCACGGAAGGCGTAGATGGACTGGGCGTCGTCGCCCACGGCCATGACGTTGCCGCGCGTCCCGGCCAGGTGGCGGACGATGCGCGCCTGGACCAGGTTGGTGTCCTGGTATTCGTCCACCATGATGTAGCGGTAGCGGGTCTGGAGCTGGTTGCGCAGGGGTTCGTTCTTCTCCAGCAACTCGTCCAGGAGGAAGAGCAGGTCGTCGTAGTCCGCCAGGGCATGGTCCCGCTTGAACCGGGCGTAGCCCGCGGCCACGGCGTTCAGGTCCTCCAGGTAGGGGGAGAGGTGGTAGGCCTCGCGCTCCAGCACGCCCTCGATGGAGAGCTCCTTGTTGCGCGACTTGGTGATCATGTCGAGCAGGGTGCTCTTCTTGGGATAGGAGCGGTCGCCCTTGCCAAGCTCCAGTTCGTCCTTGACCTCCTTGCACACGTTCTCGCTGTCCGCCCGGTCCATCAGGGTGAAGCCGCCCGCAAACCCGATGTCGGCCGCGTTGCGGCGCAGGGTGGCGTAGGCGAAGGAGTGGAAGGTGCCGCCGCTGGTGCCGGTCAGGGGGCGGCCGAGGATGGATTCGGCGCGGGAGAGCATTTCCTGGGCGGCCTTGCGGGTGAAGGTCAGGAGCAGGATCTGGGCCGGGTCCACGCCGGTCTCCACCAGGTGGGCCAGCCGGTAGACGATGGTCCGGGTCTTGCCCGAGCCCGCGCCCGCGATGACCAGCACCGGACCTTCGGTGGCGAAGACGGCCTCCCGCTGGGCCTCGTTCAGGTCGTTCTCGAAATCGATGCTCATGGGCTAGTTTCCCGAAAGGTTGAAGTGGTCGAGGACGATCCGGCCGACGTCCCGCATGCGCTCCGGCCGTGCGCCCTGGCTGTCCGCGAAGATCGCGCCCTCCACGGTGTGCGCGCCGGTCCGGCCGTGCAGGCCGAAGACCGCGTCGCGGTCGAACTTGGCCTTGAGGTCGAAGCCGGGGCGGCCGACGCAGACCAGGTCCGGCCGCAGGCCCCCCTCCATGCCGGGATAGCATTCCTCGCCGCGCAGGACTTGTTCCATGACCCGCTCGCCGTTCCAGGTCAACCCCAGCAGCCCGTTTCTAATTTCTTCAAGGATCGGTTCAACCTCTTCCGGTTGGACGGTGCCGCGCGCGAACCTTCCCTGGCGGTGCAGGTAGATGCGCCCCGGATCGAGTGCGAAGGCCCGGCTCGGCCCGGCGATGACCGAGGCGTCCCATTCATCGGCCGGGGTCCCGGTCAGGGACAGGTAGCCGTGCTGTCGAAGCCAGGTGTTGACGCAGACTTCGGTGGCCAGCCGGGTGAAGCCGTGGTCGGCCATGACCAGGAGGCGCTTCTCGCCGGGCAGGGCGTCGTATTTGGCCAGAAAGACGCCGATGGCCGCGTCCCAGTCCTTCAGGAAGGCCAGGCAGGCGTCGTGGCGCGGATGGCCGGGGTCGAGCACCGCGTCCATGGCGAAGTGGAAGAGCCGGTCCGTTTCGGTGAAGACGTGGACGAAGAGGTCCCAGGCGAGGTCGTCCCAGAGCAGGGAGAGGGCGGTGAGCCGGGAGTCCAGGGTGCGGCGCAGCTCGCCCAGCAGGTAGTCCAGGTCGCCGTTTCTGCGCGTGGTGTCCGCCTCCAGGCGATAGCCGGACTTGGCCAGCAGGTCGGCCAGGAAGGGCGGATAGACCGCGCGCGTCAGCTCCGGGGCCACGAACCCGGCCACGAGCATTCCGCGCAGGGGCCGGGCCGGGTAGGTGTTGGGCAGGTTGACCACGCGCGAGACCAGCCCGGCCGCGCCCAGCCGGTCGAAGACGGTCGGGCGGCGAACGTCGGCGGCGCAGGCCACGTCCAGCCGGTAGGTGGCCGGGTCCATGCGCGAGAAGCCTAGGACGCCGTGGGCCTCCGGACCCTCGCCCGTGTAGAAGGAGGTCCAGTTGACCGGCGAGAGCTCGGGCAGCTCGGCCCGTACCGTTGTCGCGCCTTGCGCCAGCCGCCCGATGTTCGGCAGGGTCGCGCCGAGCCGTCGGGCCAGGGCCAGGGGCAGTCCGTCCAGGCCGAGGACGGCCAGGCGGCGGCGGGGCGCGGCGGCGGACAGGAGCAGGCTCATGCTCGGTCTTCCATCCTTTGCCTAGAGCAGCGTCGCATTGAACTTCTTCAGGAAGAACGACGGGTTGTAGGACATCTTGGCCTTGCGCAGACCGGGGTCGCCCAGGTCCTGCTCGCGGTTGACGTTGGTGTACATGGCCGCGTCGTTTTGCAGGAACATCTGGTTGATGGCCTGGTAGACGCCCTTGTGTCGGATGTCGCCCTTCTCGAAGTGGATGACCAGGGAGTCCTCGCACAGGGGCTCGGCCACGGTATAGGCGATGACCTTGCCGTCCACGCGGAGGGTGGCCCCGGTCAGGCCCGCGATCTGGTCGAAGTTGTGCAGCACGCGGGTGATGGCGCGGTTCTCGGCCGTCAGGGCCTCCGAGGGGTCGTTTTCCTCGTACCATTTGTACCATTCGTCCTGCATTTCGAGCACTTCCTCAACGCACTCGGGGCGCATGGTCTCGTAGTCGTACTCGTAGGTCTTGAGGAACTGGTTGAGCAGATTCTTTTTCTTGTGGAACGGCTTGCCCTTGAGGGCGATGAGCTCCTCCACTGCGTACACGTAGTCCCAGTGATCGCGGTTCTCCTCGATGAGGATGGCGTTGCCGTAGGCGATGGACCACATGCGGGTCAGGGCCTCGGGCACCCGTATGAAGGCGCGGCTCTCCCGCATGGCCTTGCAGTCCTTCCACTCGTATCGCTCCCAGGGGCCAACCGGGGCCCAGAACACGGTCTCGGGCCTGGTCTGGCGGATGAAGCACAGCCCATTGTGGAACGCCCACTCCAGGCCGTAGTGTTCGGCCCAGCCGTAGATGTTGGCGAAGGAGAAGTCGCTGGTCATGAGCTGCGGGCAGCTATCCAGGCATTGGTGATATTCCTGCTGCCGCTGCAGGCGGATGGGTTCGAAATCGAGCGTCATGCGGATACCTTGTTTGCGTTGCGGTTCTTGATCATAGCGAAACGCCGCCAGTTTTTGAAGGAGTAGTAGTAGAGCAGGGTCATGGACTGGACGATCTGGGAGCAGAACATGGCGATCCAGATGCCCTCGGCGTCCTTCATGCCGACGTGGCCCAGGTAGTAGGCCAGGGGCAGCCGGACGCCCCAGGTGGCCCCGCCCATGATGAGCATGTTGTAGAAGGTGGCCCCGGCCCCGTTGAGGGCGCCGGCCAGGATCATGGAGGTCAGGGTGAACGGGATGGCCAGGACGTTCCACTTGAGGTAGCTCAGGGCCTGGGCGGCCACGGCCTGGTCCGTTGTCAGCAGGCTGACCCAGTAGGGGATGAACCGCCAGGCGACCACGGCGAGCAGGGACAGCGATACCAGGCCCAGCCCGAGGATGCGGAAGCCGAATTTCTTGGCCTCGTCGGCCTGGCGCGCGCCCAGGTAGTGGCCGATGAGGATGGACGCCGTCATGTTGAAGGCGAAGGCGGGCAGGAAGAGCAGGGCCTCGATGCGCAGCCCCACGGCCATGCCCGCCAGGGCGTCCACCGGGTTCCAGGGCAGGCTGGCGGTGATGGCGTAGAGAAAGAGGTAGCCCGACTGCCAGACGATCTGCATCAGCCCCGAGGGCCAGGCCACCTTGAACAGGTAGGGCAGGGCCGCCCTGGTCCAGCGCCAGGGAGCGAAGCAGGCGCGGCAGAGCAGGCCGCCCCGGTAGAGCACGAAGATGTTGAAGAGCGCGCCCGCCGTGACCGAGCCGAAGGTGGCCCAGGCCAGTCCCTTGAAGCCGATCTGCGGGAAACCCCACCAGCCCAGGCCCAGGCCGATGTCCAGCACCGCGTTGAGCGTGGTGACCAGGATCATGGAATAGAGCGGGAACATGACCTGCTTGTTGGCGCGGAAGATGGCGTTGGTGATGGTCAGCAGGTAGTAGGGCGGCAGCACGTACAGATACACGGCCAGGAAATAGCCGGTGATGTGGCGCATGGAGTCCGGCACCTGGAGGGCCGTGACGATGAACGACTTGAAGGGCAGGCCCGCGAACATGATGACGCTGCCGAGCAGCAGGACCAGGGTGAGGCAGAGCCCCACGTATCGCCTGGCCCGCACCGCCATGCCCGCGCCGATGGACTGGCTGATGGCGGCCACCGCGCCGTTGGCCACGGCCATGGCCAGGATGAGCAGGAAGAGCAGGGACTGGGTGATGATGCCCAGCGAGGCCTGGACCTGCCGGTCGATGTGCCCCGCCACCCAGACGTCGGCCAGGCCGATGCAGAAATGGAAGAACATCATGATGACCTGGGGCCAGGCCAGATGCCAGATGGTGCGGTAGGGAGCCCGCGTCATGTCGGAGGAGGCGAAGTTGTCAGGCATGGGATTTCTTTTTGCTGCGGCCATGAGCGGCCATCGCAACATAATAGGTCCTATTCAACGGATGCCAAGGGGCCGGGCCGTTTTTTTGTCTTTGTCTTTTCAAATGCCGCGCTATCTCGACGCACGTTGTTCCGCCTTCCTCTCACGTCCTCGGTTTCCCCTTGTCCCCCCCCGCGATGCGAACCAAAAAGTTTTGGAAGGGAGATGGGTTGTGGGGTCCGGGGGGAAGGGAAGAGGGAAACCTTTTCCAAAAGGTTTCCCTCTTCCCTTCCCCCCGCCCGCCGGAGGCGACGCGCCTAATGCTCGTGTTCGTGCGGGACGTCGCCTTCCTCGTGGACGTGGACGTGGCTGTGGGCCTTGAGCTTGCCGGGGTAGATGCGGCCGTCGCGCATGGCCAGGAGGGTGTCCGTGGTGGCGCTCAGGAAGTCCGGCTCGTGGGAGACCACCAGGCGGGCCATGTCCAGGTTGGTCAGGATTTCGACCAGCCGGTCCTTGGCCTCGGGCGAGAGGCCGGTGGTGGGCTCGTCCAGGACGAGGACCTCGGGGCGCATGGACAGGATGGTGGCCAGCGCCACCAGCTTCTTTTCGCCGCCCGAGAGGCGGTAGGGGACGCGGTCCTCGAAGCCCGAGAGGCCCACGGCGGCCAGGGCCTCGGCAGCGCGATCGCGCGCCTGGTCCGGTGGCAGGCCCTGGTTGAGGGGGCCGAAGGCCACGTCGTCGAGCACGGTGGGGCAGAAGAGCTGGTCGTCGGAGTGCTGGAACAGGAAGCCGATCTTGAGCCGGGCTTCGTCGAAGCCCTTGCCGTCGGCCATGGTCTTGCCGAAGAGGGAGACCGTGCCCCGGTCGGGCCGCAGCAGTCCCATGAGGATGTGCAGCATGGTGGTCTTGCCCGCGCCGTTGGGGCCGAAGAGGCCGACCTTCCCGCCCTCGTGCAGGTGGAAGTCGAGCCCGTCCAGGGTGGCGGCGCGGCCGGGGAAGGCGTAGGCGATGTCGTGCAGGTCGATGATGGCTCGGCTCATGAAATCCTCATTATTTCAAGGCAGATGATGGCCGCCGTGACGATCAGGGAACCGGCCAGGAAGGCGTAGTCTCCGGGCGCGGCGGCAAAGCTGGTCAGGGTGTAGAACCGGCCCTGAAAGCCACGGCAGCGCATGGCCCCATGGACGCGCTCGGCCCGGTCCCAACTGCGCACCAGGAGCATGCCCAGCAGCCAGGCGTAGGAGCGGTAGGTGTGGCGGTCGGTCCGGGGGCGGAAGCCGCGCGCCTGCATGGCCTGGCGCATGGTCAGGTATTCCTGGTGGATGACGAAGATGTAGCGGTAGGTGAAGAGCAGGATGTGGCAGAGCTTGCCCGGCACCCCGAGCCGCTGCATGGCCGGGCCGAGGTCCTGGACAGGGATGGTCCCGAGCAAGGCCATGAGCGTCAGCAGGATGGCGTTGGACTTGACGGTGAGGAGCAGGGCGAGGTCCACGCCCTCGCGGGTGGCCGTGAAGGGCCCCAGGACCAGGAGCGGCGCGCCGTCCAGGGAGAAGGGGATGAACAGCCACAGGAACAGGATGAACGCATTGACCGCGAGCACGCGCCCGGCCACCCGGACCGGCGAGAGCCGGGCCAGGAGCACGAGCAGGGCCCCGGCGGCCAGGGCGGCCAGGGCGGCCCGCAGGTCGTGGAGCACGGCCGCGGGCAGGGTCAGTGCGGCGGCGGCCAGCAGGCGGAACCTGGGGTCGAGCCGGTGGAGGAGGGAACGCCCCTCGGCGAAGGGTGCGGCGATGGCGGTCAATGCGGGTCCCGTTGCCTGGTGTTGTTGCGGAACGGCTATGCCAGCCCGACTTCCGGGGCGATCTTCGTCACGGAGTCGATGGCCAGTTGCAGGAAGTCGCCCAGCTCCAGGCCGAGCTTGTCGCACTCGCGGATGCAGTCGCGGTTGACCGACGCGGCGAAGGCTTTGTCCTTCATTTTCTTCTTGAGGCTCTTGGCCGCCATGCCCTCGATCTTGGTTGGCCGCACCAGGGCCCCGGCGTGGACCATGCCGGTGACGGTCTCGCCGCAACGCAGGGCGTAGTCGAAGTCCGTGGACGGACCCTCGGCCCCGTTCATCTCGCAGGCGTGGCGGCGGATGGCGTCCAGGGCCTCGGCGGGCAGTTGGCCCTCCAGCCATTCGGCGGAGTCCAGCCCGTGGCGGGCGACCTCGATCTTGGTGGTGGCGTAGTCCAGGTCGTGCAGCAGGCCGGTGACGCCCCACAGCTCCACGTCCTTGCCCAGCCGCTCGGCCAGGCCGCGCAGGACCGCCTCGGACTCCAGGGCGTGGTGGATCAGGTTGGCTTCGGTGTTCTTGGATTTGAGCAGCGCCAGGGCTTCTTCACGGGTCAGCACGATATCCTCCGAATCTTAAAGTGAAACTTTATGTTTTTGTGTTAACTTGTTTGAATATCGAATTAAAAACATCATCATATCAAGTCGGTTCGAGCGGCTAGCCGTCATACAGCCAGCAGGCGACCTGCACGCCGGGCTCCACTTCCCGGAGCTCCGGCCGCTCGGCCGGGCACTTGTCGAAGGCCTTGGGACAGCGCGGGTGGAAGGGGCAGCCCGAGGGCGGGTTCATGGGGCTCGGCAGGTCGCCCGTGAGCGGGATGCGTTCGGGACGGCGCTTGGGGTCCGGGACCAGCACGGCCGAGAGCAGGGCCTCGGTGTAGGGGTGCCTGGGCGAGGCGAAGAGCTTTTCGCTCGGGGCCAGTTCCATGATCCGGCCCAGGTACATGACCGCCACCCGGTCCGAGATGTGGCTGATCACGGACAGGTCGTGGGAGATGAACACGTAAGTCAGGCCGAAGCGGGCCTGGAGGTCGCGCAGCAGGCTCAGGACCTGGGCCTGGACCGAGACGTCCAAGGCCGAGACCGGCTCGTCGCAGACAACGAGGTCCGGGTCCAGGGCCAGTGTGCGGGCCACGGCCACGCGCTGACGCTGGCCGCCGGAAAATTCGTGCGGGTAGCGCGCCCCGTGCTCGGGCAGGAGGCCGACCAGCCCCAGCAGTTCCTCCACCCTGGCATTGCGCTCGGCCGGGGCGCCGATCTTGTGGATGTCCAGCCCCTCGCGGATGATGGAGCCGATCTTCTGGCGCGGGTTGAGGGAGGAATAGGGGTCCTGGAAGATCATCTGCATGTGGCGGCGCAGCTCGGTTTCATTCCACTCGGCCATTGGCCGGCCCTCGAAGACCACCTCGCCGGAGGTCACGGACTCCAGGCCCATGACGCACTTGGCCAGGGTGGACTTGCCGCAGCCGGATTCGCCCACCAGGCCGAGGGTTTCGCCACGCTCCACGCGCAGGGACACGCCGTCCACGGCGCGCACGGTGTCCGATTGCAGGCCGAGCAGGCCGCTGCTGACGCGGTAGAGCTTGCGCACCTCGACGAGTTCGAGCAGGGCGGGCATGTCAGTTGACCTCGTCTTCGTAGAGCCAGCAGCGGACGTGGCGGCCGGGCGCGGCCTGCCGGAGCGGCGGCAGGATCAGGGAGCACTTGGGGAATGCCCTGGGGCAGCGCGGGTGGAATCGGCACCCCTCGGGCAGGTCGAAGATGGAGGGAACGACGCCGGGAATGGGACGCAGGGCCGAGCGGTCGCCCAGGGTGGGCACCGAGGCCAGGAGCCCCTTGGTGTACGGGTGCAGCGGCTTTTCGTACAGCGACGCGGCGTCCGAGAGCTCCACCACCTTGCCCGAGTACATGACCGCCACCCGGTCCGCCATGCGCGCCACCACGCCGAGGTCGTGGGTGATGAGCATGAGCGAGCCGTTCATCCGCGCCTTGAGGTCGTTCATCAGGTCCAGGATCTGGGCCTGGATGGTCACGTCCAGGGCTGTGGTCGGCTCGTCGGCGATGAGCAGGTCCGGGGCGCAGGCCAGGGCCATGGCGATCATGACCCGCTGGCGCATGCCGCCGGAAAGCTCGTGGGGATAGGCCCGGGCGACCTTTTTCGGGTTCGGGATGCCGACTTGGGCCAGGGCGTCGGCCGCCTTGTCCAGGGCCTGCCGGTGCGTCAGCCCCCGGTGCAGGACCAGCGGCTCGGCGATCTGGTCGTCGATGCGGAAGACCGGGTTGAGCGAGGTCATGGGCTCCTGGAAGATCATGGAGATGGCGTTGCCCCGGATGCGGCGCAACTCGCGCTCGTCCATGTCCAGCAGGTCCTCGCCCCGGTAGAGCACGCCGCCCTCGGTGACGCGGCCCGGCGGGTCCGGCACCAGGCCGAGGACCGACAGGGCGAGCACGGTCTTGCCGCAGCCTGATTCGCCCACCACGGCCAGGGTTTCCCCTTGCATAATGGTGAGGCTGACGGTATCCACCGCCTTGGCGATGCCGCGCGGGGAGGAAAAGCAGGTGGTCAGCCCGCGAATGTCGAGTAGGGTGTCGCTCATGGAAAATTTCACCGGTCCGCCGTTTTCGGATGCTATACGGCATATCTCGGCGGACGTAAACGATACCGGGGATTGGAAATGGCGAAGGTGATCGTTGTCGGCGGCGGCCTGGCCGGGTGCGACTGCGCGTGGCGGCTGGCCGGCGCGGGCATCGAGGTCGAGCTTTACGAAATGAAGCCGGACAAGCGGTCCGAGGCGCACCTGGAGGACGGCCTGGCCGAGCTGATCTGCTCCAACTCCTTCCGCGCCACCGGACCGGCGGCGGCCATCGGCCTGCTCAAGCTGGAGCTGGACGAGCTGGGCAGCCTGGTCATGGAGGCGGCCCACGCCACCGAGGTCCCGGCGGGCGGCGCCCTGGCCGTGGACCGGACGCTGTTCTCCGAGTACGTCACCGAAAAGATCGAGAACCACCCGAACATCCGGGTGGTGCGCCGCGAGGTCGCCTCCCTGGACGACCCGGCCCTGGCGGGCGCGGACGCCGTGGTCGTGGCGGCCGGCCCCCTGGCCAGCGAGGAACTGGCCAAGAGCCTGATGGACGCCGTGGGCGACGCGCGCCTCTATTTCTATGACGCCATCGCGCCCATCATCTCCCGCGACTCCGTCGATTTCGACAAGGCCTTCTGGGGCTCCCGCTGGAAGCCCGAGGATGACGACTACCTGAACTGCCCCATGGACGAGGCCGAGTACAAGGCCTTTGTGGCCGAGCTGCTGGCCGGGGAAAAGGTCAAGCCGCGCGCCTTCGAGAAGGAGATTCACTTCGAGGCCTGCCTGCCCGTGGAGGCCATGGCCGAGCGCGGGGAGATGACCCTGGCCTTCGGCCCTCTCAAACCCGTGGGGTTCACGGACCCGCGCACCGGGCAGCGGCCCTTCGCCATCGTTCAGTTGCGCGCCGAGAACCGGGACAAGACCGCCTTCAACCTCGTTGGTTTTCAGACCAAGCTCAAGTACCCGGAGCAGCAACGCATCTTTCGCATGATCCCCGGCCTGGAGAACGCCGAGTTCCTGCGCCTGGGCTCCATCCATCGCAACACCTACGTCAACGCGCCCGAGGTCCTGGACGACGATCTCCAGCTCAGGGCGCGCCCCGGCTTTTACCTCGCCGGGCAGATCACCGGGGTGGAGGGCTATCTGGAATCCGCCGCCTGCGGCCTTTGGGTGGGCCTCTCGCTGGCCGCGAGGCTCACGGGCGCACCCGTGGCCGTCCCGCCGCGGGAAACCGCCCTGGGCGCGCTCCTGGGCCATCTGCGCACCAGGCCGGACAAGGTGTTCCAGCCCTCCAACGTCAATTTCGGGCTCATGCCGGGCCTGGAAGGGCGGATCAAGAAGAAATTCCGCAAGGAAGCCTACGGCGAGCGGGCTCGTGAGGCCTTCGCCGCCTGGCTGCGCGGGCAGGGGCTCGGCCAACCGGCCGGGGAATAGCCCGCATCGGGTGTTGCCAACCCGGACCCTTTTTCGCATGCTGGCGAATCAACCAGCGTAATCACGGAGTGAATCCATCATGGACGAGAAGCAACTCGGACCCCAGACCCTGGCCCTGCACGCCGGGCACACGCCGGACGCCACCGGCTCCCGCGCCGTGCCCGTGCACCTGACTACGGCCTATCTCTTCAAGGACGCGGCCCACGCCGCCAATCTCTTTTCCCTCAAGGAGCCGGGCTACATCTATACCCGGCTGAACAACCCGACCACCGAGGTCATGGAGAAGCGGCTGGCCGCCCTGCACCACGGGGCCGGGGCCGTGGCCACGGCATCGGGCATGGCCGCCATCTTCTACGCCGTGACCACCATCGTCTCGGCCGGGCAGAACCTGGTCACCGGCTCCAACCTCTACGGCGGGACCCAGACCCTGTTCGAGCATACCCTGAAGCGGTTCGGCATCGAGGCCCGGTTCGTGGACTCGTCCGACCCGGCCAACTTCGAGGCGGCCATCGACGAAAACACCCGCCTGGTCTACAGCGAGGCCATCGGCAACCCGCGCTGCAACGTGGACGACCTGCCCGGCATCGCCGAGGTCGCCCATCGCCACGGCCTGCCGTTCATCCTCGACGCCACCGTGGCCCCGCCGCCGGTCTTCGATCCCTTTGCCGTGGGGTGCGACATCGCGGTCCACTCCCTGACCAAGATCATCGGCGGCCACGGCACGGCCATGGGCGGCGGCATCGTGGAGAAGGGCGACTTCGACTGGGCGGCCGGGAATCGCTACCCCGAGCTGACCGCGCCCGATCCCACCTACCACGGCATCAACCTGTGGGAGACCCTGGGCGGCGGCAGCGGGCCGTGCCCGATCTTCACCACCAAGGTGCGCATCGGCATGCTCCGCGACACCGGCGCAACCATCTCGCCCATGAACAGCTTCTTGATCCTCCAGGGCATGGAGACCCTGCCCATGCGGGCGCGGCTGCATTGCGAAAATGCACGCAAGGTGGCGGAGTTCCTGGCGAAACACCCTGACGTGGCCTGGGTGAACTACGCGGGCCTGCCCAGCCACCCGGACCATGACCGGGCGGCGCGGACCTTCCCGCTCGGGCCGGGCGCGGTCTTCGGCTTCGGCATCAGAGGCGGAGTGGAGGCTGGGCGCAAATTCATCGAGTCGGTCAAGCTCTGCTCCCACCTTGCCAACATCCTGGACGCCAAGACCCTGGTCATCCATCCGGCCACCACCACCCACGGCCAGTCCACGCCCGAGGAACAGCTCGCGGCGGGCGTGCCGCCGGACCTGATCCGCATCTCCGTGGGCCTGGAGGACGCGGCGGACATCATCGCCGACCTGGACCAGGCGTTGGCGCATTCCAGATAGCCGCGAATAGATCGATAAATATAAGTGAAGGCTCTCTCCTGAGTAAGGAGAGGGCCTTTTTCTTAATATTTATTGATTTCAATGTAATTATTTCATATTTAAGTGTTTGTCGATGCCGTGGGGGCGGTATCATCTTGAAACTGTTGCCATTATTCCATTCACGGGATTTGACAGAGGGTGTTCCATGCGAAAAAATGTTTTGTTGGCGGTGGCTTTCTGTTGCCTTCTGCCGCTCCTGTCCGCCTGCCAGGCGGGCAAGAACGGCCAGTCGGGTTATAATATGTTCTATACCCCGGAAGACCACGTTCAGGATCTGGTGGTTCAGGAGAAGTTCGACGCCGCCGCCGCGGTCTACGACCAGGAGCGGGAATGGTTCGCCGCCAACGCGGCCGATCCCGATGTCCAGCTCCTGTTGGGCAAGCTGTCCCAGGCCATGGACGCCCGGTTCGAGGCCCTGCTGGCCGAGGAGACCGCGAAGGTGGCGGGGCTGCAATGGCCATGTCCCCAGTCCGACTGGGCCGGGGCCAAGGAGAGCCTGCAGGGGCTGGACGACGTCATCTTCAAGATGGAGGCCATTAAGCTCTTCACCAGGTCCGAATACCGCCCGGCGGAGCTGGACGGGGCCAAGGTCTTGTTGCAGGAAAAGCGCACGGCCATGACGAAGGGCGCTGCGGAGGCATTTGCCGCCTATCCACTGGCGACCGCACCGGATTTCTTCGCCGAGTATCCCGTTTCCGTCGACGCCGCCTCCGTCCTTTCCGAAGGGAAGGCGGCCTGGGACGGCGCGGTGGCCAAGGCCGACGACAAGGGGCTGCTCCAGCTCTCCACCGTCTACGGCGCGGTCCTGCCGGACGAGATGAAGAAGGAGCTCGGCGCGGCCTATTTCGCCAAGCTCTGCACCAACGCGCGGAAGGCGGACGTGCCGAAGCTCCTTGCCGCCTACGCCAAGGTCGGCGAGGCCGGGCTCACCCTCGACGCCGTGCCGGGCGTGAAGATCGCCTTCCTGGAAGTGACCAGCGACACCCTCAAGAAGAAGGGCGTCATCGAATTTCCCGTGGCCGTGGACCTGGACATGCCCTTCGAGGCGTCCGCCGCGGACCTCAAGCAGGGGTTCGAGAGCAAGGCGGTCAAGGAGGCGGACATCGTCATCCTCTTCAACCTGGCCATGACCCGGACCAACCGGCGCGTGGACACCAGCAACTACGTCAAGTCCACCTACCTGGCCGGATACAAGGAAGTGAACAATCCGGACTGGGACGTGCTCCAGGTGGAATTGCAGCAGGCGAACGTGGAGTACATGACCGCCTCCGCCAAGGAGGGGACCACTTCGGCCGGCACCGACCTTTTCGGAGCCCTGGGCAAGGTCATCGGGGATTACGGGTTGTCGCTGAAGACCGAAGAGGCCAAGAAGAAGATGGAGGACCTCAAGAAGAAGGTCGCCGAGACCCCCCGCTACAACAAGGAGCCCGTGTACGAGGAATACCCGTACCAGCGCGTGGAGGTGGAATCGGTCAAGACCGGCTCGGTGCAGTACTACGTCATCGACAAGCGCAAGAAGCGCTACTACTCCGACTTCTTCGACATCCGCTCCCAGGAGTTTTTCACCGTCGCCTACAACCTCCAGGATTCCGACCCCAACCTCGACGAGATCCGGAACACCAACGTTACCGAGAAGGACCTGGACCAGTTCGAGTCCCAGGCGGTCAGGGTCAAGCTCTCCGAGCTGCTCGACCACTATGCGTCCCACAAGGGCAAATCGCGTTCCTACGTCTCCATGGACGTCATTCGCCGGGACATCATCAAGAACCGCAACGTGGCCGTGGCCAGCACCAAGAAGGAGGACTACGGCTTCGACAGGCGCGATGACAAGCGGTTCGAAAGCGTGGTCGTGGTCCGGAATTCCAAAGGGCTGGGCTCCGGCTTCTACGTCACCACCGACATGGTCCTGACCAACTATCACGTGGTCGAGGAGCAGAAGTTCATCGAGATGAAGAAGTGGGACAAGACCGAGACCTTCGGCAAGGTCGTGGCCAAGGACGTCCGGCTCGACCTCGCTTTGGTCAAGGTGCAGGACCGTGGCGCGCCCGTGACCTTCTACGACCAGAAGGAGGTCAAGCTGGGCGACAACGTGGAGGCCATCGGCCACCCGGAAGGCGTCGACTTCACGCTCACGCGAGGCGTCATCAGCAGCGTGCGGGAGCACACCTCCATCATGGGGGTCAAGGGCAAGCCGGTCCTGTTCATTCAGACGGACACCGCCATCAACCACGGCAATTCCGGCGGACCGCTCTTTCTTGGCCGGTTTGTGATCGGTGTCAATGATTGGGGATGGGACCCGAATGTCGCCGTAGGTTTGAACTTCAGCATCCACTATTCCGAAGTCTTCAAGTTCCTGAACGATAACAGCGTAGCCTACAGGAAGGGTCACTAATGCGACGCACTACCACCACACTCTCTCTCGGAATCCTGGTTTTCCTGGTCCTGCTTGCGGGCTGCACGGCCTCCAAGAGCCGCATGGGCATGGTCCAGGCCCAGGACGGCCTGATGTACGGCTCGGCCATGAGCAACCAGTTCATCGTGGATTCCAGCCTGTTCGTGAACAACAAGATCAAGCTGCGCATCCGCAACACCTCGGGCGATCCGTCCTTCGACCTGTACGGGTTCCAGCGCCAACTGGAGGACGCCTACCGGGGGCTGGGCTACGAGCCGGTCACCACCAACGACTTCGGCATTTTGCTGGACATCAACGTCAAGTATTCCGGCCAGGTGCAGGAAGACATGCGCGATGAATTCCGCTTTGCCGGTGGCGCGCTGGGCGGCGTGGCCGGGGCGTACGACCCGATCCGCGAGGGCGAGGGGCGCGACGCCGTGGCCAAGGGCGCGGCGGGCCTCATCGTCGGGGCCACTCTGGGCTACATCATCGGCAGTTATGTCACCGACGACACCTATATCATTGCGGCCGACGTCTCCCTGGCCACCGTGGCCCCGCGCGAGGAGAACGACGGCACCACCATCGTCTTCGGCAAGGACGAGAAGATCAAGCGCAAGAAGAACAACTTCCGCGGCTTCCGCCAGCGCGAAACCCTGACCATGGCCGTCTACGCGGGCGGCCGCAACGTCAGCCAGTCGGAGATCGTCACCGGCGTGCGCGACCGTATGGTGCGCATCCTGCGCGACGTCATCTAGCCCGGCGCATGAGCGAATAAGAAAAGGGCCCCGGATGACCGGGGCCCTTTTTTGTCGTCCGTGGCCGGACGCGCCTAGAAGAGGATTTTTTCCGGCGGACGGCGTTCTGGCACCACCCGTTTCTCGATGGTCCCCTCGTTGTAATCCTTGCTGACGTAGAGCGCGCAGAAGCAGGCGCCGTATTCCTTCACGTCCGCCTCGCGGTAGACGCATGGGCAGAGGATGTCCCGGTCCGCCTCCAGGTCGCCGTTGGCCAGGCGGCAGGGGCAGGCCATGTAGCCCAGCCGCTCCTTGTTGACGAGCAGGCTTTCCAGCAGCGGCATGGTCATGTTCTCCATGTCCGCGTTGAAGTGGTAGCCCTTGGGCTCCTGGAGCTTTTTCAGGGTCTCGTAAAGCTGCTTCGCATCCATGGCTATTTCTCCAGCGCCGCGTCGATCTTCTCCTTGTTGAAGCCGACCACCACCTTGTCCTTGATGACGAGGGTCGGGAAGGAGACCGAGGGGTTGTACCCCTTCACTTCCTCGACGGCCTTCCTGCGCTCGTCGCCGCTCAGTTCGTCCACATGCACGCACTGGTACTTGACCCCGCATTCGTCGAGGTATTTTTTCGCGTTCCGGCAGTGGATGCAGGTGGAAAGGGCATAAACCTTGACGTCTTCACTCATATGGGCCGCCTCCGATCTGGTACGGTTGATATTGTCGCTTCCCGTGGGCCGCCGCGCTCCGGGCCGGGCGCGTCAGCGCCGGTTCAGGCCAACCTCCAGCCGCCGCACGGCCAGGGAGCACAGGAACGTCAGGACGAAGTAGAGTACGAACACCACGATCCATACCTCGAAGCTCAGGTAGGTGGTGGTCATGATCTGCTGGCCCTGGAAGGTCAATTCCTCGATGGAAATGACGGACACGATGGCCGAGTCCTTGACGATTGATATAAACTGTCCGGCCAGGGCTGGCAACATGCGCGTCAGCGCCTGGGGCAGGACCACGTGGCGCAGGGCCTTCGCCCGGCTCATGCCCAGGCCGGTGGCCGCCTCCCACTGGCCCTTTTCCACGGATTCCACGCCCGCCCGGACGATCTCGGCGATGTACGCCCCCTCGAACAGGGCAAGGGTCAGCACGGCCGAGAGGAACTGCGGGAATCTGCCCATGGGGCCGAAGAGCCAGGAGAGGGCGTCCTTACTCCCCGGCGCGAGGGCGTGGATGGCGTCCGCCACGCCGAGGAGCTGCATGATCTGGTCGCCAACGAAAAAGTAGAAGATGAAGATGAGGACCAGGGGCGGGGTGTTGCGGATCAGCCCCACGTAGGTCCCGGCCAGTTGGCGGCGGAACAGGCGCGGGCTGACCCGCATCAGCCCCACGCCCAGCCCGGCCAGGGTGGCCAGGACCCCGGCCCACAGGCTGAGCCGGATGGTGGTGAAGAGCCCCTGCGCCAGCAGCCCGGGCCGCCACGAGCCGGTGGCCGCGTCGTAGCGCACCAGGAACTGGGGCACGGCCTCCCACCGCCAGTGGTAGTTCAGGCCCACCGCAGCGCGGTAGAGGCAATAGCCCGCCACGCCCGCCAGCGCCGCCAGGATGGCGATGTCCGGCAGGGTGAGGCGGATTCCTGTTTTCTTCTGTGCTGGCAACGGGGCGCCTGGCTACTGGACCTGGGATTCCCAGTCGTGGGTGAAGAACCAGTAGTGGTAGCGGTTTTGCAGCCAGCCCTTGCTCATGTAGACCCGGACCCAGTTGTCGAGCCAGTTCAGGTAGTCCAGGTCGCCCTTGCGCACGGCAAAGGAGATGGGCTCGCGGGTGAAGTCGTCCTTGAGCGGCAGGTAGAGCTTGTCGGCGTATTCCTTGGCCAGGGTCATGGGCAGGGGGTTGGAGGCTACCAGGGCGTGGACCCGGCCGTTGAGCAGCTCCTGGATGGTCTGCGACTCGTCGTCGAAGAAGAGCTTCTTGGCGTTGGGCAGGAAGTTCTTGGTCGCCTCGGCCGCCGTGGTCCCCAGCCGGACGGCGATGGTCGTGTCCGGGTTGTCGAAGTCCGAAAGCCGGGTGCGGCCGCCCGCGATGGTGTTGTCGGCTACGATGGACATGCCGGAGAACTCGTAGGGGATGGAAAAGTTGACCTTGAGGTTGCGCTGCGGGGTCACTGTCATGCCGCCGATGATGACGTCGAACTTGCCGGTGAGGAGGGCGGGGATGATGCCCGACCACTTGGTGGGCACGAACTCGACCTGGACGCCCATGTCCTCGGCGATCTTGCGCGCCACATCGATCTCGAAGCCGACGTAGTTGCCGTCCTTGTCCTTCATGGCCCAGGGCTTGAAGGTGTCGAACCCGACCTTGATGGTGCCGCGCTTCAGGATGGTTTCGAGCTGGCTGGTGGCGCCCGCCCCGGTGGCGGCGGTCTTGGTTTCGTCCTTCTTGGGGGTCGGGCCGCAGCCCGCCGGGACGAGAGCGAGGGTCAGGATGGCCAGGGCGGCGATGATGCGCAGTGTCTTCATGCGATGCTCCTTGGTTTCGGCTGACGCGCCGGTTTTGCAGGATGCCTGGGCAAAGGTGACGTGGGAGACGCCGAGGATGGCGATCATGATGCCACGGGCGGTGCGGAAGGCTCTCCAGATGGTCATGGGGTCCTCCAGGTTACGGGTTCGGCGGCCGGAAGCCGCCCAGACGTTTTTCCAGCATCCGCGCCACGCCCGACAAGGTCAGGGTGACGGCGAGATAGATGGCTGCGACGGTGAACCAGATTTCGAAGGTCAGGAAGGTTTCCGCGTCGATCATCCGGCCGCGCTGGGTCAGGTCCAGGATGGCCACGGTGCTGACAAGAGCCGAGTCCTTGACCAGGGAGACCGCCTGGCTGGTCAGGGGCGGCAGCACGCGCCGGACGGCCTGGGGCAGGATGATCCTGCGGTACATGACGGCGGGCGTCATGCCCAGGCTTTTGGCCGCCTCCCACTGCCCCCGGTCGATGGAGGTGATCCCGGCCCGGAATATCTCCGAGGCGTAGGCCCCCTCGAACAGGCTGAGGGAGATGATCGCGGCCCAGAAGCCGGACATGCCAAGGATGGGCGCGGCCACGAAGTAGAGAAAGAAAAGCTGGATGAGCAGCGGGGTGTTGCGGATGATCTCCATGTAGGCGCGGGCCAGGCCCACGGCCACCACGGAGCGGGACATGCGCATCAGGGCCGTGGCCAGGCCCAGGGCGAGCATGAGGCCCATGCTCATGGCCGTGATCTCGAGCGTGACGCCCAGGCCCTTCATGAGGGGGCCCAAGACGTAGCCGTCGGCTGTGTGGCGGAAGAGAAAGGGCGGGATGCGGTACCACTGCCAGTTGTAGCCCAGGCGCGCGGAGCCGGCGGCCAGCAGCCAGGCGATCCCGGCCATGACCAGAAGGTACTTCCCGGTGTCCAGGAGGACGGCGGGGGGGATGCGGCGGTGCGTGTTCGGGGTCTGTTCTATGTCCATGAAGCCTTGTCGGTCAGAGGGTCCGGTTCGTGCTCGCGATTACAACATAACACTTTTTTCGCGCGAGGCCAGACTCCGGGTCGGAAACCGCTAGGCGTCCCCCGGCAGGGCTGCCTCGATGGCCTGCCGGATGCGCGAGAAGACCTCGTCCGGGGTGGCGGCCGCGTTGACGACCCGGATGCGGTTGCGGTTGAGCGCGGCCCAGGTCAGGTAGCCCTCGCGGATGCGCTTGTGGAAATTGAGGTGCTCGGCTTCGAACCGGCCCTCCTCCTTGGCCATGCCCTTTTCCAGGTTGCGCAGGGTGGCCCGCTTGAGCCCGATCTCCGGGTCGATGTCCAGGACGACGGTCAGGTCGGGCCACAGCCCGTCCACCGCCACCTCGTTGAGCTGCTTGAGGACCTTGGTGTCCAGCCCCCGGCCGTAGCCCTGGTAGACCACGGTGGAGTCGGCGAAGCGGTCGCAGAGCACGACCTTGCCTTCGTCCAGGGCCGGGCGGATGACCTGGGCTACGTGCTGGGCCCGGTCGGCTAGGTAGAGGAAGAGTTCTGTGACCGGGGTGAGGTCCTTGTTGTCCACGTGCAGGAGCATCTTGCGCAGCTCCCGGCCCACGCGGCTGCCGCCCGGCTCCCGGGTCAGGAAGACCTCGCGCCCCCTGGACTCGAAGTATTCCTTCACCTTGGCCACCTGCGTGGTCTTGCCCGTGCCCTCTATGCCTTCAAAGGTAATAAACATTGGTTCTCCGACTTGTCGTTTTTCTTTTTGCCCGAGTCCGGCGTGGCCGGGGCCCGGAAGACGTTGCGCTCCAGGAAGCGCAGGTAGGGGGACCACTGCGGGCCGGTCTTGTCCGTATCGTCGAAGGCCTGGTCGATGATCTTCAGTTTGGCGTCCATGTTGTCGGCAAAGTGGAGGACGAAGGCCTCAGGGGTCTTGGGCCGCACAGGGGAACCGAATTCGTGTTCGCCGTGGTGGCTGAGGATGAGGTGCTTGAGGTGGAGCTTGAGGCCTGGGTCCAGCCCCTTGCATTTGTGCAGGAAGGGCTCCAGGGCCTCCTCGCCGAGGAGGATATGGCCCATGAGCCGCCCCTCGTCCGTGTAGTCGTTGGCCAGGCCGCCGGAGAGCTCCCAGGCCTTGCCCAGGTCGTGGAAGATGGCCCCGGCCAGGAGCACCTGGCGGTCGAGGTCCGGATAGACGTCGCACAGGGCCATGCAGGCGCGGGCCACCTGGAGCGTGTGCTCCAGCAGCCCGCCCACGTAGGCGTGGTGCACGGTCTTGGCGCCGGGCGCGGTCAGCAGCCTGCGCCGGATATCCTCGTCGCCCAAGACCTTGCGGCACAGGGCCTTCCACGGCGCATGCCGCATGTGCTGGGTGACGAGGTCCTCGATGGCCTCCATCAGTTCCTCGGGCGGAACGCGCGAGGCGGGCAGGAAATCCGAGAGGTCCACGTCCGCGGCGTCGATGAGGAGCAGGTTGTCCACCTTGAGCTGGGTGCGCTCGCGGTAATTTTCCACGAATCCCTGGACCCGGCAGATGGCGCCGGGGTCAAGGGCGGGGTATTCCTGGCTCTTGGGGCTCCATATCTTGCCGTCCACCGTGCCGGTGGCGTCCTGGAAGGTCAGGTTCCAGTAGGGGCCGTTGCGGGACTGGGCCTGGTTGGCCTCGGCCAGGAGGAAGGTTTCGTCCACGGACGTTCCGGGCGTCAGGTCCCGGACATATTGCGACTTTCTTGCCACGAATCTTGCCATTGGGTTGCGGTTATTGTACTTCGCCCCTAACTTCGGAGCGCAACGGAGCGGGGAGCGGGACAAGCCCGCTTCCATGTTATGAACCTGATTTCACTTGGATTGTCAAATCCCGCGTAGGAGGGGTCCATGAACATACTGCTGGCCAACGACGACGGCATACAGGCCGTGGGTCTGCGCGCGCTTTATCGCGCCCTGGTCGAGGCCGGGCACACGGTGCATGTGGTGGCCCCGGTCACCGAGCAATCGGCCGTGGGGCACGCGGTGACCCTGGCCATGCCGGTCAGGGTCAAGGAGTTCCGCGAGGACGGCTTCCATGGAAGGGGGGTCTACGGCACGCCGGTGGACTGCGTCAAGCTCGGGCTCTCGACCCTGCTGGACGAAACTCCCGATCTCGTCATCTCCGGCATCAACGCGGGGGCCAACGTGGGTGTGGACATCCTTTATTCGGGCACGGTCTCGGCCGCCACCGAGGGTGCGCTCATGGAGATTCCGTCCATGGCCGTGTCCATGGACCATTTCAACCCTTCGGACCTGAGCGGCCAGGCGCGATACACGGCCGGGCTGCTGCCGAGGATTCCCTGGGACGCGCTGCCGCCCAAGTGCGTGCTCAACCTGAATTTCCCCAACCGGCCCGTGGAGGAGGCGCTGGAGCTGGCCGTCTGCCCGCACACCCGCGCGTCCTACACCGATTGGTACGACACGCGGCAGGACCCGCGCGGCCGTCCCTATTACTGGCTGGACGGGGCCATCCCGCCCGAGCGCATCAGCCCGGACCGTGATCGCGCGCTGCTGACCAAGGGGCACATCACCCTCACGCCGCTGCGCTTCGACTTCACGGACCGTGAGACAATGGCGCTGCTGGGACAAAGTTTTGGGCGACTCCGTTGACGGATTATCATTGCGAACGTATTCTTGAGAGCATTCAATTGTGCCAGGAAGGAAAAAGAACCATCAGGAGGCTCTGACATGGCGACGAAAATAGGCCTGAACGGATTTGGACGCATCGGTCGTTACATGGCCCGGCTGCTGGCCGGGGACAATGACCTGGAACTGGTGGCGGTCAATGCCCGCGCCTCCAACGAGGACCTGGCTCACCTGCTCAAATACGACTCGGTCCACGGCCGTTTTCCCGAGGTCGAGCCCACGGCCGACGGCTTCATGATGAAGGGCAGGAAGGTCCTCGTGACCCGCAACGCGCCCGGCGAATGGACCTGGGGCGACCTGGGCTGCGACATCGTCGTGGAGTCCACCGGCAAGTTCACGGACCGCGAGTCCTGCGACAAGCACCTGGCCTGCGGCGCGAAGAAGGTCATCGTCTCGGCCCCGGCCAAGGGCCCGGACAACACCGTGGTCATCGGCGTCAACGACGGCACCCTGAGCGCGGACCAGAAGGTCATTTCCAACGCCTCCTGCACCACCAACTGCCTGGCCCCGGCGGCCAAGGTGCTCAACGACAGCTTCGGCATCAAGCACGGCATCATGACCACGGTCCATTCCTACACCATGAGCCAGCGCATCCTGGACGGCTCCCACAAGGACCTGCGCCGCGCCCGCGCCTGCGCCGTGAACATGGTGCCCACCACCACCGGCGCTGCCAAGGCCGTGGGACTGGTCATTCCCGAGCTCAACGGGCTGCTGGACGGCATGTCCATCCGCGTGCCCACCCCCAACGTCTCCCTGGTGGACCTGGTCTGCGAGTTGAAGAAGCCCACCACGGCCGCGGAGGTCAACGCCGCCCTCAAGGCGGCCGCCAACGACTCCATGGGCTACACCGAGGAACCGCTGGTCTCCGTGGACTTCATGGGCTCCACCTTCGGCGGGGTGGTGGACGCGGGCCTGACCCGGGTCATGGACGGCACCATGGTCAAGATCATCGTCTGGTACGACAACGAGGCAGGTTTCACCAACCAGTTGGTGCGCCTGACCCGCAAGGTGGCCGCATTGCTCTGATCGGTTCCATCGACGAATATTGTTCGGGCCGTCCGCATGACGCGGGCGGCCTTTGCTCTGTGTCGTCCGTCCGACAGTATGTTTAGTGCGGAAATTGTTCTGCCAAAGGCGCTGGTTCCAAATGGGAACCACCAAAAAATGACCTGTAATTCTTTACATTATTATGTAGATGGTCTAACAAGTCTTGTTAAGGACTGATAAAATTTATTTGTTGATTCGGAGGCCACAATCATGACGAGTCGCGCGGACGATCCGGATACCCTATCCGAACAGACGATGATCGTCCGACTGCCGATTTTCACTCGGAGCAAGGACGTCTGGGGTTACGAGTTCCTGTTGAGCGACCCCGGAGCGGCCAGCGGCGAGGAAGCGCCGACATTGTCCGGGTTGGTTCGGTTCTATCAGGATCACGTGGCCCGGATGCCTTCGCCCCTGGCGGAGAAGAAGCTCTTGTTGACGCTGCCCGACTCCGTCGACCTGACCGCGGATTTTCGGGACGAAGACGGTCCCATGTGCGCATTTTTCCTCAATGTTGACCGTGCGGCTCATCCCGATTCCGTTGCCCTGGCCGAAAAACTTCACCAAAAGGGCGGGGCCCTTGTGGTGGAGGAAAGCCTGGAGCCCTGCGTGCGGGAGCGGCTGGACCACGGGTGCATCATCCGGGTTTCCCTGGCCGACAAGACGCCGCCGGAGATCGTCAACATCAGAAAGAAGTTCAAGGGGACCAACAGCGAGTTCCTGGCCGTGGACGTGGATAGCTGGGAGGCGTTCGAGGGGACGAGGGCCCTCGGTTTTTCCTATTTTCAGGGACCGTTTTTTTCGGTCCCGCAGGTGCGGGAGGGTGTGAACCTCCCGGCCAGCGCGGTGGCAAAGCTGCAACTGCTGCGCGAGCTGGGCAATCCCGATTGCGAGATGGACGATCTCGCGTCCATCATCGCGACGGACGTTTCGCTCAGCTACCGCATTCTCAGGTACATGAACTCGGCCGCCCTGGGTATGCGCAACAAGGTCCGGTCCATCGGCCAGGCCGTGTCCTTGCTCGGGCTGAACGAGGTCCGGCATTGGGCCCTGGTGGTGGTCATGACCGACATCGACTCCACGCCAAGGGGAGAGGAGCTTTCCTACCTGGCGTTGCAGCGCGGGCGGTTTTTGAGCCAGTTGGCGGAGTCCATGGAAAGCGTTGCCCATCCGCCGGAGACCATGTTCCTGCTGGGGCTTTTTTCCAAGCTGGACGCGCTGCTCGATTGCCCGATGGACCGGGCGCTTGAGGACATCCCGCTGGACGACGGCATCAAGGAAGCCCTGTGCGGCACCCTCAACGATTTCCGGGACTGGCTGCTTCTGCTCGACGCCGTTGAGATCGGCAACTGGGAGGTGGCCAACGACATCCTGGGCCGTTACGGCGCCTGCCTGACCAGCGCGGCCACCCACTATATGCGGGCCGCCAGTTGGGCCGCCCGGCTACTGCCGGAACTGAGTCACTGATTTTTCGCCGGAGTGAAAGGAAACGGCCGGGCAGCGTCATGCTGCCCGGCCGTCTTGTTTTCAGGAAAGGGCGGTTCAGGCCTGCTCGCGGCGCTGGTCGTCGCGCAGCAGCTTGAAGTTGATGGCGTCCACCAGGGCCTGCCAGCTCGCCTCGATGATGTTGTGTGACACGCCGACGGTAGTCCATCGCTCGTACTTGTCGCCGGATTCAATGAGCACGCGGACGAAGGAGGCCGTGCCCCCGGTGTCGCGCACCGCGCCGGAGAGGACGCGGACCTTGAAGTCGAGCAGGCGGACTTCGCCGAGGTTCGGGTAGAACCGTTCGAGCCCTTTGCGCAGGGCGCGGTCCAGGGCGTTGACCGGGCCCAGGCCCGTGGCCGCCGTGTGTTCCATCTGGCCTTTGACGTCCACGATGACCGTGGCCTCGGTCATGGGTTCGGCGTCCTCCTCGCGCTTGGCGTCCACCACGAAGAAGTGGCGGAAATGGAAGTAATCGAGCGGCTTGCCCAGGGCCTCCTGCAGGACGAGTTCGAAGGAGGCGTCGGCCACGGAGTATTCGTAGCCCATGCTCTCCCTGATCTTGATCTCCTTGAGCAGCCGGTCCACGGTGGCGTCGTTCTTCGCCATATCGTAGCCCAGCTCATGTGCCTTGAACAGGATGTTGCTGCGGCCCGCCTGGTCTGACTGGAGCACGCGCCGCACGTTGCCCACGCTTTCGGGCGGGATGTGTTCGTAGGTGCGAGCGTCCTTGAGGATGGCGCTGACGTGCACGCCGCCCTTGTGGGCGAAGGCCGAGGCCCCGACAAAGGGCTGGCGCATGAAGGGGCGCAGGTTGGCCGTCTCGCTGACGAAGTGAGCCACGTCGGAGAGCCGTTCCAGGCTTTTTCGGCCGAAGGTCTCGATGCCCATCTTTAGTTCGAGGTTGGGGATCACAGAGCAGAGGTTGGCGTTGCCGCAGCGTTCGCCGTAGCCGTTGATGGTCCCTTGGACCTGGGTGGCCCCGAGCCGGACTGCCTCCAGGGAGTTGGCCACGGCCAGTTCGCCGTCGTTGTGGGCGTGGATGCCGAGTTCGGCGTCCGGCAGCGCCCGCGCTACGGCGCCCATGATTTCACCCAGCTCGGCGGTCAGCGTGCCGCCGTTGGTGTCGCAGAGGATGAGCCGCGCGGCCCCGGCCTCGTGGGCTGCCCGCAGGGCGCTCAGGGCGTAGTCGGGGTTGTGCTTGTAGCCGTCGAAGAAGTGCTCGGCGTCGAAGAATATCTCGTCCGCGCGTTCGGCGAGATAGCGGACGCTGTTCGAGATGAGCTCCAGGTTGCGTTCCAGGGGGATGCCCAGGGCCGTGGTGGCGTGCATGTCCCAGGTCTTGCCGAAGATGGTGATGACCGGGGTCCCGGCCTCCAGGAGGGCGCGCAGGTTGGCGTCCTTTTCCGGCGTGGTCTTCGCCAGGTGGGTGGACCCGAAGGCCGCCAGCCTGGCGTTCTTGAAGGTGGTTCCCTTTATGGTGTCAAAGAACTTCTTGTCCGTGGGGTTGGAGCCCGGCCAGCCCGCCTCGATGTAGTGGATGCCCAGCTCATCGAGCTTGCGGGCGATGCGGACCTTGTCCTCGCAGGTCAGGTTCAGTTCTTCGGCCTGTGCTCCGTCGCGGAGAGTGGTGTCGTATATCGTTACTTTTCTCATGGTTTCTCAACTGGCCCCTTGTCCAACTGGAAGGCTTCATGGAGGGTGCGCACGGCTAATTCCGTGTACTTGTCCTCGATCAGGCAGGTGACCTTGATCTCGGAGGTGCTGATCATCAGGATGTTGATGTTCTCATCGGCAAGCGCCCGGAATGCGCGCGAGGCGACTCCGGAGTGGTTACGCATGCCGACGCCGATAATCGAGACCTTGGAGACGTTGAGATCGCTGGTTAGCTCTTCGTAACCTATTTCATACTTGAGTTTTTCGAGCGTGTTGATGGTTTGCTTCACATCGGCGCGGGGGATGGTGAAGGTCATGTCCGTCTTGCCGTCCTTGCTCGGATTCTGGACGATCATGTCCACCAGGATTTTCTTTTCGGCCAGCGGGGAGAAAATCTGGGCGGAGACGCCCGGCTTGTCCATGACGTGCACCAGGGTGATCTGAGCCTGGTCCTTGTCGTAAGCGATGCCGGAAACAAGAACGGATTCCATGGTTTCATCCTCCTGGGTGACGATGGTGCCCTGCTCGTCGGAAAAAGTGGAGCGGACGTGAACGGTTACGTTGTATTTCTTGGCGAATTCGACGGAGCGGATCTGGAGGACCTTGGCCCCCATGCTGGCCATTTCCAGCATCTCGTCATAGGCGATGCGGTCGATCTTGCGCGCATCGGTGCACATGTTCGGGTCGGTGGTGAAGACGCCGGGGACGTCGGTGTAGATCTCGCAGACGTCCGCGTCCAGGGCGGCGGCCAGGGCCACGGCAGAGGTGTCGGACCCGCCGCGTCCCAGGGTGGTTATGCGGTTGTCGCCGGTGACGCCCTGGAATCCGGCCACCACGAGGATGTCGTATTCCTGGAGCATGTTCATCAGGCTTTCGCTGTCGATGGCCGTGATGCGCGCCTTGCCGAAGGCGTCGTTGGTGCGGACCGGGGCCTGGAAGCCCAGGACGGAGCGGCAGTTCACGCCCTGCTGCTTGAGCAGCATGGCGAACAGCGCGCAGGAAATCTGCTCGCCGGTGGAGACCATGGAGTCGGCCTCGGCGGGGTCGGGACATTCCGCCCATTCGCAGGCCAGGGAGAGCAGCCGGTTGGTCTCGCCGCTCATGGCGGAGAGGACCACGATGACCTTGTTGCCTTCACGGTAGGGGCGAAGGACCTTCTGCATGACCTGGCACTGGCATTCGAGATTGCGCACCGAGGTCCCACCGAATTTTTGTACGACGATGTTCATGGTTCTTGCGTGTCTTGCCTGTACGGTTTGAGTTCTCCCTCAAGGGCTTCCGCCATGGTCTGCGCCGTCTCGCCCAGGCATTCCAGGGTGAGGCCGCGCCCGGAATCGGCGGGCAGCCACCTGAGGAGGATCGCGTCGCCCGGCCAAAGATCTTGGTCCAGGTACTCGATCCACTCCACCACTACAAGCGTCGCAGGGTCCTCCAGGTACTCGAACAGGGAATCGTCCGGCACCATGCCTTCGAGCCGGTACAGGTCGAAGTGGGCCACTTGCGGCGTTGTCGGATAGAGGTTGAATATATTGAAGCTCGGGCTCGACACTTCAGCCATGTCGGCGCCCGGCAGGGATTCCACCAACCCTCTGACCAACGTGGTTTTGCCCGATCCGAGCCCGCCTTGCAAGAGCAAAGAGGGCGACGGAGTCGTGCGGGCCAGGGCCTGGGCCAGGATTCGGCCCAGGTCCAGCGTGTCCCCGGCGGTCTTCAGGTGCAGCGTGACGTTCATCGGCCCGCGGCCGCTACTTGGAAAGCAGGGTCTTGAGCACGTCTTCCTTGCCCACGACGCCCACGAGCTTGCCGTCTTCCACCACGGGCAGGGTGTAGAGCTTCTCGTTGGTCATCATGGTGGCGACGTCCTCGATGGTGGTGTCGGGCGTGATGAAGGTGGGGGCCGGCGTCATGGCTTCGCCCACCTGGAGGGCGGCGATCTTTTGCATCTCGCGCTCCATCTCCTCGGGCGAGGACAGGGGAATGACGCCGTCGAGCAGGGTGAAGAAGGAGGGCAGGGTCACCTTTTTCTGCTGGGCCACCAGGTCCGACTGGCAGAGCACGCCGACCACCAGGCCGTCGTCCACCACGGGCGCGCCGTTGATCTTGTTGTCGAGCAGGGTCTTGAGCGCGGTGCGGATGTCGGTCTCCGGGGTAAAGGTGATGCACTCCGTGGTCATGATATCCTTGGCTTTCAGCATTCGTTATTCTCCTTTTGCCGCCGTGGGCAGCATGTGTGCGATTTCCGAGGCGAGATTGCCGCGAAGGGGAAATTTCTTCCGGAGCATCCGTCCGGCCAGGCCGTGCCAATACACCCCGAGGCAGGCGGCCTGCAACTGTCCGAGCCCCTGGCCGAGCAGGGAGCCCAGCAGGCCGGAGAGGACGTCGCCTGAGCCGCCCACCGAGAGGTTGGGCTCCGAGAACGGGCTGAGGCAGGTGGTGGAGCGGTCGGCCACCAGGGTGCCCGCGCCCTTGAGGATCAGCGTGGCCGGGCACTGGCGGACGAAGCGCTCCACCGCGCCGAACCGGTCCGCCTGGATGTCGGCGCTGCTCCGGCCGAGCATCCGGGCCATCTCGCCCGGATGAGGGGTGACGATGGCCGTGGGCGGCAGGTCGGCGATAAGCTCCGGGTATTCGGCCAGGGCGAAGAGGGCGTCGGCGTCCAGCACCGTCCGGCAGGGGCAGTGGGGCACGCAGGTCTTGATGAACCGGGTGGCCCCGGAGCCCCGGCCCAGGCCGGGCCCGATGACCAGCGCATCGACGTGCGCCGCCCGTTCGAGCAGTTTCTCGGTCATGTCCGGGGTCCACTCCGCGCCCTTGCCGAGCGGCAGGGTCATGATGTCGGGCGCGTCGCCCTTGATGGCGGCCTCCAGCCCGGCGGGGCAGGCCACGGTGACCAGCCCGGCCCCGCTGCGCAGGGCGGCCAGGGCGGCCAGGTGCGGGGCCCCGGTCAGGCCGGGAGAGCCGCCCGCGATGAGCACGCGGCCCGCCCGCCCCTTGTGCATGTCGTGCCGGGGGACGGGGATGGCGCGCATGACCTCTTCGGAAATGAGCTGGAGCTTGGTCGGGTGCGCCTCCATGGCGGCCCGGGTGATGCCGATGGGCCGGACGTGCAGCGCGCCGGTGAAACGGGCCGCGCCGGGCATGGCTAGGCCGAGCTTGGCCGCCTGGAAGGCCACGGTGGCGTCCGCCTCCACGGCCTCGGGGCAAGGCAGGCCGGTGCAGCCGTTCAGGCCCGAGGGGATGTCCAGGGAGAGAACGAAGGCCAGCTCCCCGAGCCGGTTCACGGCCCGGACCAGCTTGAGGAAGGCCGGGCTCAGCTCGCCGTCGAACCCGGTGCCGAGCAGACCGTCCACGATGAGGTCCGGCTGGGGCAGGGCGGCCGGGTCCGCGCCGTCCAGGAAGACGGCGGGCACGCCCACGGCCATGGCCCAGGCCAGGTTGGCCCCGGCGTCGCCCGAGTACTTGGCGGCGGGCTTGGAGTGAAAGATGGTGACCTCGGCCCCGTGCTCGCGGAGCTGGCGGGCCAGGGCGAAGGCGTCGCCGCCGTTGTTGCCCGACCCGGCGAAGCAGTGGACCACGGCCCCGTCGACCGGGCCGAACTCGTCCCGGAGCACAGCCAGGGCCTCCCGACTGGCGGCTTCCATGAGCACCATGCCGGGGACTCCGGAGTTGATGGTGTCCCGGTCCCACGTGGCCATTTCGGTCGGTGTCGGCAGCGGCAGCAGCATTGGCGAACCCTCGGTTGGCGGTGTGGCTATTCCAGTATCACGGTGGCGGCGGCGGTGTCACGGGAATGGGTGAGCGAGACGTGGGCCGCCGTGGCCCCCAGCGCGTCGCAGACCTCTTTTCCCCGGCCGAGAAAGCGGATTTCCGGCTTGCCGGACGGCGCGTGCAGGACTTCGACGCATCTGTGGTGCACCCCCTGCGCAAACCCTGTGCCCAGGGCCTTGACCCCGGCCTCCTTGGCCGCGAAAAGGGCTGCCAGGCGCGGCACGGGGTTCCGCTTGGGCAACTGAGCCAGTTCCCCGTCAGTGAGAATCCGGCGGGCGAAGCGCATGCCGTACTTCTCCCAGAGGGCGCGGATGCGGTCGATCTCGGTCAGGTCGATGCCGACGCCTTTCATCTCCGGCGGCCCCTAGTCCGCAAAGGAGCGGACGAGCTCCGCCATGTCGCGCACGGCCCGGTCCAGGCCGACGTAGATGGCGCGGGCCATGATGGCGTGGCCGATGGAGTATTCGCTGATGCCGGACACGTCCTTGAAGGCCAGGACGTTGCGGTAGTTCAGGCCGTGGCCCAGGTTGACCTTGAGGCCGATGCCCCTGGCCAGGCGTACGGCGTCGAGGATGAAACCCAGCTCCCGCTGGCGCTTGTCCACGGCCTTGGCGTCCGCATAGTGGCCGGTGTGGATCTCGATGAACTCCGTGCCCGTGGCCTTGGCCGCCTCGATCTGCTTGGGATCGGCGTCGATGAACAGGGAGGAGCGGATGCCCTTTTCCTTGAGCGGGGCCAGGAAGTCGGCCAGCTCCTTTTCGCGGCCGATGCAGTTCAGGCCGCCTTCGGTGGTCAGCTCCTGGCGCTTCTCCGGAACCAGGCAGACCATCTCGGGCCGAATCTTGAGGGCGATGGCCTGCATCTCCTCGGTGGCGGCCATCTCCAGGTGGAGCCGGGTGTTGCAGGTCAGCTTGATGAGCTCCACGTCGCGGTCCTGGATGTGCCTGCGGTCCTCGCGCAGGTGGACGATGATGCCCGTTGCCCCGGCAATTTCGGCCATGTAGGCGGCGGTGACGGGTTCGGGTTCGATGCCCCTACGGGCCTGCCTGAGGGTGGCCACATGGTCCACGTTGACGACAAGTACCGGCATGGATTGCGCTCCAGGTTGATGATGAAAAAATATCCTCATATATTAGGCAAAGTTGTCCTGGATGGCAACCTTTGCGCGCCCTGCGGGGGCAAACCCTTGCGATAATTGTTACAAGTTGACACCAAAACCGGACAAGAGGTATCGGGTTGCGCTGGAACGGAACCCAACATCAATTTGGAGACATATCATAATGAATGTATGCATCGTCGGCACCGGCTACGTGGGACTGGTTTCCGCCGCCTGTTTCGCTGAAATGGGCAACAACGTCCATTGCGTGGACGTCAACCCCAAGGTCGTCGAGACCCTGCGGAGCGGCAAGGTCCATATTTACGAGCCGGGGCTTGAGGATCTCGTGAAGCGCAACACCGGCCAGGGCCGCCTCCGCTTCACCACCGACCTGGCCGAGGGCATGGCCGACGCCCGCGTCGTCTTCATCACCGTGGGCACGCCCCAGCGCGAGGACGGTAGCTGCGACCTGCGTTTCGTGGACGCCGTGGCGCGCGAGATCGGCCAGCGCATGACCGCCCCGAAGATCGTGGTGGACAAGTCCACGGTGCCCGTTGGCACGGCGGACCACGTCCGCTCCATCATCGCCGGGGAGCTGGCCGCGCGCAAGGCGGACATCGCCTTCGACGTGGTCTCCAATCCGGAATTCCTCAAGGAGGGCGACGCGGTCAACGACTTCATGAAGCCGGACCGGGTCATCGTCGGCACCGGGGACGAGGGGTCGGCCAAGGTGCTGCGCAACCTCTATTCCCCCTTCGCCCGCAGCCGCGAGAAGCTCATCGTCATGGGCGTGCGCAGCGCGGAAATGACCAAGTACGCGGCCAACTGCATGTTGGCCACCAAGATTTCGTTCATCAACGAAGTGGCCAACATCTGCGAGCGGGTGGGGGCGGACGTCTCCGAGGTGCGCGCGGGCATCGGCTCGGACAGCCGGATCGGCTACAGCTTCATCTACCCCGGCGTGGGCTACGGCGGGTCCTGCTTCCCCAAGGACGTCAAGGCGCTCATCGGCACCGCGAGCGAGCACGGCTACGACGCCCGGCTGATCCGGGCCGTGGACGAAGTCAACGACTCGCAGAAGCGCGTGCTGGCGGACAAGGTCCGCGACTACTTCGAGCCGCAGGGCGGCGTGGCGGGCAAGACCCTGGCCATCTGGGGCATCGCCTTCAAGGCCAATACCGACGACATCCGCGAGGCCTCGGCCATCGAGGTCATCAAGGAGCTGACCGCCCGGGGCATGAAGGTGCGAGCCTTCGATCCCGTGGCCACCGGCCGCGCCAGGGAGGAGATCGGCCACTTGGAGAACCTGTCCATCGAGGACGACCAGTACGCGGTCCTCGACGGCGCGGACGCCCTGGCCGTCATCACGGACTGGAACCAGTTCCGCGACCCTGACTTCGAGCGCATCAAGGCGTTGCTCAAGGCCCCGCTGATCTTCGACGGCCGCAACCTCTACGTGCCTTCCCGCATGGGGGAGGCCGGTTTCGCCTACTTCAGCATCGGCCGCAAGCCGGTGGCCTAGGCGTTTTCTCCGGCAAAAATACCATGTCGGCACTCCTGAGTTTTGCTGGTAACAACACCAGTAGAACCAAAACAAACGGGAGGCCGACATGGCGAAGCTCAAGGTATCATCAGTCCATCGGTTTGTAGAAGCTTTTCGTGG
>NZ_JAQUWN010000050.1 GCF_028692895.1 Pseudodesulfovibrio sp.
CCGCGGTCTGGTCCCAGGCGGCCTTGAGAGCGGCCAGGAAGGTGTCCTGCTCCTCGTCGGGCAGGGGGAGTTGGACGGTCTGCTCGTCGCCGAAGTCGTCGGGCTCGGCCTCGGCCGCGTCGTAGGCCTGGGGGGGCGGCACCTCGCGGAAGCGGGTCTTGAAATTTTGGAGCCGGTCGATGGTCCGGGCCATGCGGCCCGGCGCGGGCGGCCAGAGCAGGTAGTCCGTGGCCCCCAGCTCGAAGGCGGCGTAGGCCTGGGTCTCGGAGTCGGAGATGAAGACCAGGGCGGGCTTGTGCTTCCGCCCGGCCAGCATCTGGGCCATCTCGATGCCGGAGGCCCCGCCCGGCAGGTCCACGCCCAGGAAGAACACGCCGTAGGGGATGGACTCCAGGAGCTCCATGGCCTCGAAGGCGGAGACCGCTTCGCCCAGGACCTGCACGAACGGGACGTCCTCCAGGACGTCGCGCAGGGCGGTGCGCACTTCCGGGTCGGGATGGACGAGCAGGGTCTTCAGCTTGGGCATGGCTGGGTTCGGCCTCGGCTGTTGAAAAACGGCGATCCGCTTCGTCGCTTCAGGAAGTTCAAACGCTCGCGTACAGGAAGTACGCTTCGAGTTTGAACTTCTTTCGCGCCTCGCGTTTCATCATTCTTGGACAGCCTCTGATTTTGCGTTGTGCGGTTTGCCAGGGTTCCGGGGGCACGGTATCCTCCATTATCCCGTAACCTTATTCGCGGCCGGGCGCAAGTTGCCGCGTGTGATTCCATTGACCGGGCGGTCAATTGCGCCGTCCGCCTTCGCCGCCGACGCGCACGGGCCGGGAGCGCTCCACGCCCTTGAGCGCGCCGCTCTTGTCGAAGACCGGGGCCCAGTCCGGGAACTCGCCGGACAGGATGCGTTGGCGCATGTCGGCCAGGAACTGCTTGGCCTGGGCGTCGGTGACGGGCGAGTCGTCGGCGTTGCGGGCGGTCATGACGAAGACCACGTCCCAGAGGGGGCAGTAGGCGTCGGCGTTGCGGCGCATGGCCTCGAAGGTCAGGCCGGGCTTGACCGGCTCGCTCGCGTCGAAGAGGACGACGCCGAGGGAATCCACGCCCGAGAGGTCCTGGCCGGGAAACAGGGCCTGGAGCGCGTCGTCGCCCTCGGCCCGGGTCAGGCGCAGGTAGACGTAGAGCAGGTGGAAGCGCCTGCCCGTCGCGAGGCAGCCGTCGACCAGGTCCTCGAAGGTGTGGAGCATGGGGAGGCCCCCCCTACTTGTAGTCGGCCAGTTGGCGCGCGGTGTCGCGGGCCATGTCGCGGGCCTTGAGGTCTTCCTTTTTGGAGTGGACGTTCTTGCCGCGCCCCAGCCCGATCAGAAGCTTCACCTTGCCGTGGGAGAAGTAGAGCTTCATGGGCACCACGGTCAGGCCCTTTTGGTCGGTCTTGGCCTGGAGGGTGTCGATCTCATGCTTGTGCAGGAGCAGGCGGCGCGGCCGCTCCGGGTCGTGCTGGTCGTAGATGCCGGTCTTTTCGTAGGGGGCGACGTGCACGCCCACAAGGTAGGCCGAGCCGTCGCGGAACGCCACGTAGCCGTCCTTGAACGCTACGTGGCCGCCGCGCAGGGACTTCACCTCGCTGCCCAGCAGGGAAATCCCGGCCTCGAAGGTCTCAAGGATCTCGTAGAGGCGGTGGGCCTGCTTGTTTACCGCGATGGAGTCGGGAGAGGAGCTTTTGTTCTTTTTCTTGGCCATGGGCTTATGACGGGGCCTCGTCGTTTTCCAGCAGGGAGGTGAAGAAGGTCACCTCGTCCGGAAAGTGCTTGAAAATGTTGTCCATCACCAGGTTGTTGATTCGGCTGACCGTGCGGCACTCCAGCACGTCCCTGAGCAGCTTGCGGCAGTCGTGCATGTTGGTCTGCCGGATGATCCGCTTGATGCCGGGGATGGCCTGGGGCGTCAGCGAGATGGAGTCGATGCCCATGCCGAGCAGGATGGGCACGCAGAACGGGTCGGACGCGACCTCGCCGCAGAGCGAGACTTCTATGCCCGCCTGGTGCGCCGCGTCAACCACCAGCTTGATGGAGCGCAGCGTGGCCGGGTGGAGCGGCTGGTAGAGGTAGGAGACGTGGTGGTTGGTCCGGTCCACGCCGATGGAGTACTGGATCAGGTCGTTGGTGCCGATGGAGAAGAAGTCCACCTCGTGGGCCAGGTATTCGGCGATCATCACGGCGGCGGGCAGCTCGATCATGATGCCCACCGGCATGTCCGGGTCGTACTCCACGCCCTCGCGCCGCAGCTCGGCCTTGGCCTGGGCCAGCCACGCCTTGGCCTGGCGGACCTCCTTGACCCCGGAGATCATGGGGAACATCAGCGAGACGTTGCCGAAGGGCGAGGCGCGCAGGATGGCCCGGAGCTGTGTCTTGAAGAGCTGCGGGTTCTTGAGGCAGAAGCGGATGGCCCTAAGGCCCATGGCCGGGTTGGCCTCGCCCAGTTCCCCGAAGGCGGCGATGAACTTGTCCGCGCCGAGGTCCAGGGTGCGGAAGACGACCTTGCGCGGGTTCATGATGGCCGCGAGGTCGATGTACTTCTCGGCCAGCTCCTCCTCGTCGGGCAGGTCGGTGCGGTTCAGGTAGGCGTATTCCGTGCGGTAGAGGCCCACGCCCTCGCCGCCGTTGTCGATGACCGAGGCCACCTCCTCCACCAGCTCGATGTTGGCCATGACCTGGACGCGGGAGCCGTCGAAGGTCTCGGCCGGGAGGTGGCAGTGGCGTTTGATCTTGCGGGTGTAGTCCTCGAAGAACGCGGCCCGTTCGTTGTAGTCCTCCAGCTCGCTTTCCGAGGGATTGACCACGATCTTGCCGGACAGGCCGTCCAGGACGACAAGGTCGCCGTCGTGGACCACGTCCTCCAGCCGGTCCACGCCCACCAGGGCGGGGATGCCCAGGGAGCGGGCCATGATGCCGGTGTGCGAGGTCTTGCCGCCGCGCACGGTGGCGAAGCCCATGATCTTGTCGACCTGGAGCTCCACGGTGTCGGCCGGTGTCAGGTCGTGGGCCATGATGATGGCCCGGCCGGACATGGAGGCGAGGTCGGTCTCGGCCCCGATGAGCTTGGCCTGGACCTTGTCCGCCACCACGCGCACGTCCTGCATGCGCTCGCGGATGTACGGGTCGTGGATGGCCCCGAACACGGCCTCCTGGTCGGCCACGGCCTTTTCCAGGGCCCAGGCCGCGTTCAGCCCGAGGGTCCGGACGTGCTCCTCGGCCGCGCCCGAGAGCTTGGGATCGCGGAGCATGAGCAGGTGGGTGTCGATGAGCAGCCCGTACTCCTTGAGCTCGGCCGGGACCTGCTCGCGGATGGCGGTGAGCTCGGACCCCACGTCGGCGAAGGCCTGGTGGAGGCGCTCCACCTCGGCGGGCACCTGTGCGGCGGACACGGTCTGCCGGGGCAGGTGCGCCTTGTGGTTCCGGTTGACGAAGAACGCCTTGCCGATGGCGATGCCCGTTGCGACCGGTATGCCCGTCAGGACCTTGTGTACCATGGCTAGTCTTCCAGGTTCCTTTCGAAGAGCGTTTTCAGGGAGTCGAGGGCCTCGCCGGCGTCCTCGCCCCTGGCCAGTATCTGCACCACCTCTCCGGGCCCAGCGGCCAGGGTCAGGACGTCGAGGATGGACTTGGCGTCCGCCCTGTTCTCGCCCGCCAGGAGGTATATCTCGGAGCGGAAGGACTGGGCCCTCTGGGCGAGCTTGCCCGCGGGCCGGGCGTGCAGCCCGTGCTCTCCGCGAACGACCACCCGCACCGAGGCGAAGTCCTGCTCCTGGTCCGTTGTCTGCATGTCTTCCGTCATTTCCTTTCCGTTTGTTGTAACCGCTTTTCTATGGCCGATTGTCCAAAAAATAACAAGCTAAAGCAGGCCGCGAATCCATTGCTCCACCAGGGGGAAACGGTCGATGGCCACGACGAAGATGGCGGCCGCGAAGGCCCGCGACATGACCCCCGTGCGCACGAACCGGGCGAAGAGCAGAAGCGCCGCCACGCCCCCCAGCCACTCCCACCGGTCGAAGGGGCGGGGCCAGATCAGGATCCACAGCCAGAGCAGCAGCAGGGCGTTGGCGTACTTGACCCGGCGGCCCCAGTTGATCAGGTCCAGCCGCTTGAGCCGCTCCAGGAACTTGAACCCCTGGCGCAGGCCGCCCACGAATGTGTAGACGCGGAACGCCTGGAGCGCGGCGAAGAAGCCGCAGCCCAGGAGCATGGGCGCGGCCGTCTGGCCCGAGAGCAGCAGGCAGATGGACAAAAGCGCCCAGAAGATCAGCAGGCTGCCCGCGAAGACGGAGTCGCCCAGGGCGGACAGGGTGTAGGCGGTGGTGTCCTTGACCTTGGCCAGCATCTTGGCCGGGAACCGCCCGGCCGCGATGGCCGTCTCCACGTGCAGGAAGATGCCCACCAGGCATGGGGTCCAGAAGGGGTGGGACTGGTAGTGGCCGATGTACCGCTTGCAGGCGGCCTTGAGCGCGGCAGGGTCGCCGTGGTGGACGGCCCGGAGCCCCGGCAGCATGGCGTAGATCAGGCCGATGTTCTGCATGCCGCGCGTGTTGAAGCCCGCCCCGGCCAGGTAGCAGCGCACGAAGCTGCGCAGGAAGGCCATGGCGCGGGTTTCGGCGCCCAGCCCATGCAGACTCTTCTCCAGCACGCGCGCGAGCCCTCCGTCAGCGCTGGCCCGGCAGCAGGCCGAAGCGGTGGAGGTGCCGGGCGCAGAACAGGGCGGCCACCACCTTGAGGCCGTCCCAGGGGATGAACGGGACCACGCCCGCCAGCCACGCCTTGGTCCAGGAAATGGAGAGGACGAACTTCAGCCACACGGCGCCCATGGCGTAAAGCGTGAGCAGCGCGCCGCCGCCGAAGGCCAGGCCCGAGCTCCAGGTGAAGCCCAGGGTGGAAGTCCGGGCCAGGCCGCACAGCCAGGAGGCCGCCAGGAACCCGAAGAGGTAGCCGCCCGTGGGGCCGAAGACGTGGCCCAGCCCCGCGCCGCCGCCCGCGAAGACCGGCAGCCCGAGGAGGCCCGCCAGCATGTAGAGCCCCATGGCCAGCGGCCCGCGCCGGGGCCCGAGGGCATAGCCCGCCAGGAAGACGAACAGGGGCTGGAGGGAGACCGGCACCGGCCCGATGGGCACGATGAGGTAGGCCCCGGCCGCCACCAGGGCGGCCATGAGGGCGGTCCAGATCAGCCCGTGCAGGTCGGTGAGGGAATTGTTGGGCATCCGTCGCTATCCTTTGTCCCCGTCGGCCGGGACCAGTCCCGCCCGTTTCATTTCATCGAAATCCGAGGCCACGTCCCCGCCCTTGGTGGTCAGGTAGTCGCCGATCATCAGGCCGGAGGCGCCGGCCGTGAGCAGCTCGCCCTTGCGCCCCGCCCCGAAGACCGTGGGCCGCCCGCCGCAGATGCGCAGGGCCCGGTCCGGCAGCAGGAAGCGGTACACGGCCACGATGCGCAGCGCCTCCTCCGGGGAGAGCAGCGTCCGGTCCGCAAGCGGGGTGCCGGGCGCCGGGTGCAGAAAGTTGATCGGCACCGAGTCCACTCCGAGCTCCCGCAGCAGCAGGGCCAGCTCCACCCGGTCGTCCCAGGTCTCGCCGATGCCGAAGATGCCGCCGGAGCAGACGTGCAGCCCGGCCTCGATCGCGTTCCGCACCGCGTCCACGTCCTCGTCGTAGCCGTGGGTGGTGCAGATGCGCGGGAAAAAGGTCCGCGACGTTTCCAGATTGTGATGATACCCCGCGAGGCCCGCCTTTTTCAACGTCTTTAATCGCCCGGCGGCGAGGATGCCCGCCGAGAGGTCCGGGGCCAGGCCGAGCCGGGCCAGCCGGGCCACGGATTCGGCCAGGGACGCGAGGTCCCCCTCGGACGGCGACATGCCGCTCAGGACCACGCCGAAGCGCGCGGCCCCGGCCGCCCTGGCCGCCCGTCCGGCCGTCTCGATCTCCTCCGGGGAGATCAGCGGGTAGACCGGGCTCTCGGCCCGGTGGCGGGCCGACTGGGCGCAGAAGGCGCAGTCCTCGGAGCAGCGGCCCGAGCGGGCGTTGACGATGGCGCAGAGCGAGACGCGGTTGCCGAACCGGGCCAGCCGTATCCGGTGGGCCGCGTCCAGCAGCTCGGGCAGGCGGCCGTCGGGCAGTTCGATGAGTCGCCGGATGTCGGCGTCGGACGGGACCGCGCCGTCGAGCGCCTTGCGGAGGATGGGGGAGAGGCTCATGCGTCGCGCATCAAAGCATAGACTTCCTTGGCTGTCCAGCCGGGGGCTCGGTCGGCCACGCGGCGGGCTATCTCCTTGGGCTTGCCGCCGGCGGCGGACTCCTCCTCGACGATCCGGGCGATGTCCTCCTCCCCGGTCTGGGCCTCGGCCTCGGGCGGGCCGACCAGGACCGTTATCTCGCCGCGCATCTCCGGGTCCACGCCCGAGATGTCGGCCAGGGAGCCGGACACGAACTCCTCAAAGTCCTTGGTCAGCTCGCGGGCGATGCAGAAGGGCCGGTCGCCCAGGACCTCGCGGCAGATGGCGAGCGACCCCTTGAGCCGGGACTTGCGCTCGAAGAAGACCAGGGTGGCCCCGGTGTCGCGATGGGCGGCCAGGAGCTTCTCGGTATGCCCCTTGCGCCGGGGCAGGAAGCCCAGGAAGGTGTAGGGCAGGGGCGGCAGCCCGGAGGCGGACAGGGCCGTCACCGGCGCGCTCGGGCCGGGCACGGGCGTGACCCGGATTCCCCGCTCGCGGCAGGCCCGCACCAGGGTGAAGCCGGGGTCGGACAGCAGCGGCGTCCCGGCGTCGGAGATCAGCGCGACCGACGCGCCGTTCTCCAGAAATTCGAGCACCTTGGGCAGCCGTTTGTCCTCGTTGTGCTCGTAGAAGCTCATCAGCCGCCCGGCGTGGGCGAGCCCCAGGCGGGCGAAGAGCGACCCGGCCCGGCGCGTGTCCTCGGCCAGGATCAGGTCCGCCGTGGAAAGGACCCGCCGGGCGCGGGGCGAAAGGTCGTCCGCGTTGCCGAGCGGCGTGGCCACCACGTGCAGGACGCCGCCCGCACCGTGCCCGTTCTCGTCTTGCATGTCGGATTCGGTCATGTCTGAACTCACCAGCCGGGGCCGAGCCCCTCGGCGTCGAAAGCGTTCTCGATGTGCTCCACGTCCAGGGACGCGCCCGTGTCCGTGACCCCGGCCAGGTCGAACCGGCAGGGGACGTCCCACAACTCGTTCTTGGTCAGGTATTGCCCGGCGGCCCGGACCAGCCGGGCGCGCTTGGCCCGGGTCAGGCCGTCGGCCGGGGAGCCCATGGTCCCGGCCGCGCGCGTCTTGACCTCGACGAAGACCAGGGTGTCGCCGTCGCGGCAGACCAGGTCCAGCTCCCACTGGCGGTGCCGCCAGTTGCGCTCGATGACGCGCATCCCGCGCGACTCCAGGTAGCGCGCGGCCGCGTCCTCGCCCAGGTCGCCGCGCCGCCGTGAGGGTATCACCTTGGAAAAGAGGCCCATGCCCGGACACGTAACACAGCGGCGCACGGGACGCCACCATGGCGCGGCCGCCGGAAAATCAGAAAAGGCTGCCCTGCCTCGGCGGGGCGGCCTCCTCGGGCTTCACGCCCCGGAAGGTCAGGCGGTGCTGCGGGCACGGGCCCAGCTTTCGGATGGCCGCCATGTGCGCCTCGGTGCCGTAGCCCATGTGCGTCTCCAGGCCGTAGCCCGGATAGCGCCGCCCCAGCTTGACCATCAGCCGGTCCCGAAACGTCTTGGCCAGGATCGACGCCGCCGAAATGGCCGGGACCAGCCCGTCGCCCTTGATGACCCACTCCTGCGGCACGTCCAGCCGGAGCGCGTGGGCCGGAATGCGCTGGTTGCCGTCGATGCGCAGGAAACGGGGCGTGCGCCGAAGCGATCGCACCGCCCGGCCCATGGCCAGGAACGTGGCCTGGAGGATGTTCACCCGGTCGATCTCCGGGGCCCAGGACACCCCCACCGCCCAGGCCACGGCCTGCTCGCGGATCAGGTCGTACAGCGTCTCCCGCCGGGCCGCGGTCAGCTTCTTGGAATCGTTCAGGCCCGGCAGGTCGTATTCCCCGGGCAGGATGCACGCCCCGGCCACCACGGGCCCGGCCAGGCAGCCGCGCCCGGCCTCGTCCACGCCCGCCACGAACTCGGCGGCGTGCCGGGCCGGAGTGAAAAGGGAGTTCTCGCTCATGGGGGACGTTCTGCCCGAAATCGGCGGCGAAGGAAAGGACCGGCGGGAGAGGTCGCACGATGCGGGGCCGTCGTCGCCCCCCTTTTCAATCGGTCCGTCTTGCTGTAGTACGGGGGGCGAATCGAATCGAGGAGATAGGGGAATGCTTGATCTCAAATTGATGCAGAGGGACCCGGACGTTGTCCGCGAGAGCCTGAGGAAGCGGAATTCCAAGATCGACGTGGCCGAGTTCCTGGCCATGGACGAGCGGCGCAAGGCGCTGATCGCCGATGTGGAGGCGCTCAAGGCGACGCAGAATCGCGTGGGGCCGGAAATCGCCAAGCGCAAGCGGGCCGGCGAAGACGCCGAGGATCTTCTGGAAGAAATGAAGCGGGTGGCCGAACGCGCCAAGGAGCTCGACGCCGAGCTGTCCCAGGTGGAGGCGGCGGAGAAGGAATGGATGATGTCCGTTCCCAACATTCCGCACGCGTCCGTGCCCGTGGGGGTCAGCGAGGAGGACAACCCGGTTGTCCGCGTGGTCGGGGACGTGCCGGCCTTTGATTTCCAGCCCAGGGAGCACTGGGAGCTGGGCGTCGCCCTGGGCGGACTGGACTTCGAACGCGCGGCCAAGCTGGCGGGCGCGCGGTTCTGCGTGAGCTTCGGCTGGTGCGCCCGGCTGGAGCGCGCCCTGGCCCAGTTCATGCTGGACACCCAGACCGGCCTGCACGGCTATACCGAGGTCATCCCGCCGTACATCGTCAACCGCAGGACCATGACGGGCACGGGCCAGTTGCCCAAGTTCGAGGAGGACCTGTTCAAGCTGACGGACGAGCGCGACTTTTTCCTCATCCCCACCGCCGAGGTCCCGCTGACCAACATCTATGCGGACGAGGTGCTGGACGAGGAGGCGCTGCCGGTCAAGTTCTGCGCTTTCACACCGTGTTTTCGGTCCGAGGCCGGGTCCTACGGCAAGGACACCAAGGGGCTGATCCGCCAGCACCAGTTCCACAAGGTGGAGATGGTCAACTTCGCCCACCCGGACCACTCCTACGAGGCCCTGGAGGACATGACCAGGTCGGCGGAGAGGATCTTGCAGTTGCTCAAGCTGCCGTACCGGGTCATCACCCTGTGCACGGGCGACATGGGTTTCGGCGCGGCCAAGACCTACGACATCGAGGTCTGGCTGCCGGGCCAGGACAAATATCGCGAGATATCCTCCTGCTCCAACTGCGAGGACTTCCAGGCTCGCCGGGCCAACATCCGGTTCCAGCCCAAGGGGGCCAAGAAGAAGGAGTACGTCCACACCCTGAACGGCTCCGGCCTGGCCGTGGGCCGCTGCCTGGTGGCGGTCATCGAGAACTATCAGCGCGCCGACGGCTCCATCGTCATTCCCGAGGCCCTCAAGCCCTACATGGGCGGTATCGAGGTGGTCGAGCCGAAATAATCCTCCGCGCGCGACGGGACGAAAAAAAACGGGCCGCTCCTTTCGGGGCGGCCCGTTTCCTTTTTCAGGCGGCGGGGCGGATCAGCGATCCAGCTCCTTCTCCAGCCATTCGCGGATGGGCGGGGTCAGGGCCAGAATCCCCTTGATGCCCCCCAGGTCGTCGGTAAGCTGCTTGGCCAGGGCGTCGGGAATCTTCTTGGAGCAGAGGATGGTGGAGCCGTAGTTGTTCATGCGCATGAGCACCACCTTGGGCTCCTCCCAGGTGTCGATGGCGAAATAGATCGAATATTCGCCGCTGCGGGTCACGGGGGAGCGCATGGCGTCGCGATAGTTGTTGTTGCCCCACTCCAGGTACAGGGTGACGGCGTCCTCGTGGATCATGTCCCAGTTTACTTCATTGAGCCATTGCCTGCAGGCGTTGACATCGTCGCTCATGTGCTTCTCCGTGGTTTGCTGTATGTACGTTCCATTCATAGTAAGTCGGGATAGGGGCCGCGTCCAGTTCTTACGGGTCGATGCCGCTCTCCTTGTTCTCCCGGACCACGCGGGCCAGCACGGCGAACCCGGCGAGCAGGGACAGGGAGGCGAGTTCGCGCGTCCACAGGGCCCAGACCGTGTAGCCGGAGACCGGCAGGGCGAGCAGGAGCCACAGCCACTTGCGCCGGTTCCAGGGCGCGGCCACCCAGTCCTTTTCCCACTCCACGGCCGCGTGGACCAGGCGCAGCCAGCGCGTGTCGCGCCGGACGGGCGCGGGCCAGCGGAAGAATCCGGCGGCCAGCAGGATCAGCCCGGCCGAGGCGCAGAGCGGGCCGTGCAGCAACAGCGCGAGGCACAGGACGGCCAGCCCGGCGAGGTGCAGGGTCCAGTTCCATGGCTCCCGGTGGCGGGCCAGGGCCAGGGCGGCGAGTTCGGCGGGGGTGAGGGTCATGGTCGCTCCTGGCGGCACGATACCCGGCGGCCGGGGTCATTGCAACCGGCCCGGCTCTCGGGTAAACAGGGAGGCATGGATACCCTACTCATCTCCCGCGCCGTGGCCGAGCTGGGCGAATGCCTGCGGGCCAACGGCAGTTTCCTGGCCACGGCCGAGTCCTGCACCGGCGGGCTCCTGGCCTCCACCCTGACCGACGTCCCCGGCAGCTCCGAGTGGTTCAGGGGATCGGTGGTGGCTTATTCCAACGATGTGAAGCGCGACTTGCTCGGCGTTCCGGCCGACGTGCTGGAGGCGCACGGCGCGGTCTCGGAGGCTGTGGTCCGGGCCATGGCTCAGGGCGTGCTGAAGGCGGTGGGCGCCGACGTTTCCGTGGCCATCTCCGGCGTGGCCGGTCCCGGTGGCGGCACGCCGGAAAAGCCCGTGGGCATGGTCTGGATGGCCTGGGCCTGGGCCGGGGGCGTCCGTGCGCGGCGCTACGATTTTTCGGGCGACCGATGGGCGGTCAAGACCCAGTCGGTCATGTCCGCCATCAACGGCCTGCTCTCCGTGGTTCGCTAGGGCCGGGGCTTCGGCCGCTTGCCGATTGGCCGAACGAACGACGGAATTGCCGGCTCGGCACGGTCCTTTTGTTCTCGGCAGTTTAATATATTGAAATGACATGCACAATTCATCGTTGCCAAGGCGGGTGAAAAACATTAACAGTTACAGTCTTGTGTAACTGCCCGTAACGTTTGAATCCCGAGTGAGGTGTACGATGAAACGTTTATTTTTCGCCCTGTTGCTCCTGGCGCTCACCCTGAGCGCGGCCGCCGCCATGGCGGCCGATGATTCCTGGAACCGCGTCAAGGAGTCCGGCAAGCTGGTCATCGGCCTGGACGACGCCTTCCCGCCCATGGGTTTCCGCGACGAAGCGGGCGTCCTTGTCGGTTTTGACGTGGACGCGGCCGAGGAAGTCGGCAAGCGCCTGGGCGTCGCCATCGTCTGGCAGCCCACCGAGTGGAAGGGCGTCATCAACTCCCTGTACGCCAAGAAGTTCGACTGCATCTGGAACGGCATGACCATCACGCCCGAGCGCCAGCAGAAGGTCGCCTTCTCCAAGCCCTACCTGATGGACGGCCAGATCGCCACCGTGCGCGTCAACGAGACCGCCATCATGTCCCTCAAGGCCCTGGGCGGCAAGAAGATCGGCGTGCAGGCCGGTTCCCCCGCCCTGGAGGCGGCCAAGGAACTGCCCCAGAAGGCCGCCGAGATCCGCGAGTACGACACCAACCCCAAGGCCTTCCTCGACCTTGAGGCCGGACGCATCGACTCCGTGGTCGTGGACAACGTCACCGGCCGCTACTACATGGCCTCCCGGCCCGGCAAGTATCGCGCCCTGCCCGGCTTCATCACCAAGGAGCCCTTCGGCATCGCCTTCCGCCTGGAGGACGCGGCCCTGCGCGGCATGGTCCAGAAGGCCATCGACGAGATGATCGCGGACGGCGCCATGGGCGCCATCTCCCGCAAGTGGTTCGGCGAGGACGTCACCAACCCGGCCCAGTGGTAGCGAGCGTCGTGAGACCAAGGTTTGACATGGCGAGGAGCGCCGCGCTGACGGCGCTCCTCGTTTTTTGCCTCTGCGTCCCGGCCTGGGCCGCTCCGTCGGGCGGGCAGGCCGAGGCCGACGCGCTCCTGCGCCGCGCCGCCGACATCATGGTCACCGGCGACCTCAAGGGCGCGGTGGCGGTGTATCTCCAGGTCCCGGCTCCCGGCCCCGAGGGGGACGAGGGCCAGTTCGCGTCGAGCCGGATGCAGGCCGCGCGGCTGGAGTTCGCGGCGGGGGACTACCCGGCCGCCCTGAACGTCGTGGACGAGCTCCTGGCCGTGTATCCCGACAACATTGAGGCCGTGCGGTTCCGCGCCTCGGTCACGGACGCCATGCTGCCCCAGTGGCGGCGGCTGCTCAGGGACACGGTCAAGTTCGTGCCCCACCTGCTCAAGGGCAGCGTCATGACCCTGATGCTGGTCTTCTTCACCATACTGGTCTCCCCGCTGGGCGGCCTGGTCATCGCCCTCGGGCGCATCTCGAATTTCCGGCCGCTCAGCCGCGCCTGCTGGTTCGTCATCTGGCTCTTCCGGGGCACGCCGCTCCTGCTCCAGCTCTTCTTCATCTACTACGGCCTGCCCGCCATCGGCATCACGCTCCGGCCCGTCCCGGCGGCCCTCATCGGCCTGGGGCTCAACTACTCCGCCTACCTGGCCGAGATCATCCGCTCCGGCATCCTGTCCATCGACCGGGGCCAGATGGAAGCGGCCGAGGCCATGGGTATGACCTACTGGCAGGCCATGCGCCGGGTCATCATCCCCCAGACCTACCGGGTCATCCTGCCGCCGGTGGGCAACGAATTCATCGCGCTGATCAAGGACACGGCCCTGGTCTCGACCATCGCCATGGTCGAGCTGATGCGCACGGCCGACCAGCTCTTCAACGCCTCGTTCAACGTCACGGTGCTCGGGCTGGCCGCCGTGATCTACCTCGCCTTCACCACGGTCTTCACCTTCGCCTTCGAGTGGCTGGAGGCCCGGGTGGGGGCCTACGAGCAACGCTGATGCACGCGCTTCTGGAACTGAGGGACATCGTCAAGAGCTTCGGCGGGCACCGGGCCGTGGACCACGTCTCCCTCGCCCTGGCCCCGGGCGAGAAGACGGTCATCATCGGCCCCTCGGGGTCGGGCAAGTCCACCCTGCTGCGGGCCATCAACTTCTTGGAGACCATCGACTCCGGGACCATCCTCTTCGACGGCCGCGAGGTGGGCTACCGCACGGTCAAGGGCAAGCTCGTCCTGGACAAGCCGAAGCACATCTGCAAGCTGCGCACCCAGATCGGCATGGTTTTCCAGCACTTCCACCTTTTCCCGCACATGACAGTACTCGGCAACGCCATGGAGGGCCCGGTCACCGTGCTGGGCGCGCCCATGGACGAGGCCCGCAAGGTCGCACTGTCCATGCTGGAGAAGGTGGGGATGGCCGATTTCGCGGCCCGCTACCCGGCCTCGCTCTCCGGCGGGCAGAAACAGCGGGTGGCCATCGCCCGGGCCCTGGCCATGCAGCCGAGGCTGATGCTCTTCGACGAGCCGACCTCGGCCCTGGACCCGGAGCTGGTGGGCGAGGTCTTCGCCACCATCAAGCAACTGGCCGACGAGGGCATGACCATGATTATCGTCACCCACAACATGGGCTTCGCCCGCGAGATAGCGGATCGGGTGGTGTTCATGGAGAACGGCTCCCTCCTGGCGCAGGGCGCGCCGGACGAGTTCTTCGGCGAGCACTGCCGCGACCCGCGCATCCAGAGCTTCATCGACCGCATCTTTTAAGAGGTTGCGGCCTCTCGCCGGGGGCGGAGGGCGCTCCGTCCGATGTCCCGAGGTGAAGCGGCCGTGCTTTTTTTGAACTCCGGCCGGAAGATGGCGGAAGCCCGGATTCCCGGTTCGGGTTCAGGAGCGGGCCGCGGACGCCGGACAAGGCCGCGGCGGGACGGCCTGGAAACGGGGGGTGGCGGGCTGCCGGTGCTAGTCGAGCTTCAGGCCCAGGAGGACGATCTCGGAGTAGGCCAGGTCGATGTCCCCGGGCAGCACGCGCGACGACTTGTAGAAGCGCGGGGAGGGCAGGGGCTCCGGCGTCGCGCCGGGGCCGTTGTCCAGGACGAAGCGGCGGTCGGCCGCCAGCACGCAGTCGCCGTCCGGGAGCAGGGCGCGGGCGATGTCGGGCGCGCGCTCGGTGAACAGGGCCGGGTTGCTGCGGTAGAGCACGTCGTAATAGAGGACGTCGTTCCCCTTTTTGGCCACCGAGAGCAGGAGCAGGCAGAGGCAGCAGCGGGTGGAGACGAGGACCGGGGCGGCGGCCAGCCCGGCGTGGTGCTCCAGCACCAGCGCGTCGGGCGGGGAGGCCAGCCGGGCGATCTCGGCCGGGTCGGTGAAGATCTCCAGGTTGTCGAACGACTTGCCGTCGTTGCGCCAGACCAGCCGTTCCGTGTCCAGCACATCCATGCCCAGCCGCTTGAACAGGTCCACCCGCTTGGGCGAGAGGGAGCAGACCACGTAGGTCGAATCCGGGTCGTCCGTGGCCATCTCGACCATGGCCCGGCCCAGTCCCTGTCCCCGGTATTCCTTCTTCAGGTACCAGGACGAAAAGTTGACGAAGCGCTCGCGCTTGAGCCCCAGGGGGCGGGAAGAGCAGACGTGGCCGTGGAAGCCCACGATCTCGTCCCCGTCCTCCACCACCAGGCCGAAGTCCGGCTTGCGGCCGCACCAGCCGGGCGAGAACAGGGCGCGCCAGCGCTCGGGCGGGAAGTCCGGGTTCATGTGCGTGGCCAGCAGGCGGCAGATCGCGTCGATGTCCCGGGGGGTGGCCCGGCGCAGGGTTGGGTTCATTGATCGGTCCTCGGTGTGCGGCTTCAGGCGGGCCAGATGTCCGCGGGGCTGATCCAGTCGGCGGCCGGGTGGGCCTTGACCAGGGCGAGCAGCTCGTCCATGAACGCCCAGGCCTCGGCGTCCATGGCCAGGTGATGGGTCAGGATGCCGGTGGGCTCGTCCGGGTCCACGGCGCCGGCACGCTTGTCCCGCAGGTGGGCGACGATGCGTTCAACGCACTTTTCCGCCCCGGCGAAGCCGGCGGGCTTGTGCTTCCAGGTCAGCAGGTCGCAGTGGGCGTCGGCCACGCGCAGGCCGCTGGGCGGCACCGGGCGCTGGTGGCGGAAGCTGGCCGAGAGCCCCCGGTAGCCCATGACCGGCAGGTAGGGAAGCAGGTCCGAGTCCAGCCGGTTCCACGGCGGCACCAGCACCGGCAGGAAATGGTCCTTGAAAAGCTGGGAGAGCTTGCGCATCCCCTGCCGCAGTTCCTCCAAGATCACCGACTTGGGCCGGTGCGCGCCCAGCTCCCAGGCGCCCTGGCCCTTTTCAGCGTGGTTCGCGTGGGCCCAGCCGTGCTGGAGCACCCAGATGTGGTGCTGGCCCGAGACGTCCTTGCGCAGGGGCTCGCCCGTCTCGGCCGGGATCACGGCCAGGCCGCAGGGCGCGGCGTGCCCGTTGCTCAGCTTGAAGAGGCGGTCCAGCTCGACGCACGGCCTGGCGGCGTCGTCGTCCCGCCACCAAAGGGTGGCGCGGGCCTCAAGGCCGGTCCAGGCGTCCAGTTCGCGGGTCAGTGTCTGCAGTGCATCCGTTGTCATGGGAGAGGGAGCATAGCAGAGGTATTCAAAAACTCCAAGAGGGATGCTGGCCTTTTGCCCTGATACGTGTCAGGAAGGTGCGCGAGAGGAAACGCCATGACAGCGCCCGTGAACAGCCTCATCTGGAACATGACCCGCAAGTGCAATTTCCGCTGTGAATATTGCTACTTCCCGCACGACAACACCCCGGTGACAGAGACCCTGCCCGTCCGGCGCGTCACCGACTTTCTGGACGCCACGGACCGCGCCTGGACCGTGGGGCTGACCGGCGGCGAGCCCTTCATCTACCCCGGCTTCGTGGACATCTGCCTCGCCCTGACCGAAAACCATTTCATCGGCGTGGACACCAACCTCTCGGTCTCGTCCAAGGTGCGCGACTTCGCCGAGCGGGTGGACCCGGCCCGGGTCCAGGACCTCTACGTGGCCCTGCACATCGAGGAGCGGGAGCGGGTGAGGGGCGTCCCGGCCTTCATCGAGAACGCCCGGCTGCTCATGGACCGGGGGTTCAAGGTCATCGTCAACTACGTGGTCCACCCCACCCTGGAGGACCGCTTCCCGGCCGATTGCGCCTTTTTCGCGGAGCACGGCATCGCCATCACGCCGCGTCCCTTCCGGGGGAGCTTCGAGGGCCGCCGCTATCCCGAGGCCTACGGCGAGCGGGCAGGGGCCATCTTCGCCGACCACCCGGAGCAGGGGTTCAAGATCGCCTTCAACTTCCTCGGCGTGCCCTGCTCGGCCGGGCGAACCCTGCTGCGCATGGAGCCGGACGGCACGGTCATGCGCTGCCCCGGCGACAAGACCGTGCTCGGCAACGTCATGGAGGAGGTCCGGCTGCTGGACGGGGCCGAGCCCTGCGCGCGCAAGCGCTGTCCCTGCCGTGGGCTGGACCACGTCGCTCTCACGCCCGTGCAGGCGGCGTTGGTTGAGGGCGTGCAACTGGCAGTGGTCGGCGACGACGGCGGCGCGGGCCGGGCCTTCGCCCGCGCCCTGGACCTCGCTCCCGGCCATCCCTGCGCCGAGAACAACCTCGGCGTGCTGGCCTGGCGCGCGGGCGACCGCGCCGGGGCGGCCCGGCGATTCTCGCACGCCCTGGCGGCCCGGCCGGACCATGTCCCGTATGCGGAAAACACTTCCGGCGCGGCGGGCGCTGCGGATTTCGATCCGGCCCTGTGCCTGGACGTCAACCCGGAAGCCCGCGGCCGCTAGGGCTTTGGGCGGGACGGGTGGTGGCGCCGGATGATTCTCCTCTCTTCTGGACAGAACCCGCGTAACCCGATAGTCTCCGAGGCATTGCGCCGGGGCCGGAAGACGGCCCGCCGTGTCTTTGAGGCGTGATGTGAGGATATGGCACCGAATTCGTACAACATATTGATGTACTCCCACGACACGTACGGTCTGGGACACATCCGGCGCACCCTGGCTATCGCCCGCAACCTGGTGCGGCCGGGGGTGAACATCCTCATCGTCACCGGCTCGCCCATCGCCGGGCGATACTCCATGCCCGCGGGCGTGGACTTTGTCCGTATGCCCGGCATGATCAAGAAGACCAACACCGTCTACGTGCCCCATTCCATCAAGGTGGAGCCCAAGATGGCCATCGCCATCCGCAAGAACATCATCCTTTCCACCTGCAAGGCCTTCAAACCCGACCTGTTCATCGTGGACAAGGTGCCCTCCGGCCTCAAGAACGAGGTCATGCCCACCCTCAAGTGGATCAGCAAGAGCCTGCCCTGCACCCGCGTCATCCTCGGCCTGCGGGACATCCTGGACGACGCCGAATCCACGCGCCGGGACTGGGAACGCAAGAAATTCCACGAGATCCTGCGCGACTACTACTCCGAGATCTGGGTCTACGGCGAAAAGGACCTGTACAACCCCATCAAGGAATACGCCTTTCCGGACGACATCGCGGAAAAGACCGTGTTCACGGGCTACATCCCGCGCAAGGTCCCGGCGGTGCGCAAGTCCGTCCGGCGGCGGCACAAGCAGGTCCTGGTCACCATCGGCGGCGGCGGCGACGGCTACATAGTGCTCGACAACTACCTGAAGATGCTGGAGACCAACGGCACAGTGGACTTCCACACCGTGATGATCACCGGCCCCTTCCTGGACCTCAAGCGCCTGGACGAACTGGCCGACCGCGCCCGCGCCCTCAAGGTCCGGATCAAGCCCTTCATCAAGAACATCGAGAAGCAGATGGCCGAGGCCGACCTCGTGGTCACCATGGGCGGCTACAACACCCTCTGCGAACTGCTCTCCCTGCGCAAGCCCGCCCTGGTCATCCCGCGCGACAACCCGCGCAAGGAACAGCTCCTGCGCGCCAAGGTCTTCAAGGGGCGCGGACTGTGCGACTACATCCGCTGGGACGACGTCACCCCGGAACTGCTGCGCGAGAAGGTCAACGGGCTGCTCGAAGACCCCGGCCGCTGCGTGGCCGACCTCGAACGGTTCCGCATGACCGGGCTCGACGTCATGTGCGAGCGCCTCGCCCACTTCCGGGAACATTGCCGTGACTGACGAAAACCCCAGGGGCCGGACGCTGGGCATGGTCCTCAAGGGCTATCCCCGCATCTCCGAGACCTTCATATCCAACGAGATCCGCCTGCTTGAAAAGATGGGATTCGACATCCACATCTACTCCATGCGCGCCCCGCGCGAAAATTTCTCCCACGCCTCGGTCAAGGAGATCCGGGCCAAGGTCACCTACCTGCCCGAGTCCATGATCTGGGGGCTGCCCGCGCTGCTCTGGCACAACCTGCGCCTGGTCCTGCGCCACCCCCGGCGCTACTGGAAATGCGTGAAGCTCATGCTGCCGCGCTTCCGCCTTGCGCCCAAGAAGCACACCTGGGTCAAGCACCTGCTCCAGGGCGGCTACATCATGCAGAAATCCGTCATCGACGACGGCGTGGACCTCGGGCACCTGCACGGCCACTTCGCCCACACGCCCACCACGGTGACCATGTACGCCGCCTGCCTGGCCGACGTGCCCTTTTCCTTCACCGCCCACGCCAAGGACATCTATACCCAGGACCCGCGCCGCATCGCCGACAAGCTCGACCTGGCGCGGTTCGTGGTCACCTGCACCAGGTACAACGCCGCCCACCTGCGCGAGATCGCCCCGGCCGACAAGCCGGTCCACTGCGTCTACCACGGCATCAACCTCGACCTCTTCTCCCCGGAAGGCCGCGCCCCCGAAGCCGCGCCGCCCTATCGCATCCTGACCGTGGCCCGCTTTGTGGAAAAAAAGGGCATCGACACCATCCTCGAGGCCCTCGCCCTGCTGCGCCGGTCCGGGCTCGACTTCCGCTTCACTCTGGTCGGCCAGGGCAAGAAATCCTTTGACCGCAAGGTCCGCGCCTGGATCGACGAACTGGGCCTGGCCGACGTCACCGACATGCCGGGCACCATCACCCATGACCAGGTCATCGACCTGCTCCACGAGGCCGACTGCTTCACCCTCGGCTGCCGCCAGGCCGCGGACGGCGACCGCGACGGCATCCCCAACGTGGTGGCGGAGGCCATGGCCACCGGCGTGCCCGTGGCCGCCACCGATATCTCCGGCGTGCCCGAACTCGTCGCCCACGAACGGACCGGCCTGCTCTGTCCGCCCGACAACCCGGCCGCCCTGGCCGACATCATCCGCCGCGCCCTGACCGACCAGGAACTGCGCCGCGCCGTCATCCCCGCCGCCCGCGAAAAAGTCCGGGCCGTGTTCGACAACAAGCGGCTCATCCGCGACCTCGGCGAAATCTACATCGCCCACGGCGTCCCCTGCCCCGGCCGGGACGCGGAACAGGCGTAAGGGGAGCCCTCGGCCACCCTGCCGGAGGGAGCTGCCCAGGCTCCGCCGCCGGGCCGCCCGTCGAGAGGCTTGCCTTTCCCCGCCCGACCGGATACCACGCGGGCATGGCTTCACCTTCGCGCCGCAGACCCCGGAAGCGCGTGCTTCCGCCGCCGCCCGAGCAATCGGAGCGCCTCTACGTGCGCGTGGACCCGGCGGACATCGCTCGGTTCCGATTCCTCCTGGAGGGGCACGACAACCTGGGGCTGTTCACGGTGGTGAACAAGTTCGAGGGGGTGCTGCTGCTCCGGTTCAGCCCGCACCAGCGGCGCGAGATGGACCGGTTCCTGCTGCAGGCCGGGGAGATGATGCGGGTGGAGCGCGTCTTCGAGCCCGGCCGCTAGTCCGGGTCCTTCAGGCCGATGATGCCGCGTTGGCCGATGGTCCGGATGAAGGCGGTGACGCTCAGCTCGGCCTCGCGCGGCTGGACCTGGTAGCGGTCGGTGAAGGCGCGGGCGATGTCGCGCACGGAGCGGCTGCCGTCGATGAGGTCCCAGACAAAGGAGCCCAGTTCGTCCAGCTCGACCCGCTTGGTCATGGGGCGGCCGTCCCACAGGCCCACGGCGTCGGCCATGCGGCCGAACCACGGCTTGACCGCCAGGGGGTAGGCGAGCCGCACCAGCCCTTCCCCGGCCGGCTCCTCCTCCACGGCCCGGTTGCGCACCGGGACCATGTCCAGGGCCTGGCTCCGGGGCATGGCCGGGGCGGGCCGTTTCTTCCTAAACAATCCCATAGCTTTGCACCACGGTGTCGAATTCCGCCGCGTCCACCGGGTCCGAGCCCGTCGCGGTCACGGCCAGGATGGCGTTCTTTCCGGCCAGGCGGACGACGCCGCGCGCCCGGATTTCCCGACGCAGCAGCCGTCTGAGGAGCGAGGTGCGCGATACGCCCGCCCATGCCAGGCCGTCCGGGGTCGCCTCGGGGACCGGCCGTTTCGGGAGGTCGAGGATCTCGCGGGACCAGTCGGCCAGGTCGCGGCCGCGCAGGAGCGCGTCGGCCGGGACGAACCGCTCGAAGGTCAGGCGGACGCCCGGCCCCTTGCCCGCCGGGAGCCGGTCCTGCCGCCGCATGGAGCGGGTCCGCCAGTATTGGACGGTGAAGCGGCCTGGCTTGAAGGAGAAGGTCTCCAGCCGGAAGCGGGCCGGGACGCGCGCGGCCAGGCCGAACATGGCCCAGGGCACGGTCTTGCCGCCCGAGTGGTCGCGAAAGGAGGCCAGGACCGTGGCGGCCAGGTCCTCGTCTTCGGGCGTGCGCACGAAGAACTGGACCAGGGCGGCCAGGCCGGTGGCGGGGTGGTGCAGGGCCGCGCCCAGGCCGCGCTCGTCGCCCGCGCGCCACAGGAAGCTGCGCAGGGCCAGGCCGGAGTCCTCCAGCCCGCCGACGGCCGAGGCCCAGGCCGGAGGCGTGTCCGCCGGGTCCACGGGCAGGATGTCCGCGTCGCGGTTGCGCCGGGAGAGCCGCTTCATGTGCCGGGCGAAGGAAAAGGTCCCCTGGACCACGTTCCACTTCAGTTCGCAGGCGGGCCGCCCTCCGCATTCCAGCAGCAGGCCGTCCCGCTCCAGCGAGGCGGGCTCCCAGGCGTCGGGGGCGCGCAGGCCCACGCCGTTCCAGGCCAGGTCGGTCATGCTATCTGGGCACGAAGGCGTTCAGGTCCTTGATCTTGCTCGGGCCGCCGCGCTTCTTCTCCAACTGGTCCATCCGCTCCCTGAAGCAGGCGTATTCGGCGTCCATGGCGGATTCAAGGGTCATCTTGATGGACACGCCGGGGCGGGTCTCCTTGTCGCGGCTCCACATCAGCAGCACGGAAACCCTCCGGTCTCCCTTGGTGAAGTCCCACTGCCAGGCGATGACGTTGCGGAAGGTGTCGCCCTGGTAGCTGTCCGGATCGCCGAAGGCGGCCTTGTACCGCGCGAGCAGGTCCTCGAAGAGGGCCTGGCCCCGGTTGTGGAACTTGAGCTTGATGCGGACCAGCTTGTCCTTTTCCTTGCAGTTGGCGTAGGTCAGGCTGCCTCCGCGCACGCCGTCCAGGAAGTCCGGCTTGAGGTGCATCTCGGTGAGGAAGGGGGAGTCAGGCATGGGGGAAGCGAGCTTCAGATCGCAGCAGGAGGCGTATTCATGGACGTTCTCGCCGAGGGTGAACCCGCCCAGTGCCAGGGGAAACCCCCGGCCCGCAAAGGCCGACGACGCGGAGAGAAGGAGGGCCAGCGTGACGAAGGCGGTGAATTTTCTCATGGTGCAATACTTCCTTTTGCAGAAAAGAATTGTTCGCTATAGTCGTGCCAACTTTTGATTAAACGAGATTCAGCCCGATGGCAAAGCATGTGAGCAGGAAAATAACGGGATGACGCAATGAAACCGGTATCGTCCACCCTCAGGGCCGCCGCTTATTACGCCATGGCCGTCTTCGGCGGCACCCTCTATGGCGCGCGCGTCTGCCCCTTCATGACAAAGCTCCCGTCCTGGATGCTCGGGGCGGCCATCCTCGCGCCCCTGGTGGCGGCCTTTTGCCTGCGGGGCGTGGCCGAGCGGGCGCTGGTGGAGCCCGCGCCGCCCGTGCGCCGGGGGCGGCGGCAGTTCCGCGTGGAGCTCGGGCTGTTCATCCTGGCCGGGCTGGTCTCGGCCCTGGGGCTGTTCCTGGTCTTCGGGCTCCCCTTCATGGAGAGCGGGCTGAAACTGGCCGTGGGGCTTTTCACCCTGGGCGTGTTCGCGGCCCTGGACCTGGCCTTGGCCCGCGAGCGCGAGGTCATCGGCGAGGCGGCCCGGGGCGGGGCGAGCTACGACCCACCCGTGCGGTTCACTCCCATGACCCGCACCGTGGCCCTGGCCGCCGTGCTCATCCTGTTTTTGGTCACGGTGGTCATCCTGCTCGTGCTCCTGCGCGACGTCGGCCTCTTCGCCCTCCAGGGCCCCCATCCCGACGCCGTGGCGTCCTTCAGCCGCACGGTGCTGCGCGAGGTGATCGTGGTCATCTCCCTGCTCCTGCTGCTGGGCGTCAACCTCGTCTTTTCCTACGCCCGCAACCTGCGGCTGCTCTTCGCCTTGGAGACCGGTGTCCTGGAGCGGGTCAGCCGGGGCGACCTGACCCGCCAGGTCCCGGTCATCACCAACAACGAGCTGGGCGTCATCGCCGGGCACACCAACGAGATGATCCGCGCCCTGCGGGAGGGCATGCGCATGCGCGAGGGGCTGCTCATCGCCCGCGAGATCCAGCAGCATTTCCTGCCCGACCACGCGCCGGACCTGCCCGGCCTGGAGATGGCCGGCACGGCCCGCTTCTCCGACGAGACGGGCGGCGACTTCTTCGACTTCATCGAGTGCGAGCAGCCGGGCTGCACGCGCTACGGCGTGGTCATCGGCGACGTTTCGGGCCACGGCATCGGCGCGGCCCTGCTCATGGCCGCCGGGCGGGCCCTGGTCCGCCAGAGCGCGTCCATGCCCGCGCCTCTCTCCCGGCGGATGGACATGGCCAACCGCCACCTGGCCCGCGACGTGTGCGAGAGCGGCCGGTTCATCACCTTGTTCTTCATGGAGATGGACCACGGGGCCGGCCGGGCCGCCTGGGTCAACGCGGGACACCAGCCGCCCCTGGTCTACGACCCGGCCGCGGACGGGTTCTCCGAACTCAAGGGCGAGGACATCCCGCTCGGGGTGGAGCAGAGTTGGCTGTATCACGAGCACGAGGCCGCTCTGCCCGCGCCGGGGCAGGTCCTGGTCCTGACCACGGACGGGGTGTGGGAGGCGGTGAACGACCTCGGCGAGATGTTCGGCGGGGAGCGGCTGCGCGAGGCGATCCGGTCCGCCGCCTCCGGGAGCGCGCGGGACATCCTGCGGGCCGTGGTCCGCCGCCTGCACGAGTTCACGGGCCAGACCGCGCAGCGCGACGACGTCACCCTGGTGGTCATTAAGGGCGTGGAGCGCCCCCAGGAAGCCGCCTAGGCGGCGGGGATGCACGGAGCGGGCGGCGGGAGTTTCCCGAAAGGGCTGCTACTCGGCGGCGTCCTTATAGTATGCCGTCCAGGGGTTGCACAGGATGCGCCGCACTTTTTTCGACTCCCGGTCGACAAGGGTGAAGCCCAGGTAACCGGCCTCTATGCTTTCCCTGCCCGTCAGCGTCCATTCGCCGAAGGCCCAGTCCCCGTCGTCGAGGCGCTCGACATAAAAGGAAGTAGCCCCGAATGCTCTATTCTCTTCAGCAACGAAGATGCTGATCGCCTCTCGAGTCTTGCCGCCGGTCTGCGTTGTATAATCTTTGCGCAGGCGGACTCTGTTGACATCGGCCTTGAACAGATGGGGCGTCGAGGCGTCCTGCCGCAGGGAACCGAGCTTCTCAATGATTTCAGCAATATTGTTCTGCCATAACGTCTTGAGTTTGGCATAACCCATGTTGGGTGGATAGGTGTCCGTTCCCCGCTTTGACTTGTCGAGCAGCTTAGCCTGATACGGGTTAATCATGACCCAAACCAATTCATCTTTCTTGGCCGGTGAGTTCTTTATAAACTCCAATGTGATAGGGGCTTCCCCCTTTGAAGAGGGTGGAAATTCCAACCAACGGCTGAATTGCCAACCGCAAGCGAGCGGAAGCGCGTAGGCTGTGACCTCCGGGGCTTCGTCAAAGCTGTTGGCGCTGATGATGATCGTATCTTGGAATATGGAGTTGCATTCCTCCCATGGAGTGTTGAACTCCCCCCTCGCCCCGATCACCCGGATCATATACGGCGAATAGAATGCATATCCTGTAAACCAGGCTATTTCACCGCCATTGTTGAATATCTGGCAAAGGGTCTTGTCTTCAATTCGTGTAAAACGCTTTAAATCCAAAGCAAGAGCGGCTTGAGAGCTCAACAATATGGCGAACAGGAGCAGCGCCCCCGCCCGCCATATCCTACCTTGTTTTATTGAACGGCGAAATGAATATGATCTTTGTGCCCTCGAGCCATTGAGGGTATCTTCTCTCTGCCGTTGCTTTTGATCTGCTCTTGCAAATGAGGGCCGAAGCATTCTCTCATCCCCTTATGTTCGCGCATAATTTCCTGGAGCTTCTTTACATTCTCCTCGTTGGCGGGATCACTTACAGGTATTCCGTTGATTTTGTTAATGTCAATAGCTTTTCCTTGATAGTGTCTGCTCCTTGAACCGCCGTGGTCTCCGCCCGTTGTGCTATTGATATTGAGGTCAAGCCCTGATTCTACGGCAATTTCTTCGACTGCTGTTGCCAGATCGGGGTGGACGGCGCAATCGGGTGATGGGTTTTCAGGGACGTCATTGTCGAATGTCAGGGTCGGGCCATTATCTCCGCCAGGGCGGGTATCAAACTTCCTGCCGCGATAGGGGCTCGGGGTAAAAGGTGCAAGTTGTCTTTTCCCGTCTTTTATCCTGGCGGATTCAGGCACTGTTGGGGTGACCTCACGCAATTCCGCCCGTTGTTCGGGAGTCTCCGGTTTTTCGGTGGCCGCATCAGGTTCTGGTTTCTTCGTGGGCAGCGGCCTCTCTGATGGTTTTTCTTCCGCAGCCAGATTGGTTTTCCCCTTGTCCGGATGCTGACTGCCATCGTGACCCTGTTGCCGGTCGTCCGGGATTTGAGGCTTGGCATTGTCTGCCCGTTCCTCTTCATCCTCGCCGCCGGTCGGGGCCTTGGCATTAGCTGCGGCAAACACCTCCAGCTTTACTCCCGCCCCCTTTTATACGGAAGCGCTTCCCCATGATCGCCGCCATCCCGTTCGTAATTGTATTCTATGGTCCGCATGTCCGAACGCTTTGCGCCTTGCCGATCCCCTTGTTTCGTGCTCTCGTTTTCGATACCTGCATACCCCAGATACTTCCCATACGCGGCGTCGGCGTCCTTCTCGTCAAATTTGGCCTCGGAGAGCACGTACTTGTTGATGAGGTCGAAGGCCGCGTCGTCGTGGGCCTGGACGGCCTTTTCGTCCTTGGCCCCGAGCGCCCCCTTGGCGATGCGTCTGAGGCCCTTGTCGAGCACGGTGCGGGAGCGCTCGT